>DASTZE010000135.1:0-7682 GCA_035764425.1 Gaiellaceae bacterium
GTGTTCGGCGCCGGGCTGGTCTGGTTCATCGGACGGCCCGATGTGCCGGCGCGCAGGTGGCTCGGTGCGGGCTTGATGCTGACGGCGATGTTGATGCACGGCCTGTGGGACGCAAGTGCCGCGATCGGGGGCGCCGGCACGCTGGGCTGGATCGTGCCCGCCTTCGTCGCCGGTGCGCTCATCTCCGTCTTCGTCTGGGTCTACCGGAACACCGTCTCGATCGAACGCGAGTGGATGCGCGAGCTGATGGCGCCCGAGGTCGAACTCGGCGTCGTCACGCCCGCCGAGCTCGACGCGCTCGCGGGGCCGCGCTCGACGGTTCGAAGTTACGTCCGGACGCAGCCGAGCCGCCGCACGGCCGAGCAGGTGTTGAGGGCGGAGACCGAGCTAGCTCGGCAGATCGCACGCGACGATGGCGCCGAAACCGCGGCGGTTCAGCGGGCTCGCGCGCGTGTTGGTCAGCTGAGGTGAAGCGAGCCGGTGATGGTCGCGAAGTACGGGAGGCATACTCCGAAGACGGACGTCCGGTAGTGCGTCAGCGTGGCCGTGAACGACCCGGTGCCGGCCGGCGACGCGACCGTTCCGGATACGCCGTAGACCTGCTTGCCGCACCCACTCTGCTGGGAGATCGGCGTGACGAAGCCCGGGGACACGAAGTTGCCGGCCAGCTGTCCGCTGTTCGTGCTCAGCGAGAACGTGCCGCCGGTGATCGCGCAGCTCGAGCCCGAGCCGAACGGGCAGTGTGCGAGGGAAGCGTGTACGACGCTCGCCTTCCACTTGCCCACGTCGCCCCCCGCGCCGACGGCGGCGCCGCCGAATGTGCTCGTGTTGCCAGTGGGGAAGGCCGTCTCGATCCCCGCGAGGACGTACGTCGAGGACAGTCCGCTGCTCGCGGCGGCTCCGGAGACGGTGAGGGCAACGAGGGACGCGATGAGCCCGGCGAAAACGGCAACTCTTGCCATGTTCTCCTCCTCGACATTCGCAGGGCCGGCCGCACGGCGGGTGCCTCGACCCGTGTGACTCCGATTCTTCTACCACGCTTTCACGGCGGGGCAAACCCTCAGGACGGTCTCGCACCGATAGAACGGCGCTGATGGAAGCGCTGCCGGTCTCGGTGCGCCGCCTGCGGCGCGCGCTGATCGGCGTGAGCATGCTCTGCGCGCTCCTCGTCCTGATCGTGGCGGCGGTCTTCGTGTACTGGGAGCGGTACCTGCTCGGGCCGAGCTCGGGCCCGTTCGAGCGCGGTCCGTTCCTCACCTCGTTGTCGACGGACTCGGCGGCGCTGGCGTGGAGGGTCCGCGGTGGGGCGCCGGTCGAGCTACGCGCGGTGAGCCCGACGGGCTCGCCCGTCGTCGCGCGCAACGGCCGCTTCACGAGGCTGCGGCCCGGCACCGTCTATGCGTGGGCGGCAGCGGTCGATGGCAAGGCGCGCGCGTCCGGCAGCTTCACGACGGCGCCGCGGACGCTCGCGCAGCCGATCGACTTCGGCGCGATCGGCGACTACGGCTCGGGCAACGACCACGAGTACGCGGTCGGCAAGGTGCTCGCGGCGGGACGGCCGGCGTTCGTCGTCACTGCCGGTGACAACAGCTACCTGGCCGCCTTCCCGCAGGTCCTCGACCGGAACATCTTCAAGCCGCTCGCGCCCGTGATGGCCAACGCACCGCTCTGGGCAACCTTCGGCGAGCACGACGTCTTCTGGCGGAACGGCGCAGCCGTCACCTCTGCCCTGCACCTCCCGGGCAAAGGGGGCCGCTACACCGTCCGCTACGGCCCCGTGCAGATCGTCCTGCTCGGCCTCACGTCGGCGGACCAGAGCGCGTACGCCTACGCGAAGCGACAGCTCGCCCGGCCCGGCCCGGCCGTCCGCTTCGTGGTCGTGCACCGGCCGCTCAAGCCCGGGAACCCGATCATCCGCCTCTTCCGCGAGCGGCATGTGGCCGCCGTGATCGCTGGCCACCTCCACCGCTACGAGCGCCGGCTGATCGGCGGGAACCTGATGTTCACGGTCGGGACCGGCGGCGAGGGCCCGGGCGACGAGCGGTTCACGCTCGCCACGCCGGGCTCGTTCTCGCTGCTGGACTACGGCGCGCTGCGCGTGCGGGCAGACGAGCGGGGCGTGACCTACACGTTCGTCGACGAACGCGGACGCGTCCTCGATCACTACCGGGGTGAGCTGACGGGCCCGTGACCATCCTGCGGGGCATCTGCATCGTGGTCGCGCTCGCGGCGCTCGCCGCTGCGCTCCTCGTCGGTGAGCCGGACGTTTTCGGGCTGCTGTGGCTCTTCGCCGTCGTGCTCTTCATCGTCGGCGCCGGATCGATCGCGGCCGACGCGTTCCCCCTGCGGCGCCGCCTCGCGCTCTGGTGCTCGGTGCTGACGCCGGTCGCGGCGCTGGCGATGGTCGTGGCCGGCTTCGCGCGGGTGGTGCCGGCGCTGGCGGTCGCCCCGGCCGTCGTCGTGACGCTCGCGCCGGTCGTATACCGGCCCAAGACGTGACGAAGCCCGCCTCGGACAACCGAAACGGGCGACGCCAGGTGCCATGCCGGATGAGGGGGGAGGCCGGCCCTCTCAAGGTGCGCGGCGCCCTGTCCGGAAGCCTCCCCCTGAAGGGTGATCCTCCCCGGCGGCGAACGGAGACCGCCGAGGAGGTGCGGTATCCTGCGGCCTCTGGGAGAAGTGGCCGAGTGGCTGAAGGCGGCGCCCTGCTAAGGCGTTAGGTGGGGAAATCCCTGCCTCGAGGGTTCGAATCCCTCCTTCTCCGTTGTCAGGCCCGCAACCGCGGGCCTTCCTGTTCAGGCCGGAGCACTGGTGCGCGCTGGTCGAGGAGCCGTTGGGCCGCTCTGGACGGTCATTGCGTTGTGTGAGCAGTGTGAGCAGATTCGGACGGCGGCGCTCGCGGACGCTCGTTACCTTGAGGGGCTTACTAGGGGGCCCCGCTTCCGCGCCTTCTTTGTGTGCACCGCCGCCAGGCGGGTGCCCAACGGGACATCCCCTTTCGTGAGTACCGGCCGAAGGGAGTCCGATGTCGGAAGGGGACGTGCAGGAGAATGAGCGTGAGGTTCGCGCGGCGCGGAACCAGTCCATGTTCCGGATGGTCAACGAGGTCCAAGAGACAGACGCCTACGTGGTCGTGGAAAAATTCGGCGTCGCCGAGCACGTCGCCGATGCGCTCGATCCCCGAGGTGGGTGACTTCCGCTGGCGGGCAAGACGTTGAGCGCGTACGAGTCCGCCTGGGCCGACCGCGTCACGGTTGCGGCTGTCAAGGCGGTGGCCGACCTCCGCGCAGACGATGCGTTCGCGCACCGCTCGCTGATCGAGGAGCTAGAGGGACTGATTCGGGTAATCGCGGCGGCCGGGCACCGCGCGCCGTGAGCCGAACGCCGGCCGACGGAAGGGGGCAGGCGTGAGCGCCGGCAAGAAGCGACAGACGATGGCGAAGCAGGCGCGCGAGCGCGCAGTCCGCGAGAAGCGCGCGCTGAAACTCGAGCGCAAGCGGAAAGCAGCGCACCTGCGTCTCGTCGGCGAGGCGGCGTCGTTGGACGTGCCGGCCGACGCTCCCGAGCAGAGGTTGCGACTCGTCGAATCGCTGCCGTCCGGGGCGACGACCCAACCCGGGGCGGGCAGCGGCGAACGCGACGATGACAACCGGGACGGCGGCGCGGCCGGCTAGCGGGGACCTGCCGCCCGCGACGTCGCGTGCGACCGCGCGCGGCCGGCGCTCGCGTCGTCGCTGCAATGGATCTCGAGGATCCGCTCTGCAGCGAAGCGCTTGACACCGCTTCGCATCAGTAGATCGAGGAGGTCTTCGCGTCCGCCGATCCGCAATTGCGTGGCCGTCAGCTCGCAGGTTCCGAAGACCATGACCGTCTCGGGCGATTGCCCGCTTCCGAGTGTCGCGTCGTGCTGCATTGGGCTCCTCTCCGTTCGCGGCTTCGAGAGAGGCCGCGTGCGGGCTCTTCCCGAGAATGCCCGGCGCGGTGATGGGAGTCGAAGAGAGGAGGCAGAGCCTCTGCGGCATCCCCGCTAGGTCAGACCCACTGTAGCGGGCCGCAGCCGTGCTCACAGGCCGTGCCAGCGCCTAACGGGCACCGAGTCGCACCGCGTCTGCCGGCGCGGCGGGCGCGGTCTGCGAGCCTCTTCGTCAGAGGATGATGCCCGACCGGACAGACGAGCTCGGCGCCTAGCCCGGAAACTCGAGCCGCACCGGCTCGTACTCGCCCGGCCAGTCCTCGTATGCCTCGTCCGGGTCGTAGGTGTCCTTCGCGACCGACGCCCCGTGCTTCGCGGCGATCTCGCTGACCGGGTAGTAGAGCGTCTCCTCTTCGGGCCGCAGCCCGATCATCAGGACGACGCACGGCTCGTCGCCCCCGACGAAGACGTGCCGCGTCTCGGGCGGGCAGTGGAAGTAGTCCCACTGCCGGAGCGTCCGCTCCTCCTCCTCGACGACGAGCGTGCACTCGCCGGACAGGACCAGGAAGCCCTCCTGGCCGCTCTCCGCGTGGTACATCGCGCTCGGCTGGCCCGGCGCGAGCACCCGGACGTTCACGCCGAAGTCGCCGAACGGGGCCGCTCGCGCCTCCAGCGGATACGTCGCGCCGCCCTTCGCCTCGTTGCGGACGGCCAGCGCGTCGGCGAGATTGAGCACGAACCAGCCGGCCGACGTGACGTAGCGGCCGTAGGGCGTCTCCTCGGAGCTTGCTTCGTTCACCGGCATAGGTCGCTCCCTGGTAGTCGTGACGGACGAAGCCGTACGACTACACAAACGCCGCTACGCGCGGGCCGGCAAGGATGCGTGCAGCTCGACCAGCTTCGCGCGCGTGCGCTCGTCGGCGGGCGTGTACGCGATGATCCGCGTTCCCAGCCGCTGACCGAGCCAGAGGTTCGTGTAGGTGATCGCGATCAGGCCGAGGGCCGGATGTCGCACGCGCTTCGTGCGGCTGTCGGGTCCCCGCACGTCGTGGCGCTCCCAGAACGCCCCGAACTCGGGTGAGGCGTCGCGCAGCCGCGCCACCAGCGTTTCCCAGGCGGGCTCGTCGAGGTGCTCGGCCATCGCGGCGCGGTACTCGGCCACCAGTCGGCCGACGTCGTCCCAATCGACGATGTTGCGGCGCACGGCGGGATCCGTGAAAAGCAGCCAGAGCAGGTTGCGGTCCTCGATCGGGATGGCGTCCAGATCGTCGAAGAAGGTGGCGTACACGCGGTTGTAGGCGAGGATGTCGAAGCGGTCGTTGACGACCGCCGCGGGGTACGGCTCGAGCTGGTCGATGATGGACTGGGCGGTCGGGCACAGCTCGAGGCACTGGTTGGCGATCGTGGTGGTGGCCACGCCCGCGAGCGTGAAGAGGTGCGCCTGCTCATGGGCGTCGAACTGCAGCGTCCGCGCGATCGCGTCCAGCACCTGCGCCGAGGGGCGGATGTCGCGCCCCTGCTCCAGCCACGTGTACCAGGTGACCCCGACCCCGGCGAGCTGGGCGACCTCTTCGCGGCGGAGCCCGGGCGTGCGCCGGCGTCGGGCCGAGTGCAGCCCGACCTGCTCCGGTTGCACGCGCTCCCGGCGGCTGCGGACGAACGCCCCGAGCTCGCGCCGGCGGACGTCCGTGCCGTTCTGCACGGGCACCGGGGCGACCGTCTCGAGCGGGATCTCGGTCTCGACAAGCGCCATCTGCGATTCAGTATGGCCGACCGGCCGAGCCGGAGAGTGGTACTGCTGATACCAGGATAAACGCGCTCTGGTACCAGGCTCAGGCCGTCGGCAGCATCTCGGGATGACTGCGCTAACAGCCTCACCTCAGACCCCGGCCGAGCGGTTCGGTCCCCGCGTGTGGGGGATGCTGCTCGTCCTCTGCTCGGCCCTCTTCCTGGACGCGATGGACGTCTCGATGGTCGGCGTCGCCCTTCCGTCCATCCGCACCGATCTCGGCATGTCGACCAGCTCGCTGCAGTGGGTGGTGAGCGCGTACGTCCTCGGCTACGGCGGGTTCCTGTTGCTCGGCGGACGGGCGGCCGACCTGTTCGGGCGGCGGCGGATGTTCCTCATCTCCCTCGGCGTGTTCGTCTTCGCCTCCGCGCTCGGAGGCTTCGCGAACGACGGGTCGCTGCTCATCGCCACGCGCTTCGTGAAGGGCGTCAGCGCCGCCTTCACGGCACCCGCCGGGCTCTCGATCATCACTACGAGCTTCGCCCAGGGCGCGGCCCGCAACAAGGCCATCTCGATCTACACCGCCACCGGCGCGACGGGCTTCTCGCTCGGGCTCGTCTTCGGCGGGCTCCTGACCGAGATCGGCTGGCGGTGGGCCTTCTTCCTTCCGGCCCCGATCGCCCTCGCGACCCTCCTCGCCGCGACCCGGCTCGTCCCCGCGGACGCCGCCGTCGCCCGCGTCCGGCGCTCGTTCGACGTCATCGGCGCGGTGACGCTCACGGCGGCCATGCTGCTGCTCGTCTTCACCGTGGTCGAGGCGCCGCGGGTCGGCTGGGGTTCGGCCCGGACGCTCGGGTCGTTCGCAGCCGTGGCGGTGCTCCTGGCCGCGTTCGCGGCGGTCGAGCGTCGCGTGGCCGTTCCGCTCGTGCGCCTCGGCATCCTCCGCTCGGCCACGCTCGTCCAGGCCAACCTCGGCGCGATGATGCTCATCGGCGGCTGGTTCGGCTTCCAGTTCATCGCGACGCTTTACATGCAGCAGCTGCGTGGCTGGTCGCCGCTCGAGACCGGCCTGGCGATCTTTCCCGCAGGCGTGCTTGTTGCCTTCCTTGCACCGCGGATCGCCCCGCTCGTCATGCGCTTCGGCATCCGCAGCCTGATCGTGGCCGGCCTCGCCTCGACGAGCCTCGGCTACCTCCTGTTCCTGCGCATCGGGCTCGACTCCGGCTACCTCGCCGTGATGCTGCCGACGTTCCTGCTGGCCGGCTTCGGCTTCGCCCTGGGCTACGGCCCGCTGAACATCGCGGCGACCAACGGCATCGCTCCGTCCGAGCAGGGGCTCGCCAGCGGCCTCGTCAACACGTCGTTCCAGTTCGGCGGCGCGCTCGTGTTGGCCGTGACCACGGCCGTGAACAGCGCGGCGACGGGTGCTGACGGGTCGCCGCAGGCGCTGCTCGACGGGTTCCAGGCAGCCGTTGCCGTCTCCGTCGTCGCCGCCGGCATCGGCGTAGTCGCGACCGCGATCCGCGTGCGGCCGCGGCCGGCGCTCGTCGAGGCGCCGGACGTGGACCTCGCCGAGGCGGAAGTGGAGGCCGAGGCAGCCTAGACCGATCGGGCGCGATCGGGCTACCCGCCCGCGAGGACGGCGGCCCCGATCGCGCCCGAGAGCTCGCCCAGGCCGGTGTCGAGCACGGCGGGCGGGTCGTCGCGGACGAAGAGGTGCGGCTTCATGTTCGCGACGATGCGATCCGCGAACGGCTTGCCGAGCCGGTCGCCGAGCCCGCCGCTGATGACGATCGCCTCCAGGTCGAGCAGGTTCTGCGCCGAGGCGATCCCGACGCCGAGCGCCCATGCCGCCTGGTGGATCAGCTTCCTCGCCATGGCGTCGCCGCCGTCGAGCGCCCTGGCGAACGTGCCCGAGGTGAGGCGGTCGCGGCCGCGCTGCTCCATGATCTTGAAGAGGCTCGTCTTGTGGCCGCGCTTGACGAGCCGGCGCGCCTGGCGCTCCATGCTCGCGCGGCCGGCGTAGGCCTCGACGCAGCC
>DASTZE010000136.1:0-6181 GCA_035764425.1 Gaiellaceae bacterium
GATCACCAGGGTCCGTTGCTCGAGCAGCTCGCACGCAGCTTCGCCATGGCCGTGCCCGATGTGACGACCACGATTCCGTCGCGACGCTATCTCGTCGTCCGGCACTTCGCGGAGTACCTGGCCACCTTTGATCCGAGCACCCCGAAACTCGATCCCAAGGCTATCTTCCGCACGCGGACCCAGCCGCCGCCCTACATCTTCACCGACGAAGATCTCGCGCGTCTCCTGGCTCGAGTCGCCGAATTCCGACAAAGACACCCGGTCTCGAATCGGGGGTTTCACGCAATGCTCGGACTCGCCGCGAGCAGTGGGTTGCGGCTTCGAGAAGTCTTGGGGCTCGATCTATCGGACGTGGATCTCGAAACGGGAATCCTCATTGTTCGTCGCACCAAGTTCGACAAGGACCGGTTGGTGCCCGTTCACGCAACGACCCTCGACGTTCTGCGCGCGTACGCGGCGATGCGCGATCAGATTCCGGGGGCGACCGCCGAGACGGCGTTCTTCCTCGGTTCTCGAGGCCGGCGCTTTCAAGCGTACACGGTCGAGTACCTCTTTCGACAGTTGGTGCGGAAGCTCGATTTGCGTCCTGCGCGCGGCAAGCGCCCCACCTTCTACTCGCTTCGCCACACGTTTGCCGTGGGCAGGCTCGTCGCCTGGTACCGGGCCGGAGTCCAGGTGCAAGCAAGCCTACCGGCTCTGGCGACCTATATGGGTCACGTGCACTACACGAGCACCTCGTACTACCTAACCGCGACGGCGGAATTGCTGGGCGTCGTCACCGATCGCCTCGGGCCGGTGATGGGATCTCGTGTCGAGGACGAGTAGCCCTGCGCTTGGCGGACTTGTTGAGTCGTTCTTCATCCAGCGACTCATTCGGCAGCGCCAGGCCAGCCCCGCTACATTGTGCGCATACAAAGATGCGCTGCGACTTCTGCTGCAGTTCGTCTCGTCCAAGATCGACAAGCCGATCGATCGCCTCGATATCCAGGACATCAGCTATGACCTGGTCTTGGCCTTCCTCGATTTCCTGGAAAGCGAGCGCGGAAATAGCCCGCGCACACGCAACGCGCGTTTGGCGGTCATCCATTCGTTCTTCAGGCACGTCGCCTTCTCCGATCCGGCTGCGGTCGCACTCGCGCAACGCATCCTCGGCATCGGCCCCAAGCGCACCGTCAAATATGTCGTCGGTTTCCTTCAGCCACCGGAGGTCGAGGCTCTTCTTGCGGCTCCGGACCGACAGACCGTTCGAGGTCGGCGCGATCACGCGTTGCTCCTGTTTCTCCTGCGCACCGGTGCACGAGCTTCCGAAGCGCTCGGCGTACGTGCTGCTGACCTTTCTCTCAACAAGCCGCGCCAAGTACTCATCCAAGGAAAGGGATCGAAGCAACGTGTGGTGCCGCTCGCCCCTGACCTCGCCGCGATCCTGGGTGATCTGCTCGACGAGCGCCTGCTCACCCCGGATGCCAAGGGACCGGTGTTCGTCGACGCAAAGGGCAAACGTCTGACGCGGTTCGGGTTGACGCACATCGTTCGTCGCGCGGTCAGCGTCGCGTCGAGGCACGTTCCGAGCTTCCAGGGTCGATCGATCTCACCGCACACCTTCCGGCACACGACCGCGATGCGTCTTCTTCAGGCAGGCGTCGACCTTGCCGTCATCCGTGCGTGGCTTGGTCACTCGGATATCCAGACCACCCACCAGTACCTCGAGGCTGACGTTGAAATGAAGCGCCAGGCACTCGAAGCTGCAGGCCTCACTCCGGAGGTGCAGGTTCGCTTCAAGCCCTCCACCGGCCTGCTCGCCTTCCTCGAACGTTGACGCGTTATGTGCCGCGCCTCGACGTAAGCCACAGCGATTTCACGACGATGCCGCTCCCCCGCCACATAACCAAGCCCGCTACATAAAGCCCGTTATGTGTCGCGACACATAACCGGCTGCCGCTCCGCCCGCGGCCTCGAGATCCACCATCTCGTTCACCGCGCCGATGGCGGCAGCCACGACCCTTCGAACCTCGCCCTCCTGTGGGATTTATGCCGCGCGCGGCATAACGAGCATTATGCCGAGTACCCGGTTATGCCGCGTACGGCGGGTGCTCTCGACGAGGACACTGAGGCTTTACGCGGCATAATCAGAGCGCGTTCAGGAAGGCGAGAACGTGGTCTTCGGGCACATAGCGAGCAGGCCCCACGCGCAGCGGCGCCGTGCGGGCGAGCGCACGCTCCTTCATGGAGAGGTCGGCGTCGAGGTACATTTGCGTGGTCTCGATCGATTCGTGGCCGAGCCAGAGCGCGATGACGGCGCGATCGTTGCCGGCCTGAAGCAACGTGACTGCGGTGGTGTGACGCAGCACGTGTGGCGTGACCCGCTTCCTGGAGAAGGAGCGGCACCTCGCGCCCGCAAGGGCGACGTGCTTCGCAATCAGTCGCTCGACGGCATCGCGGCTGAGAACTGAGGCGCGGCGACTGGGGAACACCGGCTCGTGCGGCAGGCCCGCGCGCTCCGCCATCCATGCACGAAGCACGGCGACCATCGGACGAGTGAGCGGTGTGCACCGCTCTTTGCGGCCCTTACCGCGACAGCGAACATGGGCGCCCGTCGACAACACGATGTCTTCGCACCGAAGGCCGCACAGCTCGGACACGCGCAGGCCTGTCTGAAACAGGAGCGCGATGATCGCGTGGTCACGGCGGCCGAGCCACGTCGCGCGGTCTGGCGCTGCGAGCAGCGCCTCTTGCTCGGCGCGATCGAGAGAGGTGACGAGCTTGCGCTCGGCCTTCTTGACCGGGATCGCGAGCACGCGCTGACACGTCGCGCTGTGCGCGGGCTCCTCGAGGGCGACGAATCGAAAGAACGAGTGAATCGCGGCAAGCCGCGCGTTGCGCGTGCGGATGGAATTGCCGCGCTTCGACTCGAGGTGCTGCAAGAAGGCGGCGATCAGCGGTGCGTCGAGCGCAGCAACTGGGAGCGCAGATGGTGGTTTGCGAACGCGCTGCTGCGCGAACACCAGGAGCAACCGGAACGTGTCGCGGTACGCGGCGACGGTATGGGGGCTGGCGTTTCGCTGCCGCTGCAGGCGGTCGGTGAAGAACGCTTCGAGGAGACCGGCGACGAGGGTCACAGCGTCACCTTCGAGAACCGCTCGAGCCGGGCGGTAGCCGCCTCGAGCAACTCCGGGACCGCCGTCAGGTACCAGTAGGTCGACTCCGGACCGATGTGGCCCAGGTAGGTCGAGAGCAAAGGCAGGCGGGCTTCAACATCGACCTGCGCGCGATGCCAGTCGAGCACGGTCCGGATTGCGAACGTGTGCCGAAGGTCGTGGATCGTCGGTCGGGGGCGTCGGCCGCCGAGCCCGGCCGCATAGACGAGCCGCAGGAACGTCTCGTGAACGTTTTGGTAGAACAACCGCGTGCCGGCGGTGGAGACGAACAGGCTCGACGTCCGCTGGCGAGGGACCAGCCGGTCGCGAAGGCGCCGGTAGTCGACCAGAGCGCGACCCGCCGATGGGTGGAGCGGAACCTCGCGCGACTTGTCGAACTTGGTCTCGCGAATCATGAGCACAGCGCGGCGCCGATCGAAGTCGGCGTCGTCGAGCGCGATCGCTTCGCTGACACGCATGCCGGTCACCGCGAGGAGCCCGAGCAGCGTCTTGTACGTGGCGATGCGAAGCGGCGCCTTCAAGGTGCTGGTGGCTGCCAGCAAGGCCGTGATGTCGGCTGCTTCGTAGACGTACGGCCTTCGACGCTTGTAGCGGGCCACGAAGTGCTCGGTCGACGGCACCTCGCTACAAGGGTCGAGCAGGTGCAGATATTTGGCGAACCCGCGGACCACGCTGAGACGCTTGCTCCACCAACGTGGATCGCGATCGCGCGGCAGCGCGGCCCATGCCAGCGCGGCCGTGGTCGTCACGTGTGTCAGGCCGCGGTCCTCCAGATAGCGGACAAAGGCGGGAAGCATCTCGCCGGCCTGCTTCTGCTTGAAGCCGAGTGCACGCTGGACGCGCAGGTAGCCGCTCAGTGCCTTGGCGAGCGCGGTCATGCGGCACCGCCCGGCCACGCCCAGGCCAGCTCACGGACCGCTGCAACGTCTTTGCTCGGCCATGGGCGGACGAGCTCGCGAAGACGATCATGATCGACCTTGGCGTAGATCGCGGTCGTGTTTACGTGCCGGTGCCGCAAGACCTGCGCGATCTCCGTCAACGAGGCGCCTTTCCTCAGCATCTGGGTCGCGGCGGTGTGACGCAGGCGATGGGCACCACCTGCGATCCCCGCGGCACGGAGCGCCGTCTTTGCGATCCCGATGACGCCACCTGAAGTCAGCGAGCTGTAAGGCGCTCGACAACCAACGAACACTGAGTGCGCGGTCACATGGCGCTTCGCGCGCTGCAGGTAGTCGACGATCGCTTTGCCAACGTCGACGGGGAGCGGCAGCCGTGAGCGCACGCGGCCCTTGCCGTGCACGACGATCTCACCGACTCGCCAGTCGACGTCTTCAAGACCCAGCACGGCGACCTCGACGGCGCGAAGACCCAACCGCGCCATCATGAGAAGCACCGCGTAATTGCGACGTCCCACCAAGGAACGCCTATCGCACGTCGACAGAACCGCCGCGAGCTGATCAGGCTCGAGCGGTCTGGGCAGCGAGCGCTGCTTCCAGTGCGGCGATCTCGGCACTGCATAGAGGAGATTGGTCGCAACCCGCTCGGTGACGAACAGAAAGCGCAGGATCGAACGCAACCCCGTCAACCGACCCGAGAGATTTGTCTTGTCGCTACCGACGAAGTGCGTGACATCAGCCGCGGTGAGGGCCTTCACGTCACGCGAACCTCTGTCGAGGAACTCGTCGGCGACGGCAAGGCATAGCGCTCGATGCCCTACCCCTACCGCGCGGTCCTCGACGAGATACCGCTCGTAGGCGACGAGCAGTCCACTGCGTCGGGGTTTGGCTACCTCGATCTTCTTCACGATGCCGACGCCGCGCAGGTAGTCCATCAGCGGCCGAACTGCGCGCTCCGAAACGAAGTGCGTGTGTGTCCGCCGTCGCTTCGACAGGAACCTCTTCAGAACCGTCGGATCGATATCCTCGAAAGCGACGCCCGCCGCCTCGAGCCAGCGACTGAAGTCGGCGAGCAACCGCAGCTGATTTGCCAGCGACAACTCCGTGTAGCCCGACGACCGAAGCTCCGCTGCGAAGCCCTCGACATGGTGGGTAAGAGGCCCGGACATCCGGACCGTAGCGACTGCGTCCATGGCTCCTCCTTCCCGGCCATCGAGCCGGTGGGAGCAAGGATCACGCGACCGGATTATGCCGCGTGGGCAACCGCCTCGTCGACGAGAACCACGCGGCTACGCGGCATAACCGGGTACTCGGCATAATGTTCGAGCTGCCACCTCGCCCACCACCGCGGCGCCTTGACGATCTCCGGAACCGCCGACCAGCTCGAGGTCCATCGCCCGGCGCAAGCATCGTTGTCGACCGATCTCCGGGTCGCCCCAGCCAGCTCCGCGTCGGCCGTCGAGACCGGCGCCCACGTGGGCGCAACCAGCAGGCTCGCCGCGACGACCTTGCAGAGCCAGGCCAAGGCGGCGTTGACCAGCCTCGGCTGGAAGTCGCCGATCGCGCATGCAGCGGTCATCGCGGCTGTGGGCGCGATGGGGACCGACGTGACCCTCGAACAATTGATCTTCGAGGCGCTGCGACGGTGCCTGGCGCCGAAGGCATGAGCAATCAACGCGCCGCGACCAGAGATAGCGGAATGCTCGAGCGCGGAATCGGGGGATTGGGGGGATCTGCCCCTCGCCCTGCTCGGCGTGGGTGAGGCAGCCGAGCACGCGGTAGTCGACGCTCGGAACCGCGTTGCACACGTAGCCGATACGCTTGCGGCGGCCGCGAGGTGGTTCATGAACGCGAGGCTGCCGATGTCGGGAGCCGCTACTGTCGTCAAAGGGACGATTGGCATGCCTCGAGGAGCCGTGTTGTGCGCGCTGCAGAGTAGGCGCTGCCACCGACCGCGATTGCGCGTCGACCACCGCCGACCGATCGCCGCCGCAGACGGACCGCCGTCAGCCGTCCGCCGCCAGCCGCACCGATCGCCGCCAGCTGCAGACCGTCCGCCGATCGCCGCTGGCCGCACTCCGATCGCCGTCGGCCGCTGGCCGCAGTCCGTTCGCCGTCGGCCGCCAGCCG
>DASTZE010000137.1:0-9633 GCA_035764425.1 Gaiellaceae bacterium
GAGAACCTCGACCACCTCGGGCGGAAGCTCCGCCTTCAGCTTCAGCTGCTCCTCGTTCCACAACGCGTTGTTCGCGAGCGTCGAGCTGAGGATCAACGAGACGATCCCGCCCGCACCGGAGAGAACGTGCTCCTGGGCTAGCATCCCGCCCCAGGACGTCCCGAGCAGGTGAATGCGCTCGAGCCCGAGTTGGTCGCGCACGGCTACGACCTCGTCGCGGAAGACGTCGACGTTCCACTCGATGTCGGTCGGCCGGTCCGAGTTCCCGCAGCCGATCTGGTCGTAGAGGACGACCGGCCGCTCGGGAGCGAGCCCCTCGAACGGGCCAAAGTAGTTGTGCGTCGAGCCCGGCCCGCCGTGGAGCGCGAGCAGCGGCGTGGCTCCAGCGTCGAGGTCGCCGACGGCGCGGTACCAGGTGCGGTACCCGCGGAAGTCGACGTATCCCTCGCGCGCCGTCATCGCGGCTACCATCCTCGCACCCGCCCTCTTAGCTCAGTTGGTAGAGCACCTCCATGGTAAGGAGGGGGTCAACGGTTCGAGTCCGTTAGAGGGCTTCGCGAAGTTCCTGCTGATCAGCCCCTTTCGTTGTCGACTGAGGCGACGAGAACGAGGCGCGGCGTCCACCGAGCGTCCACCGCTCGCCGGGACCGGGTGCTGCGAGGCCGCGAAGTGCTGCTGTCGAGCGGCTTTGCGGGTCTCCGCCGCGACGTCCACCCAGCGTCCACGGCCCGTTCGAGCGCGAGCGCGTCCAGCAGGGAGACGGCGTGTTCGCGGCTGTCGCGGGCGAGGTGGCCGTAGTGGCGGTCGATCATCGCGATGCTGGAACCCATGAAGCGGGAGACCGCGAACACTGAGACGCCGGCTCGCAGTGCGAACGTGGCGTAGGTATGCCGCAAGTCGTAGAGATGGCGCAGCGGCTCGATGCCCGCCTTGACCTGAGCTGGCTTCCAGTGGCGACGGCCGAAGCTGCGGAAGTCGATGTAGCTGTCGCGTGAGTTCGGGAAGAGCAGTGAGCTCCGAGTCGGCGGCAGGCGGTCGAGCGCCTCGAGCGCCTTCGCCTGCAGCGGCACCGCGCGGGTGCTCAGCCGCGTCTTGGTGTGCTTGAGCCGACCGTTCGCGTACGCCCGCCGCACGTAGACAACGCCGGCGCTGAGGTCGATGTCACGATGCTCGAGCGCGAACAGTTCCGAAGGTCGAAGCCCGGTCGCTGCGGCGAACACGACCATTGGTCCGTACACCGCACCGAGCTGTGCGCCGATCGCCTCGATCTGCTGCCACGACTCGAACGGCCGTTTCTCCTTCGCGCGCCGCTGCGGGTTCGGCACGCCTCGCTTGGCCGGGTTGTCGTCGATCAGTCCCCATGTAACCGCGCGGTTCAGCACTTGCCGAAGTGCCTGTGTCGCTTCGAAGCGATGTCCCTCCGGGACAGTCAACCGCCAGGCGTAGACGTCTTTCGGCGAGAGCGCCGACAAGGCCACCTGACCCAGGGTTGCGGTCGCCTTCCCGAGCAGCCAGCGCAGTTTCGCGATCGTCACCGGTTCGGCCTGGTGCAGCTGCAGGTACTCCTCGACAAGCTCGGCGAGCGTGGTCGCGCCACCGCGGCCAGGACAGACCCGATCGAGCGCCTTCCGGAGTCCCTTCTGTGCTTCCGCGCGAGTCGCGAACCCGCCCACCTGCGGCCGAGCCGAACTTCGTCCTTCGAGCCGATACCGGTACGCCCACAGCGGCTGCCCATCCGCGCCCTTCGCCTTGAGCTTGAACACCTGACCCTGCTGGATCACCTCGGAACCTCCTCGATCGACAACGAGATCGAGGAATCACACCCGTGCCGCGACGATGACCACCTCTCTCGATGAGAGGTCGCGCATGCCAACTACGCAAGCGCTCGAGCCGACGGGCTCGCGCCCAAAGCCGGCGAACCTCAGCTCGTTAGCTACCTAAGCGCGAGGTGGACGCTTCCGTCGACCGCCTCGTGGCAAGACGTACCAGGCCAAAAGAGCGACGACGATGACTGCCGCCGCGATCGCGACGATGGCGACGGTGGAGGCGGCTACGACCACGCGGCGATTTTAGCCTCGTTGGCCCGTGTCGAAACCAGGGTGAGCGGTAAGGCGCCCCAAGCGGATGAGCCCGTCGACATGTTTGTGCACGCCCATGCGCGCCGGGTTGGCCTTTCCTCGCTCAATCGCCAAGATCGATGACGCAGAGGTTTGGGTGTGCGCGAGCCGTGCGCTTCGCCCTTAAACGCCGCTTAGCGCTCTCATCATCTCTCGCGCGCTCGCCCGCGGCCTGCGCGTTCAGGCGGACGCTGCTTGATCGAGTCGCCCCTCCCGGTTTGCTCCCGAGGTGGCATCGCGGTCGCGGGGAGGGCCGCCGTGCCAGTCGAGACACAACGCTGTGGCGTCGTCGCGTAGCTGACCGCCGCTTGCCTGCAGGACCGCGTGGGTGAGGTGCTGAACCGCCTCGCGGGCATGCATATCGATGCCCGCGGCCAGGATGGCGGCGATGTTCATGCCCGCGGCGTCGCGCTCCAGCATGCCGTCCGTGACGAATATCAGCCGGTCGCCCACCTCCAATGGCAGCGCTTGCACTCGGTAGCCGCGTCCGCGCTGCACGCCGAATGGCCGGTCAGCCTCCAGCGCAACGTCCTCGACCTGGCCGCCCCGCAGCCGCAGCGGCGGGGGATGGCCGGCGTTGACGATCCCCGCCGTCGCACTCGCCAGGTCAATCCGCACGAGCAGGCCGGTAACGAACTGGGCCTCGCTCGCCTGCTCGGCGAGCGCGTCATTCGCCAGCCGAGCCTGCTCAGCCAGCGCAACCCCCCGCCGGCGGGCATTTCGCAGAGCCCCGACTAACACGGTCGCTAACAGAGCGGCGTCCATCGTGTGACCCATCGCGTCTGTCATCGACACATGCAGCGTGTCTCGCTCAAGCGAGAAGTCGAAAGTGTCACCGCCGATCTCACCCGCCGGCTGCAGCCAGGCGGCGAGCGTGAACTGCCCGGCCTCGCAGGTAAAGGCACCAGGCAACAGCCGATGCTGGATCTCGGCCGCCAACGACAGCGGCACCGAGCGCTGTCCCCACTCGAACAGATCGGTGTAGCGGCGGTTGGCGATCACCACGTACGCGAGGAAGTGCGCCGCGAGCGCCACATCGGCCACCGTCTGCTCAACCGGGAACTCCTCCAGCCCCAACTCCAGAACGCCGACCGCCTCACCGCGGCTGGTCACCGGCGCGAACAAGCGAGCGCCGCCGTCCTCCGCGACCACCTCGACCGCCTGGGCGGCCAGCGCTCGCCCCTGCGGCGTCCCATGCAACGGCACCCGCTCCGCAGTCTCGCTCCTCTGCAAACGCAGTGGTCCTTGCCCGCCCGAGTGACCCAGTCGTATCAGCGACTGCCCACTGAAGTCGGCGATCAGGAAGCTCACCTCGCGGGCACCGATCGCCTCCGCCAGCGCGCCGGCCAGCACATCGACGGCCGCGACCGGCGGCGCCGCCTCGACCGCCGACAGCAACGAATTCAAGCTCAACGGCGATCGGCGACCCTCGCCCATCCCGCCTAACCTAACGCGGCCGTTCGCCAACGCTGATTGGTCCGCCTTGGTCCGGAACCGTCAAACGCTCGTCCATCTGCTCGCCAGAATATGACGGTATCGTCCGCTCCATCAGACCACCGTCCGCACCGCGGCGCTCTTGGCTTCTCGATCTTCCGCAGCCAGCGCAGGAGCCCTCGCAGCCTTCCCCCGGAAGATTGACGACGTCGTCCTTCGAGTAGCCCTCGAGGCTGATCGACTGGAGCGCCGATGTGGGCGCTCGCACGAGGTGGCATGCTGCGGGTGGTTCGTGGAAGGAAGCGCATGAGGCGAACCCCAACGCTCCCCGCACCGGTGGCCCAGCTGGATCGGGATCCGGTGGCGAGGATCGCCGTTACGGCTGCACCGGTCGTGCTTGAGGGCCGCTATCGGCTGCTGATGCGAGCGCTCTGGGAGCTTCGCCACTCGCGGAGAACGCGCTGGGGACTCGGTCTCGGGTCGGCTGCCTTCATGCTCCTCCTCGCGTTCCTGGCTGTCCGTCATTTCGCGACCACGTCGTGGCCGCTCTCGCGCGGCCAGCCGGGCTTGCTCGTGGCGGCCGGGCTGCTGCTTCTCCTTGGCCAGGCGCTGAAGGCACTCGGCTGGGCACGGCTGTTCACGAACCGCGAGCGGCCCTCCCCGCTTGCGCTTGTCGCCGGCAACGGCGGCGCCGCGCTGATCGGTGTCGTGCTTCCCGGCCGCTTCGACGATGCGATGCGAATCGCGGTCGTGCGCCGCTACCCAGGTTGTCCTGCCGGTCTGCGGGCAATCAGCCTCTCGCTTGTCATGCTCGGCCTGATCGACAGCGCCGCGCTCGCGCCGCTCGCCGCCGTCGCCGTGGCCTTCCCAGGAGCCGGGATCGGCGCGCGCGCCGCGCTCGCGGTCGTAGCCGGAGCTGGGATCGCGGCCGCCGCGGTGATCGTCGCCCTGCCACGCCTCGCCGGAAGCAAACGCGCGCTGCGCTTCCGGCTCGGCCGCTGGTTGAGCCCGCGCACGACTTCGCTCCATCGCGCAACGCAGGCGTGGGCGTTCGTCGCCGGCTGCTGGCTCGTCCGCGGGGTGGCGTGCTTCATCCTCCTCGGCACGCTCGGACTCGGTTACTCGTTCCCGCTCGCGCTTCTGTTTCTCTGCGCCGGTGCCGCAGCCGCAGCGCTACCGATCGGGCCAGCGGGCGCAGCCACCCAGGCAGGCGCCGGAACCGCCGCGCTCGCCGCCTCTGGTGTCGGCACATCGCAAGCGCTTGCTGCCTCTGTCTCCGTCGGTGCGCTGGGAGTCTTCTCCGGGGCAGCCGTTCTGATCTTCGCCTTTGCGTGGCGGACCGGCCGGTTGCTCCTGCCCGCCCGAACCGCGGTTTGATCCCGCCGCACTACAGCGAACGAGGAGACCTGGGCACGGACCGACACCAGGGGCTGTGCCCTGCGAGCTTACGAACGGTCGCCGCACGCGGAGTCAGGTCTCGTAACCATTCACTCAGTTCGGCTACGGCGTACCGGCTGTGGTTCCGTCGCGCGACGCGGTGGTCGCGCTAGATCGGCTCTCCGGGGAAGCGCAGACCGAAGTGCTGGATCGCTGTCTGGGTTCATCTCGAGCTCGTAGCGGCTGATCAAACGCGTTCATCGAGCCCACGCGTCGCTCGAGCAACGACGGAGCCGACCAACGTGAGGCGTTAACGCCGGTTCGTCCTAACCGACGCTTCGCTCGACTTAGGCTGGCGGAAAAGCGGGGCAGGACGCGATCGGTTCGCGACCCGGCTGTTTGCGCAACGGCGGCGGCGCTATCGCTTCATGTGCGTCGCGGCTCCGCCAGACCCATCGTGGCGTTTCCATCTTCGTCGACCTCGACCACGTAGCGTCCAGGATCGGCACCGCTCGTAAAACGTTTGATGCCTTTCGGTCGCCGGGAGATGATCGCGTGGGTGTCGGTGCGGGTTTCGATGACGTAACCCTCCTCGACCTTCTGGTCGAGGAACGCATCGAGGCCGTCCCTCCGAGTCCCGAGCGGATCGATCTCTCCCATGGATGCGAGTATCGCAAGCGAACCTCTTCGCGATATTCCGAGAAGGGCACGCGGGTGAGGACGATGCCGGGCGAGGGTCCAGATTGAAGGTGAGCAGGCCCCCGAGCGGTGCGCGCCGATCCGGATCTGCGCCTCCGGTTTGCGGACTAGCCTCTCCTGCGAAGCCCGCAAAGTCCGGCGTAACCAGAGCGTTAGTCTCGGCAGGGGATTCCCGCCTCGGGCCATATGTACTGTCCAGATGACGAGTAGTGGGCGGCCGCGCCTACTCAGGCGTCGTCGCCCCACCCGTCTATGGCGACCACTTCAGACGGGTGAGGGCAGCGGCGGCACGGATGAACCATGGTGCTGAGGAAACTACAGCTCGACGTCGTCGTCGCGGCCGGCGCCGTTGTCCTTCTGCTCTCGGGCAATCCGGTCGCTGTCCTTCGCCAGCGTCTCCGCCCGCAACTCATCGGCGGTCGTCTGCTCTCGCGTAGTTAGCGGACCACTCGGGGGCCCACCCTTCAGGCGTGTGAGGAGAGCACGCAACCGATTCATGATGAGAGCGTACTCCCGCCCGCGCGTCTTTCGATAGACCAGCGAAGCCGACCCGCCCGAACTGTCTGGGAGACGAGTAGAGTGGTGGTGTCTCCCGACTCAGATTCCTCGCCCGCCAGGTCGAGCGCCGTACGGGGTGTTCGCTTGTAGGTCGGCTCTGTCGGGAGCACTCAACACAGAAGGAGGCCATCCATATGGCCACCACCGTGAATGGCGCGACGCGTCGCGAGACGAGCGTGCTCGCTCGCTTCACCGCAGCACCTAGCATGAAGAGCGACAAGTACGACGAGGCGATGAAACGTCTTGAAGACCTCCCCGAGTGGCCACCCGATGGGCTTGCTTTCCACATCGCGTTCACTTCGGACGACAAGTTCCGTGTCAGCGAAGTCTGGGACTCGCGGGAGCAGTTCGACGCGTTCGGCGAGCGCCTCATGCCAGTGCTGAAGGACGTTGGGGTTGAGCTTTCGGGCGAGCCCGAGATGCTCGAGATTCACAACATCATCCAGCGCTAGGCCCTTTCGCAACAGAGCCGCACGGCGACAAACGCGTGCGGCTCTGAGGCAACTAGCCCGCGTTAGCCGCGAAATGCGTTACTTGACGCAGAGGCGGACTTCAGCGCCATTGCTCGGGCTTGCGCACGAGAGACTGAGCACGTCGTCAGCGCACGTGCGGCGGGTCGGTGGCCGGCCGCCGAACAAGCGGCTGGGACCAGTAGTTCGGTAGCTACCTAACTGCGAGCTCGACGGCGTCGAGCAGTGCGTGGAGTGAGCGTCGATCCGACGCTGGCATGCGACACCGTCGTTAGCTTTCGCCGGAGCGAGCTTCGAGCAATGCGTCATCCGCGCGGCCGATCAGGTCGCGGAGGCTGTCTGTCGGTTCGGCCTCGGCCAGGCCAAATGTGACCGAGTAGTTAGTGCCGGCGGCGCTCAGGGCTGCCCCGATCTGCTCGAAGCGCTCTTGGGCTTCGCTGACGGTGATGTTCGGCATCGCGCAGAGAAGTTCGTCGCCTCCGTAGCGAACGAGCACGTCGTAGCCGCGGATGTTGTCGCGAATGGTGTCGCCGACCAGCCGAAGCAGCGCGTCGCCTGCCAAGTGGCCACGTTTGTCATTCACCTCTTTGAGCCCGTCGACGTCGATGAAGGCGAGCACTAGCTTCGCGCCCGTACGAGCTGCGCGCTCAAGTTCGCGCGCCACCTCGGCGAGACCGAACTTGCGCACCCACGCCCCTGTCAGCTCGTCGGTCGTCGCGTCGGTCAGCGCGTCTGAAGCCTCGGCCTGGTTGCGCTGCGCGTCCGCGCGCTCTCGCGCCGCCTCGGCCCGGTCGTCCGCCGCGCGTCTACGGTCGTCGGCCGCCCGCTTGCGATCGTCGGCCGCCTTTGCGCGATCGGCCGCGGCGCGACGGCGATCGCGCTCGGCCCGCAGAAGAACATCTTCTCGACTCCCGCCGGCGTCATCCTCCAGATCGTGCAGACGGGCAAGGGAATCACGTCCCGAACCGCCCCGATCACGAAGCTCGGCCTCTCGATCGCGATCGTCGGCCATTCGATCGCGATCCTCCGCCGTTTGAAGCCGTTTCGTGGCCGTCTCGTCGCGCATCGTCGCCACCGGGTGCCGGTCTCGCGCCGACCGCTTACGCGCCCGAGCGCTCCTGTGGTATGCGAGCGCGTCGCCACCGGCCGCGAAATCATCGTCGGCAGCGTGCTGGTCCTCATCAGCGCTCCGCTGATCGCGGTCGCTCGCCGTCTGGTCATGGTCCGACCACGTCTGGTCCTGATCGCTCGCTGCCTGATCCTGATCGTTCGCCGTCTGATCCCGCTCGCTTCCGGCGGGCTTGGGCAGCGAGCCCGCCGCCGGCTCGGTCGCCAGTTCGGCGCCGCAGGAGCTGCAGACGGGACCCCCCGTCTCCTCGCCGCAGGCCGGACACACCACGATCTCAGTCATCTCGCCTGTTCCTTGCTCCGAGCACACGCCCGGGCAGACACGACAACTGTAGCCGGGGCCGCCCTAGCTCACCACCGCTCTGGCTCTGCGGCAACGGTCGTCACGTCGCCGTGCTCGTCGACGGAAACCACGAGGCGTCGCTCGCCCGCGTCGTGCGCGAACCAACGAAGAATGAAAGAGAAGCGATGGCGGCGGCAAATGACCGCCTGCACGCCGCTTCGCGTTTCGACCCGATAGCCGTCGGCTTCGCGCAGCGCCAGATATCCGTCGAGTGCGCACGCGCGCGCCTCGCCTGAGTTCGCGGCCGTCACCGCTCGAGTACCTCTCCCCACTCGCAGTACACGAGTGTGGGCGCCGCACAGCTCATAGCCGTCGACGAATCCAGCACGATCGACGTCCACGCCCTCGTCCGTGCGATAAATGCCTGGTTCTTTGCCTCGCCGCACCAAAGGCATGGCGCCTTTTCACAGCTGGACGCTCTGTCGCGACGTGCGTGCGATCGGGATCGGCTGCCAGTTCCGACGCTGGCACATCGGACAGAGCGGCAACACGCGGCTCAGGCTGATGCCGTATCCGCAGCGGCGGCAGCGATACTGCTTCGTCGCGGGGCGCAGCTTCACGATGCGTTTCTCATGGCATGAAAGGGCCCACGGATGCGGACCCTCCCTGCGTCGAGCCGGGGCTTACGCCCGGACGGCTCCGTTGGTCTTGTGGACGATGACCTCGCCGTCCGTCACCTTCGGCGGATTCTTGAGGATCCTCTCCAGCTTCTCGTCGCGCACCCACTCGGATGCGACACGAGTCGACTCGTTGGCCTGCGTCGAGGTGTCGAAGAGGCCGATCGAGCTCATGGCGCCCTCACCGGTGTCGATGAGGAAGTAGCCGCTGAAGCCGGGCAGCTTGCTCAGGCGCGGCGCCAAACTCTCGCCGACCTTCTTCGTCAGCTCGTCCTTGTGGCTCGCCTCGATACCTTCGTAGCGTCTCACGGTCGCAAACATCTGTTGCTCCTAACTCTCCGTTCAGGGTTGGAGAACTCGGGTCGAGCTCTCCTGCTGCGCTTAGACCAGGTTTCGCAAGTCGAAGAGGAACTTCGCGGCCTCGGCGGCTTGCGCGCTAGGTCTACGCGCTCACCCACCATAGCCGCAATCTCGTTCCGCCGCGGACCCCCGGCCGTTTCGCATTGCGACTGCTACTCTCTGTATAGCTAGGCGAACCCGGTGACGCTCCTGCGTCCTCCCGCTTTCGTGCGGGAGGTGAGACAAGTGGTGGAAGCGTCACGAAAGCACGGCCCGTTCGATACGCGTTGGCCGTCCGCACGCAAAGAGAGCTCCGATACGGCGCGAACCGCTCCGCCTCTGCCAGCCGAGGAGGCAGCAGAAGCACTCGACTGGGAAGCCTTCTCCAACCGTTACTTCCCAGGGCGGAGACGGCACAACATGGAAGCGCTGACGGCGAATGCCATGTACAAGCAGGGGCGCGAATGGCGGACGACGCCGGCAAGGCTGAGCGTCGTCCCACCAGAGCACGCTCCAGCCGCAGTCGAGCTGGCGCGTGAAGAAGCGGGAAC
>DASTZE010000138.1:0-30220 GCA_035764425.1 Gaiellaceae bacterium
GTGCGGCTCGTATTCCTCGCGCTCTTCGATGGTGGTCTCGGCGACCTGGAGGTCGGCGTAGGCGGCGAAGCGCTGGACGGCCTGGCGCGCGAGGTCGCCGTAGGGCATCGGGTGGCGGATGACCGCGACCCGGCTGCCGGAGTCGCGGAGCAGCGCGGCCACGCGCCTCGTCGTCGGGCTCTTGCCCGCGCCGGTGCGCACCGCGCACACGGCGACCACGGGCTTCTGCGAGGTCAGCATCGTCTCGCGTGGTGAGACCAATCGGTAGCCGGCGCCGGCCGCGAGCGCGCGCGAGGCCAGGTGCCCGATGTGCTCGTAGGTCACGTCGGAGTAGGAGAAGACGACCTCGTCGACCGCGTAGCGGCGGATGAGCCGTTCGAGCTCTGCCTCGGGCTCGATCGGGATCCCGTCCGGGTAGCCGGTCCCGGCGAGCGACGCCGGGTAGACGCGGCCCTCGATGTTGGGAATCTGCGTCGCCGTGAAGGCGACGACCTCCACGTCGCCGCGGTCGCGGAAGACGACATTGAAGTTGTGGAAGTCGCGGCCGGCGGCGCCGGCGATGAGCACCCGCGTCACCGTCACGCGCGCGAAGCGTACCCGGGTAGAGTCGCGTCGTGGCTCGATTCCCCGCGGTGATGAACCAGCAGGTTGCGAACGAGTTCGCGGCCTCGCAGCAGTACGTGGCCATCGCCGTGTACTACGACTCGGAGACACTGCCGCTGCTGGCCTCGCACTTCTACCGCCAGGCGGTCGAAGAGCGGAACCACGCGATGATGCTCGTCCAGTACCTGCTCGACGCCGACCACGAGGTTGCGATCCCTGGTGTGAAGGCGCCGAAGGCGTCCTTCGCCGACGCCGCCGCACCCGTCGCGCTCGCGCTCGAGCAGGAGAAGCGGGTGACCGAGCAGATCTCGGCGCTCGTCGCGCTGGCGCGCGAGGAGGGCGAGCTCGTCGGCGAGCAGTTCCTGCATTGGTTCCTGCAGGAGCAGCGGGAGGAGGTCTCGAGCATGAGCGACCTGCTCTCGGTCGTGCGCCGGGCGGGCGACAACCTCCTGCTCGTCGAGGACTTCCTGTCGCGGAACCAGGTCGGCGATGCGGGCGCGGTGGACATGGCTGCTCCGCCGGCGGCCGGCGGCGCGCTCTGAAGACCTAGCGGCGGCTGGTCGCTGCCGTCAGCGTGATCGTTCGCATGGTGGAGACCGTTACACCGGGCGCCTGCTCGTAGCTCGCCCGCGCCTGTACGGAAAGCTGTCTGACGCGCGAGACGAGCGCGACGGCGCGTATCGACAAACGGACGACGACCGGGCGCACGCTGCTTGCGGGAATCGAGAACCTGCCGGTGCCAAGCCTCGCTCCGGCTTCGGTCAGCACCAGCGTCCCGTGGCAGGGCGCCGGCGCGCCGCAGCGCACGCTGACCGCTGCGACGCGCGCCGGCGTGACCGTGACGGAGCGCGAAGCGATCGTGACAGTCGCGTGCGGCCCGAGCCCGACGACCCCGACTGGTGTCGACCTGAAGCGATTGGCGTGTGTCGTGACGCTCGAGCCGTCGCCGAGCTGGCCGGCGCCGGACGCGCCCCAGCACTCGACGGCGCCCGAGCGCATGAGGGCGCATGTTTGCAGCACGCCGGCCGAGATCGCCGCGACGCCGGCGCTCAAACCCGCCACCGCCACCGGCGCCGTGCGGTCGATGGTCGTCCCGTCTCCGACCTGCCCGAAGTCGTTGACGCCCCAGCACTTCACGCCGCCGGAGGAGAGGAGCGCGCAGCCGTGCCCTCCCCAGGCGGAGACAGCCGTGACGCCGCCCGTCAGTCCGAGGACGTCGACGGGCACCGGGCGGTCGACTCTCGTCCCGTCGCCGACCTGTCCCTGGTTGTTCGGCCCCCAGCATTTCACCCCGCCGGCGCTCGTGAGCGCGCAGCCGTGCGTGATCGCGACGATCCCGCTGCCGGGAGCGAACACGTCGACCGGCGCCAGTCCGTAGGACCCGCCCCAGCATTTGACTCCGCCGGCGGACATGAGCGCGCAGTTCGCGGTGATCGCGGTCACGCCGCTCAGTCCGACGACGTCGACGGGCGCCGAACGGTTCGTCGTCGTGCCGTCGCCGACCTGCCCCTGGTTGTTCGATCCCCAGCACTTCACCCCGCCCGCGCCCGTGAGCGCGCAGCTGCTCGCGACGCCGGCGGCGACCGCTTTCACGCCGCTGCTCAGGCCGACAACGTCGACCGGTGCAAGGCGGCGCTGCGCGGTGCCGTCGCCGAGCTCCCCCAGGTCGGCCATGCCCCAGCACTTCACGCCTCCCGCGGACATGAGTGCGCAGCTGTGCCGCACGCCGACGGCCAACGCAGCCACGCCGGTCCGCAGGCCTGACACATCGACCGGCACCGAGCTGGCGACGAGGCCTTGCTGCCCGGTGCCGAGCTGATCCTCGCCGTTGTAGCCCCAGCATTTGGCGCCGCCGGCCGTCGTCAGCGCGCACGCACCCTCGCTTCCAGCGCCGATCGCAGCCGCAAGCGTCGGGCGGCTCGCCGGGGCGAGCGCCGCACCTCGACCCAGCGACGCGGCGGCCGCGACGACCGCCGCCACCAGGATTGCCTGCACCGAGGACGATCGCGTGACGCGATCGTCGCACGGAAGTTCCGGCTACGCCAGTGCCAGCGCCTCGCGAATCCGGTCGTCGAGCGCCGCCATCTCGACGCGCGACCCGGTCAGGTCCTCGAGCATCGCGTCCGCCGTGCGTGCCTGCCCCTCCGACCACAGCTCGCGCAGCAAGGCGCCGGCGTCGCGCCGGGTGAACCACGCGTTGCCGAACTCGGTGCGCAGGAAATCGCGCAGCTGAGCCTCGAAGCCCCACGAGCGCAGGTACTCCGTCACGTAGAAGCCGGGGTCGATGTCCGCGAGGTAGCTGGCTCGGCTCGGCTCGATCTTCAGCGCCTCGCCGAGCAGCTCGACGTAGCGGCCGCGCATCGTCTCCGGGTCGTCGGCCCGGTGGAACTCGAGCTCGTACAGCAGCTTCGCCGAGTAGCGCCGGGCGAAGAACAGCTCGATGACGCCCCCCTCGGCGGCGAGCTGGCGCGGCCGGCCGACGTCGAGGCGGCGCTCGAGCCACGCCGGCTCCCGCACGAGGCCCTCGAAGAGCGACGCCCAGCCCTCGGTCACGGCCGAGTCGCCCATGCGCCGCGCCTCGACGCTCAGCCCTCCTCCGGTGTTCGCGTAGTGCTCCGTGTGCCCGGCCTCGTGAAAGAGGGCTCGCCAGTCGTCGATGCCACCGTTCGGCTGGATGACGAGCATGACCCGCTCCGGCACTTCGATCGGCGCGCAGAACGCGCGCGGCGACTTCAGCGGCCGCTGCTCGACGTCCAGATGGACGTTCGCCTGCGCCGCGAGGTCGACACCCAGGTCGGCGAGCGTGGCCTCGAGGGCCGGGAGCATGCGGTCGGCCGGGAAGGCATCGTCCCAGTCGTCCGCCCGCAGCAGCCGTGGAATGTCCCACGCGCCGGCCTCGTCGAGGCCGACGCCGGCGCGCCGGCGCAGCAGCCGGTCCGCGCCGTCGATCCAGGCGCGCTCGGTCGACTCGAGGAGCTCGCGGCAATCATCGGCCAGTGCCTCGAGGTCGAAGCCGATGCGCTCGTAGAGCGAGACGTAGTCGCCGGCCCCCAGCTCGGGCACCGCGGCGTGATAGGCCCGCGCGGCCGTGAGCAGTATCGGGTTCAGGTGCTCCTCGCGCAGCGCCGCGCCGGCCTCGTAGAGCCGCTGCCGACGGCCGCGGTCGCGCTCGCGGGCTACGGACGGCTGGATCATTCGGAACGGGATGCGCTCCCCGTCGACCTCCGCGACGAGCCCGGCCTCCAGGGCGGCCACGCGTTCGAGCTCTGCCTTCGTCAGGTCGGTGAGGTAGTTCTCCGCGGCCCAGCGGAAGAGCCAGCGCGTCCGCTCGTCCTCGGCCGCCGCCCCGACCGCGCGCACGCGATCGAGCTCTACCAGCGCGCGGTGGCGGTCGTAGATCGGCTCGAGCTCGAGCGCGGCCTTATGTCCCGCGTAGTGGAGGTACCACTCTTCCATCAGCTCGGCCTCGAGGCGGTCGGCCTCGCTCCGGTAGGCGTCCAGATCAGCGGGAGCGACGGCCAAAGGCGACCGTAGGATAGCCCGGTGCGCGAGGTCACTCTGAAGACGTCCCGGCGGACGCAGGTGCTCGACATCACTGAGCAGGTGAAGGCCGTGGTCGAGGACGCACACGGTTCGGCGGTGCTCGTCTACGTCCCCCACACCACGGCCGGCGTGACCATCAACGAGCACGCCGACCCGGCCGTCGCGCGCGACTTCGAGCGCGCGCTCGAGCGGATCGTCGGCGACGAGTGGGGCTGGGAGCACATCGAGGCCGGGGAGGAGAACGCGCCGTCGCACGTCCGGGCGCTGCTCGCCGGGCCGCAGGTCCTCATCCCGCTCCGCGACGGCCAGCTCGCGCTCGGCACCTGGCAGGGCATTTTCTTCTGCGAGTTCGACGGCCCACGCACCCGCCAGGTCTACGTGACCCCGCTGCAGTGATCGACGTCACCTCGCTGACCAAGCGGTTCGGCGAGACGTTGGCGGTCGACGACCTCTCCTTCCGCGTCGAGCCGGCCCGGGTGACGGGTTTCCTCGGCCCGAACGGCGCCGGCAAGACGACGACGATGCGCGCCGTCCTCGGCCTCGTCCGTCCGACGTCCGGATCGGCGACCGTGCTCGGCCGGCGCTTCCGCGACCTCGACCAGCCCGCGCACCGCGTCGGGGCTGTGCTGGAGGCGACCTCGTTCCATCCCGGCCGGTCGGGCCGCAACCACCTCCGGGTCATCGCCACCGAGGCCGGCATCCCGTTCGCGCGCGTCGAGGAAGTGCTCGCGCTCGTCGAACTGCAGGACGCGGCGCGGCGGCGCACGGGCGGCTACTCGCTCGGTATGCGCCAGCGGCTCGCGCTGGCGGCCGCGCTGCTCGGCGACCCCGAGGTGCTCGTGCTGGACGAGCCGGCGAACGGGCTCGATCCCGCGGGCGTGCGCTGGCTTCGCGACCTCCTCCGCACCCTCGCCGAGCGAGGCCGGACGATCCTCGTCTCGAGCCATATCCTGTCGGAGGTCGAGGTGATCGCGGACGAGATCGTGATCATCCACCACGGCCGCTTCGTCGCGAGCGGCACGACGCAGGAGCTGGTCGCGCGCGCGTCGGGCGGCGTCCGCGTACGGAGCCCGGCCGCCGCGCGGCTCCGCGACCTGCTCGTGGCGCGCGGCGCGGAGGTGACCGAGGCAGACGGTTCGCTCGTCATCACGGGCATGGCGCAGGAGGCAATCGGCGATCTCGCCGCCGAGAACGGGATCGCCCTGCACGAGCTGGCCGCCGAGCGCGCCTCGCTCGAGCAGGCGTTCTTCGAGCTCACCGAGGGCGCCGCGTGAGGTTGCTGCGCGGCGAGCTGCTGAAGCTCCAGACGACCCCCCGCACGGTCGTCGGGCTCATCCTGCCGCTGCTCGCGATCGTCGTGCTCGGCGTCGTCGGCAACATCACCGGCTCGCACGAGGCGAGCACCGTGGTCGGCGACATCCTCGACGTCACCGGGTTCGCGAACGTGATCGCGCTCGTTCTCGGCATCCTGATCGTGACCTGGGAGTTCCGGCACAACACGATCGCGGGGACGTTCATGGTCGAGCCGCGCCGCGAGCGCGTCATCGCGGCCAAGACGGCGGCAGCAGTGCTGACCGGCGGCGCGCTCGGCGTCGTCTCCATCGGCCTGGCGCTGGTGATGACGTACATCTGGATCGGCGGCGATCCGGGGGTCTCCTTCGACGTCTGGGGCCGCGCGGCGCGCATGGTGGTCGTCGCGGGTCTCTTCGGCGCGATCGGCGTCGGTCTGGGGGCGATCATCAGGGGGCAGGCGCTCGCGATCGTGCTCTCCTTCATCTGGCTCCTGATCGTCGAGCCGCTGATCGTCGGCCTCTACGACACGGTCGGGCGCTACCTCCCAGGTCAGGTGCTGGACCGGCTCTCGGGGCACATGGGCGACCATCCGGAGGTCGGGATTGGCGCGGCGGTGGCGCTGTCGCTCGCGTACACGATCGGCATCGTCCTCGTCGGCACCGTCCTGACCGACCGGCGCGACGTCACCTAGGCTCCCTGCATGGCCGCCCCGGTCTCGGTCGACGAGGAGGTCGACCTCCGCATCGACTCGCTCGCCTACGGCGGGAACGGCGTCGCGCGCGCGAATGGCTTCGTCGTGTTCGTGCGCCGCGGGCTGCCGGGTGACCTCGTGCGCGCGCGGGTAACCAAGGTGAAGCGGAACCACGCCGAGGCGACCGCGGTCGACGTGCTCGAGCCGGGGCCGGCCCGGGTCGACGCGCCGTGCGCCCACTATCCCGCCTGCGGCGGCTGCCGCTTCCAGGACTTCGCCTACGCGGCGCAGCTCGACGCGAAGGAGGCCCAGGTCCGCGACGCGCTCACCCGCATCGCGGGTATCGCCGAGCCGCCCCTCGAGCCGATCGTCCCGGCCGAGTCGCCGTTCTTCTACCGCAACAAGATGGAGTACTCGTTCACGCGCAGCGAGGACGGGCCGGTCTCCGGCCTGCACCGCGCCGGCCGCTGGGACGAGGTGCTCGACATCGATCAGTGCTGGCTGACCACCGACCTCGGCAACGGGCTCCGAGAGACCGTGGACGCCTGGGCGCGCGAGGAGCGGCTCGAGGCCTACGACCAGGCCAACGGCACCGGCTACCTGCGGCACCTGGTCGTCCGGGAGGGGCGCACCACCGGGCAGGCGCTCGTGCAGCTCGTGACCGCGAAGGGCGAGCGCTTCGAGCGCGACCACTTCATCGAGACGCTGCAGCGCTTTCCGCAAGTGCGCTCGATCCACTGGTCCGTGAACGAGACGCCGGCCGAGGTCACCAACCTGCCGACCGAGCTGCTCTGGGGCGACGAGGCGATCGAAGAGGAGCTGTGCGGCCTGCGCTTCCGCGTGCGGCCGAATGCCTTCCTGCAGACGAACACGGCGATGGCCGAGCAGCTCTACCGGCTCGCCGGCGAGGCGGCCGGCCTGACGGGCAACGAGACGGTCTGGGATCTCTACTGCGGCATCGGGACGATCGGGCTTTCGCTCGCGAGCAAGGCGCTCACGGTGTGGGGCGTCGACATCACCGAGGAGTCCATTGCCTGCGCACTCGAGAACGCCGACCTGAACGGGATCACGAACGCCGCCTTCTTTGCCGGCAACGTCGGCCAGGTGCTCGCCGAGCTCCGTGAGCGGGCGGGCGACCCGGACGTCGCGATCGTCGATCCGCCGCGCGCAGGGCTCGCCGGCAAAGCGCTGAAGCGGGTGGGCGAGGCCGGCGCACCGCGGCTCGTCTACGTCTCGTGCAACCCGACGACCCTGGCCGGGGACCTCAAGGTGCTTGCCTCCCAGTGGGGGTATCGGCTGGTCTCGGCCCGGCCCGTCGACATGTTCCCGCACACGCCGCACGTCGAGACGGTGGCGCTGCTCACACGCGGGACCTAGTATCGAGGCAGGTAGTGCGATATGACACGTGCTTCATGGCGCGCAGGATCTGGCTCTTCGCACTACTGCTCGTCGCGGCGGGGGCGGCGCTCGCCGCTGGGTCGAGCGGTCGCGCGGCGCGAGGCGCCGACGGCGGCACCTTCCGCGTGATCTCGAAGGTCGAGGACCTGGATTACGTCGACCCTGCGCTTGCCTACGCCGGGACGTCGTGGGCCTTGTTGGGGGCAAGCTGCGCACAGCTCCTGAACTACCCGGACCGGCAGAGGAAGCAGTTCGATCCCGTGCCTGAGGTCGCCGCCGGCATGCCACGGTCGTCGAACAACGCGAGGACGTTCACCTTCACGTTGCGGCGCGGGTACCGGTTCAGCGACGGGACGCCCGTGCTGGCGAGCGCGTACGCACGCGCGATCAATCGTGTTCTCACCCTCGGACCGCGTGGATCTCAATACGGATACCCGTACATGAGCGACATCGTGGGAGCCGACGCCGTGGCGAGCGGCAGGCGGCGAAGTGCCGCCGGCGTGAGGGCGGATGGGTACCGACTCGTGGTCCGGCTCAAGCAGACGGCGCCGGACTTCCCGGTACGGACGGCGATGCCGTTCTTCTGCCCGGTGCCCCCGAACCTGCCCGTCGACCCGGAAGGCATCGACGCCGTGCCCGGGTCCGGGCCCTACTACGTCTCCGAGTACGTGCGAGGCAAGCGCGCCGTCCTCGAACGGAATCCGTACTACAGCGGCGGGCGGCCTCACCGCGTCGACCGGTTCGTCGTCGACGTCGAGCCGATCAGGGATCAGGAGCTGCTGCGGAAGGTCGAGGCAAACGAGGCCGACTGGGGTCCCGCCGCCCCGCCGTTCTACTACGACCCCGCGCTCGGCCTGGTGGAGAAGTACGGAATCAACGAGGGGCGGCTGTTCGTCACGCCCGGCCTGAGCATGCGCGCCTACTCGTTCAACGTGGCACGCCCCCTCTTTCGCCACAACCTCGCGCTCAGGCGAGCGGTCAATTTCGCCGTGGACCGGCCCGCGCTGATCAATGAGCCCTTTACGCCTCGGGGGGTTCCCACCGACCAGTACCTGCCGCTCGGGATGCCCGGATACAGGAAGGCGAGCATCTACCCGCTCGACGGGCCCGACCTCAAGCAGGCAAAGGCGCTCGCGCGCGGTCACACGCGCGGCGGCAAGGCGGTCCTCTGGACGTTCGACTCGCCGCCGGCGCAAGCCGCCGCCCAGATCATCAAGCGGAACCTGCGGGCCATCGGGCTCGACGTCCAGGTGGTCGGAATTCCGCCGGGCGCCCTCGGCAGGCGGATCGCGTCCCCGAACGCTGCGTTCGACATCACCTTCAGCCCGTGGCTTCCTGACTTCATCGACCCGTATCAGTACGTCAACGTCCTCCTCGACAGCCGGTTCGCGCCCAACCCGAACTTCGGACGGTTCTCGTCACCGGCCTACGACGCGCTCATGCGCCGTGCCGCGCGCCTCGAGGGTCGCGCACGCTACGCCGCATACGCCGCTCTGGACGCCCGGATCGCGCGCGACGCCGCCCCCCGGGTTGAGATCGCGAACGACGGCGCGACGACGTTCGTCTCGGACCGCGTCGGCTGCGTGGTCGTCCGGCCGGAATTCGACCTGACGGCAGCCTGCCTGAAGTAGCCGCCTAGGGCGCCTCGACTGTCACCCAGACGAGACCCGCGCCGAGCGCTATTCCGGCGGCCGGGTTCCCGAGCGAGATCCGCTTGACGACGCCCTTGGTCGGGTCGATGCGGACGACCGTCCCGTCGGCCTCAGCGACCCAGACGGCGCCGTCGCCGGCCGCGACGCCGGCCGGCTCGCCGCCCACCGGGATTGTCGACGTCGACCGTGTGTCGGGGTCGATCCGCGTCACCGTCCCGTCGCCGGCGTTCGCCGTCCAGAGTGCGCCCTCGCCGAAGGCGATGGCGACCGGCCGCTTACCGACCGAGGTGTCGCGGGCGACTGGACCCTCCTGGAAGGTGCGGGGGTCGAACCGGCTCACCGTCGAGTCGGCGCTGTTGGTGACCCAGAGGGAGCCTTGCGCGTAGACGACGCCTGACGGGCTGCCGCCGGCAAACCCCGTCTCGTGCCGCTGAATATCGGCGGGCGCGATCCGCGCGAGCGTCGAGTCGCCGAAGACAGCCCACGCGGAGCCGCGGCCAACCGTGACCGCGCCGAAGCCGGGCGACGGCCCGGCGAGGTCAACGGTGTCCGTTCGGCGGTTGAACCGCGGGTCCACGAGCGAGAGGCTGCCCAGGAAGCCATGGGCGACCCACACGCCGCCTTCGCCGACGGCGATCCCGGTCGGCGTGCGCGGATCCAACGGGACGGTGGCCGCGAAGGCGCGCGTCTCGGCGGTGATCCGCGTCAGGCTCCTATCGCCGAGGTTGCCCACCCAGACCACCCCGTTCTTGAGCGCGATCGGGCCGGGCCGCAGGCCCACGGGTAGGGCGTCGACGATGTCGTTGCTCGTCGGGTCGATGACGCCGACGTTGTTCGGCTTGACGCCGGAGAGACCGCCGCCCCCACCGCCGCGCAGCAGCATGAACGCGAGGACGGCCGCGGCCAAAACGGCGAGGACCGCCAGCCCGAGCACGAGCGGCCGTCGGTGCGTGGGCACCGGCGGGCCAACCGCGGCGTCGGGCTCGTCCTCGCCGCGTATCGGCGGGAAGTCCGTCTCCAGCCCCGGGCCGGCCACCTGGTAGAGCTGAACCGGTCGGTCCAGATCCTTGAGTCGCTGCGCCCCGAGGTCGTCGAGCGAGACCGCAAGGTCCTCCTCCTCGTCCTCGAGCAGCGTCTGCGTCGCCTGCGAGACGAGCACCTGGCCGCCGTGGCCCGCGGCGCAGATCCTTGCCGCTCGATGCACAGCGAGCCCGGTGTATCGTCCATCGACCGGTGCGGCCTGGCCGGTGTGGATGCCCATGCGCACCTTGACGCTGGCGCCGTTCGGCCATGGGTAGCCGGCCAGCGCGCGCTGGCCCTCCACGGCGGCGAGCACGGCCTCCCGCGCACTCGCGAACGCGACGAAGAACGCGTCGCCCTGCGTGTCGATCTCATGCCCGCCGTGCTGCGCGAACGCCTCGCGCAGGAGCCGCTGGTGCGCCGCGAGCACGTCGCCGTACTCGTCGCGGAGTTGCTTGACCAGCCGCGTCGACCCCTCGACGTCCGTGAAGAGGAAGGTGACGGCGCCGCGCGGGAGATCGTCCATTTCGGCAACTGTGACACGTCAGCCGGACCGGATCGAGACCCAGACCGAGCCGCCGCCGACGGCGATCCCCGCCGCCGGGTTGCCGAGCCGGATGCGCTTCACCACCTGCCGCTCGGCGGGGTCGATTCGCACGACGGTCCCGTTCGTGCCGGCGACCCAGACGGCCCCCGCGCCGGCGGCGATCCCGGCCGGCGCAACGCCGGCGCGGATCGTCGCCGTCGTGCGCGCGGCCGCGTCGATGCGCGTCACGGTGCCGTCGGCATTCGCCGTCCAGACCGCGCCCTCCCCATATGTGATCGCAAGCGGGTCGTGCCCGACCGGGATACGAGCGGCCGGCCCCTGGCTGAACGTCGCGGGGTCGTAGCGGGCCACGGTCTCGTCGCTCGTGTTCGCCAGCCAGACCGAGCCGAGCGCGTAGACGAGACCGGACGGGATCGAGCGGGTGAGTTCTTTCCCAAGCGTCTTCCGGGTGCCGGGGTCGACGCGCGCGAGCGTCGAGTCTCCGAACGCCGCCCAGAGCGAGCCGCCCCCGAGTGCGACCGATCCTTCGCCGGATGGCCCGGCGAGTTGGAGCACCTTGGTGACCTTGGCGTAGCCGGGGTCGACCTGCGAGACCGACCCGACGCGCCCGTTCGCGACCCAGACGGCGCCGCCGCCCACTGCAATGCCCGTCGGCGTTCGGCTCGCGAGCGAGATCGTCCCGAGCGGTGCCCCGGAGCGCAGGTCGAGGTGGGTGACCGTGCGGTCGGAGGTGTTCGCGACCCAGACCGACCCGTCGCCGGTCGCGACCGGCCCCGGGCCGGCGCCGACCGCGGCCGCGGCCGTGATGACGTCGCTCTTTGGGTCGATCACCGCCAGGTGGTTGGGGTCGACCTCCGTGAGCCCGGTGCGCCCGCCGCCCAGCGACGACGTGACGGCCGCTCCGATCGCAAGGAGCGCGACGGCGGCGCCCGCGAGGATCGCGATGCGCCGGCCGAGCACTCAGGTCGCCGGCTCGGGCTGGGGCCGGCGCAGGTCGCGCCAGATGAGATCGGCGTTCACGACGAGGAACGCGATCGAGATCCCGGGCAGCGCGGGCAGGCCGTTCACGTCCCACTGGACGGCGATTGCCATCGTTGCGCCGAAGGACAGCACCATCGCCAGCCACGTCCACCCGACGCGCAGGTTCCAGCGGGCGGCGGCGGCGAGGAAGAGCGCGAAGAAGAGCAGGTCGGGGAGCCCGAGGTTCGCGGACGAGTGCTCGCCGGGGACGGGGAACGCGAACGAGAGCGTGTCGAAGACGTTGCGCTGCTTCGTGACGATGTGGTGCGTCGGGCCGCGCCAGACGGAGTAGGCGTCGATCCACGGGATGAGCGCCGCGACGAGCACGACCCATGACAGCCGCTCGAAGAAGGTCAGGAACCAGAACGCGAGCAGCGTCATCGTCGCGAGCTTCGCGAAGTTGGCGAGCGTGTCCAGGTTCGCCACCTCGAGGATCACCGCGAGGACGCCGAACGCGACCGCGACCAAGGCGATGCCGTGCGCGCGCCGCAGCGGCAGCGCGAAGTAGACGAGCACGAAGACGGCCGGCATCAGCACCAGAGCGACGAACGCCGTGTCGCCCCAGAGCGACAGGTTGTGGAGCGACTCCGAGAAGCCGTAGTAGACGGCCAGCGCGGCGACGATCAGCGCGACGCCGATCCACAATGCCGGCGCACGGCCGAGACGGTTCGCCGCGACGACGTTCACGGATGCATTAGAGCGGACGGCGTCCGAGGAGCTCACCGGGCGGAGGCCGGCTTGCCCGGCCGCGGCTACGTCGCGCGAAGACGCGTGTGACCTCAACCGCGACAAATCGTCATGGCGCGCGGAGCGCGCCGGATTTTTCGCGGGAGGGACAGCTCTAGTAGGGCGGCAGCGCGGCCCACCAGGGGCCGAGTGCGCGGAACGCGTTCCAGAACGCCGTCTTGGCGGGCGCTTCGTCGAGCGACTCGTCGATGTCCGGCGTGACGAGCGCTCCGATCGTCGCCGTGAACTGCTGGATCTCGCCGCGCGTGGCCTCGACCTCGCGTGCAAGCGGGAACTCGAGCGCGTTCACGAAGGCGAGGGCGCGCTCGCCCATGACGATCACGAGCTTCGGCTGGACGATGTGCAGCTCCTGCGTCAGCCAGGCCTGGGCCCTCTCGTCGGCGTCGCCGCCCTCGAACTTCGCGCAGTTCGTGCCGTAGACGGCCATCGGGTCGACGCGGAGCCGCTGGAGCGACTTGAGGACGGCCTGGCCGGCGCGGCCGAAGTAGGCGACGCCCTCCTGGCTCTCGCTGCGCTGCGGCGACCACTTCACCATCAGCACGTCGGCGAGCGGATGGCCCGACCCGAGCACGGGGGTCCGGTCGCCGGCGGCACGCGCGATCTCGTCACCCAGCTCGTTGATCTCGCGGATCGCCTTGCGGAGGTACCGGTCGTAGATCTCGTCGTCCGGGGATCCCACGGCGCCTTCTAGTTGCGTGCGGGCAGGGCGCCTCCTGCCCTCGACGTCGGCGGTATCGGGATCCACGCTGCCTGATTCGCGATCGGCCGCGATTCCCCTGGAACTAGGGGCCTATCCGGGGAGTAGACGACGGCCGCTGCCATGCGTGACACGACCCGATGCCGCGTCCTCGGTCGCAGAAATATGCCGGCATATTCCCGCTCCCTGCGTCCTTGCCTCGCGCCGTGTCCCGCGTGCCATCGACCATCGCGACTCCCCGGACAGGCCCCTAGACCGGTTCACCAGCGCCGAGCCGGTCCCTGACCTGTGCGACCCACTTCAGGCTCTGCAGGTAGGCGAGCGACTTCGGGCGGCGCAGCACCTCGGCGGTCCGGAGACTCTCGAGGAACTGCTCGGGCCCTTCGAACGGCCGCATCCGCAGCGCGCCGGTGCCGACGCCCTGAAGGACGTGCGCATCCGAGCCGGCGCCCATCGTCAGGTGGTACTTGCGCGCGAAGCGCAGCGCCTCGTCGTTGTACGCCTCGAAGAGCAGCCGCGCGTTGTAGACCTCGAAGACGTCGATGTCGCCGAGGTGCCGGTGCAGCGTGGCCGGGTCGGGGATCGCGTGCAGGCGGTCGAATGGGTGCGGAAGGTAGACGATGCCGCCCTGGGCGCGGATGGCGGCGATCGTGGCCGCGAACGACATGCCGCGCGGGATCTCCTCGTCGAGGAAGAGGCCGATCACCTCGCCCTGGTTGTCGGTCTTGATCTCCTCGCCCGCGATGACCGCGAGGCGCCGCTCGCGCGCGAGCTCGACGGCCTCGAGCGCGCCGCCGAAGACGTTGTGGTCGGTGACTGCGATCGCGCCCAGGCCGATCTCCTCGGCGTGGTCGAGCAGCTGGACGGGCGGGACGGTGCAGTCGTGCGACCACGACGTGTGCATGTGCAAGTCGACGACGATCCAGTCGTCCTCCACGCGCCCGTCGGCCGTGGCCGGGAGCGACGGCCGGCGGCGGGTCGCCAATCCGCTGTAGATCTCGTCCAGCTCGCGGGCCACGACGTTGAAGGACTCGCGCTCGGCGTCGCGGCGCGCCTCCTGGCCGAGGCGCTGGCGGAGGGCGGCGTCCTCGGTCAGGCGGGCAACGGCCGCGCCGGCGAGCTCGGGCTGGGCGGCGACGCCGGGCGGCGCCGCAATCGCGGCGCCGGCGGCCTTGGCTTCGAGCAGCGCGCGCGGGAGACCGCCGGGCGCCGGGACGAAGATCGCCGCCTCGGCGAGGAGCGGCGCCCGGGCGGCGCCGTCCCGCAGCGTGCGGACACGGACCCGGCCGGCGAGGCGGCGCGGCATCGGCGGGCGGCCGCTCAGGGGCTTCGTGCGCAGATAGACGAGCTCCCACTCGGCCAGCTCGCGCAGCGCCCGTGCGATCGAGCGGCCCTGGAGGCGGTCGCCGGGGAGCCACTCGGCGACGACGAGCTTGCGCTTCCGGCCCGGCTTCAGTGTGTCGGTGTCGACCCCGAGCGGGACGACGTGGTAGTCGCCCGGAAACCGCTCCTGCGCCGCGGCGGCGGTCAGTGGCGATGTCGCGACCAGCGCGTCGAGCCGGGTCAGGAGGCGCATGCGCTGGTTCTTCGCAGGCGGGTACGCGAGCCGGTCCGGCGAGATGAACGTCGCCACCGTGAGCGTGCGGGCTTCTCGTAGGGCGAGGTAGCTGAGGCTCGGCAGCCCCGGCTCGAAGCCGTGCACGACGTCGTAGCCGCCCTGCTCGAGCGCCAGCTGGAGGTTCGTGCGCACACCAACAGGGACGCCGAGCTTGCTGCGCCGCGAGACCGGCACGGCCGGCCCCAGCGCGATGAAGTCGGCGGCCTTGCCGTCGTGGAGCGCGCGCCTCCCGGCGACGAGGTCGCGCGCGCGGTTGGAAGGCGCGAGGACGGTGACGGAGTGCCCGAGCGCGCGGAGCGCCGTGGCGACGCCGGTCACGTGCTCGTTCACGTCGTGGGGCTGCGACCACGCGAACGGGGTCACCAGGCAAATCCGGAGCGCCACGGCGCGATCCTAGTGCCGCGCCGAGCCGCGGGCGGCGAGCGGCTGGGCTCAGAGGCTGAGCGCCATCTCGCGCTGGCGGACAGCGATGCGGGCGCCGACGGCGCGGAACGCCTCCGCCGCCGGCTCGTCGTCGGGGAGATTCAGCACGTTCACCGAGCCCTCGCGGCGCAGCGTCGCGAGCACGGCGCGCGCCGTGGCCTCGTCTCCGGCGATCTGGACGACCGACGCCGCCGCCGGCGTGGGCCGCACGATCGCCGCCCCTCCGTCGCCGCCGAGGGCGCGCAGCGGCGGCTCCAGCGAGCGCAGCCGGGCGAGGGTCTCGTCGTCGCGCTGCCACGGCTCGCCGGCGTGACGCAGGACGCGCACAAGATCGTGCGCGGCGTCGACGTCGGTGCCCGGTGCATCGCCGCGCGCCCCCGGGTCGGCGTCGAGGATCAAGACGTCGACGTGGCGGACGTCCTCGAAGCCGACCTTCTCGTAGAGCGCGATCGCCGGCGCGTTGGCCTCGATCACCTCCAGCTGGACGAAGCGGACGCCCCGCTCGCGCGCCTGCTCGATCACCCGTCGCATCAGCTGCTCGCCGATCCCGCGCCGGCGGCCGAACGGCGTGACGCCGATGCCGCCGATCCAGGCGCGCTCGCCGCGCACCGCGAGAGTGGCGAGCCCGACGGGAACGCTGTCGAGGAGCGCGATCCGCGACGCCTCCAGGTTCAGGTCGTACGCGTCGACCATGAAACGCAGCGTCCGCTCGTCGATGGAGAACGGAACCAGGTAGCCCTCGTACGCCGCGTTGAAAAGGTCGGCCAGGCGGCCGAGCTCGAGCCCGGCCGCCGGCTGGAACCTCAGGCTCACGGTGTCGCTACCCGTCAGTGCCTCAGTACGCCTTCGCGTGCTCAGGCCTTCGTGGCCACCTTGACCGGCTTGCGCGCGTTCTCCTCGATGAACTTCTCGACGGCTTCGTATGCGTCGTCGTCCGCGATCTGCTTCGGCGGCGACTTCATCAAGTACGAGCTCGGGCCCTCGAGCGCACCGCCCAGGCCGTTGTTCAGGGCGAGCTTCGCCATGCGCACCGCGTCGATGACGATGCCCGCCGAGTTCGGCGAGTCCCATACCTCGAGCTTCAGCTCCAGGTTCAGGGGGACGTTGCCGAAGGTGGTGCCCTCCATGCGGATGTACGCCCACTTGCGGTCGGTCAGCCACGGCACGTAGTCGGACGGGCCGACGTGCACGTTGCGGTCGCCGAGGTCGTAGTCGAGCATCGACGTGACGGCGTTCGTCTTCGAGATCTTCTTCGACTCGAGGCGGTCGCGCTCCAGCATGTTGAGGAAGTCGGAGTTGCCGCCGACGTTCAGCTGCATCGTCTTGTCGAGGTGCACTCCGCGCTCGCGGAACAGGCTCGTCAGCACGCGGTGCGTGATCGTGGCTCCGACCTGCGACTTGATGTCGTCGCCGATGATCGGCAGGCCGGCGTCTTCGAAGCGGCGGGCGAAGTGACCGCCCTTCGCGATGAAGACAGGCATGCAGTTCACCATGGCGCAGCCCGCCTGGAGGATCTGCTCCGTGTACCACTTGGTCGCCTCCTCGGAGCCGACCGGCAGGTAGTTGACCACGACGTCGGTCTGGGTCTCCTTGAGGATCCCGACCACGTCGTCCGTGTCGCCGGGCGCCTTCTCGACGATCTCAGAGAGGTACTTGCCGAGCCCGTCGTGGGTCATTCCGCGCGAGACCTTGACGCCCGTCTTCGGGACCTCCGAGAACTTGATCGTGTCGTTCGGCGGCGCCCAGATCGCCTCGGAGAGGTCGGCGCCGACCTTGCCCTTGACGACGTCGAACGCCGCCGTGAACTCGATGTCGCGCACGTGGTAGCCGCCTAGGTTCACGTGCATCAGGCCGGGCACGAACTGGTCGTCCGGTGCGTCCTTGTAGTACTCGACGCCCTGGAGCAGCGAGTTCGCGCAGTTGCCGACGCCGATGATCGCGACGCGCACCTTGTCGTCGCCGCGGTGCTGGCCGTTGCGGCTGCCGTTGGTCTGTGCCATGCGGGATGTCCTTTCGGTCGGGACGCCGAGCCGCTCCGCGAGCGTCTCGACGATCAGGTCGTTCGTCGACCGCCGGCGCTCGGAGGCGCGGCGCGCGATCTTGTCCTTCAGTTCCGGCGGCATCCGCAGCAGGACGTCGCCGGTGGCGCGCGGCGCGGCCGCACGGCGGCCGGTCGGCGTATACGGGACGGCGAACCGCGCCGCCAGCGTGCTGACGGCGACGTCGTTCAGGCTCCTGCCCGTCGCCCCGGCCTCCTCGGCGAGCCGTTCCTTGACGGCCGCGGGAAGCCGGACGAGCACGGTGCTGCGTTCCGTCGCCACCGCGCGACTATACACATCAAACTCGCTATGCGCTAGCGGTTAAGTGCTATCACGCAGCTGCTTACGCACGCTCAGCACGCGCTGCACGACTGTCGTCCACGCGGTGACGTTCAGCAGGTAGATCGCCCAGGGCAGCACGCCCCAGGGCGCAAGGATCAGGCCGGCCGAGATGACGACGACCCGCTCCGCGCGCGAGCCGATCCCGACGTCGCCGCGCAGGCCGAGCGCCTCCGCCCGCGCCCGCGTGTAGCTGACCAGGAACGACGCCGTCAGCGCCGCGAAGGCCGCGGCCAGCGCGAACTCCTCGCCGTCGCGCATGAAGACGAGCGCGATCGCGCCGAGCATGAACGCTTCGCCGAGGCGGTCGGTGGTCGAGTCCACGAACGCGCCGAACGTCGTGGCCCGGTTCGAGTGCCGCGCCAGCGCGCCGTCCAGGATGTCGAGGATCGACCCGACGATGAAGAGCGCGGCGCCGAGCCAGAAGAACAGGATCTCGTTGCGGTACTCGAAGTAGACGACGACCGAGGCGAGGATGCAGAGCGACACGCCCATGGCCGTGAGCGCGTTCGGCGAGATGCGCGTGCGGGCAAGCCCGTCGACGCTGTTTGCCGCCGCGCGGCGGACGCCGTCGATGTACGCGCGCTGGACCCGCGCTGCGCCGCCCGACACTAATGCCCCTTCCAGAGACGCGAGACCATCACTGGAAGGGCATTTAAGCGGCGTGGGCGAGCGCGGCGAGGCGCGCCTGCAGCGGGCGCCGGTAGACGATCGCACAGGCAATCATCGCGACCAGCACGCCGGCGACGATGTCGATCCAGAAGTGGTTGCCGGTCGCCATTACGACGATCCACACCCAGACCGGCCACAGCAGCCAGAGGATCTTCATCGGGAGCGACCGCATCTGCGTGGCCAGCACGACGCCGACGATGAGCGAGTCGGCCGCGTGGAGGCTCGGCACTGCGGCATAGGGGTTCGACGCGAGCTGCACGACCATGCTCCCGTGCGAGATGCCGCCGAAGTCGGCGAGCGAGTCGACGAAGCCGAAGCTGGGGAACATCCTGGGTGGCGCGGTCGGGAGCAGCACGTAGCCCATCAGTCCGATCACGTTGGCCAGCATGATCGCGTTGCGGAAGTTGTAGAAGGCCTCGTTCCGGCGCAGGTACATCCAGAGCAGCGCCAGGCCGAGGACGGTGAACTGTGAGCCCCAGTACGTCCACGACGAAGCCGTCTCGAGGAAGCCGTGCTCGCTGATGATGCGCTGGAAGGTCAGCTCGTAGAGGTGGTGCGGCCCCTCGAGGTTGATGATGCGGCGGCCGTTCTCGAACGCCTTGGCCGGGTCGCGGTCGGCGACGCCGCGCGCAACCTCGTAGGCGGCCAGGAAGCCGAACCAGATGCCGAGCTGCAGCACGAAGTCCTTCCACCCGCGCGGGAAGAACCGGTGGTTGACGGTTGGGGCTGTCGCAGCTCTAGCGGACATCGATGAAGAAAACGTCCCAGGGGGAACTATCAATCCTAGCCGGGCGATCGGTCGCCATTCGGCACCAACCGGCCCTTTCCTAGCCCCCGATCTGCGACATCGAGCGCGATGCGCGGACGAAACCGGGCTCGTTGATGCGGTGCTTGAGCTCCTTGTGCTGCACGGCCCAGCGGAGGAGAGCCTCGAGTTCCTGGTCCGAGGCGCCATCGCGGAGCGGCGTCTTGAGGTCCCACTCGCGGCGTGAGAAGAGGCACGTGCGGAGCTGGCCGTCCGCGGTCAGGCGGATGCGATCGCAGGCGGAGCAGAACGGCTCGGAGACCGGGTTGACGAACCCGATCTCGCCCGCGCCGTCGGCGAAGCGGAAGCGACGGGCGGTCGACGAGGCCTTCGCGGGGATCTCCTCGAGCGGCCAGTGCTCCTCGATCAGCGCGCGGATCTCGGCGCCCGTAAGGACGTCATCGCCGCGCCAGGCCCGGTCGGCGTCGAGCGGCATGAACTCGATGAAGCGGACGACGTACGGCTTCCGCCGCGCCAGCTCGGCGAAGGCGGGCACCTCCTCCTCGGTGAACCCGCGGATCGCGACGCAGTTGACCTTGATCGGGCTCAGCTCGGGGTGGGCCTCGGCAGCGGCCAGTCCGGCGAGCACACGATCGAGCGCGTCGCGCCGCGTGATCTCGGCGAAGCGGACGTGCGAGAGCGAGTCGAGCGAGACGTTGACGCGCCGCAGGCCGGCCTCCACGAGCGGGCCGGCGAAGCGGTCGAGTAGCACGCCGTTCGTCGTCAGCGACAGGTCGCGAACGCCCGGGATCGGGGCGAGCAGCGACACCAGCACGGGCAGGTCGCGGCGGACGAGGGGCTCGCCGCCCGTGAGCCGCACCTCTTCGACGCCCATGGACGCCAGCACGCGGACCAGCCGCGCCAGCTCCTCGAACGTCAGGAGCTCGTCACGGCCGAGCCACTCCAGGCCCTCGGCGGGCATGCAGTAGCGGCAGCGGAAGTTGCACTTGTCCGTGACGGACACGCGGAGGCTCTTGATCTCGCGCCCCCACGCGTCGCTGAGCGGCTCCATCCCTTGAGCCTACCCGGGCCGCGACCGCCTAACCCGCCGCCACCGGTGACGGCGCCGGCTGGCGCGGCCGGCTGGCGATGAGGTCGCGGTACCAGTAGAAGCTGTCCTTGGGCACCCGCTCGAGCGTCGGGTAGTCGATGTAGACGATGCCGAAGCGCTTCGCGTAGCCGTACGCCCACTCGAAGTTGTCGAGCAGGCTCCATACGAAGTAGCCCTTGACCGGCACGCCCGCTTCGACCGCGCGGCCGACGGCGGTGATGTGCGAGTCCAGGTACGCCGTCCGCTCCGGATCGTGCACCTGACCGTCATGGAGTCGGACGTCGCCGAAGGCGGCCCCGTTCTCCGTCACATAGATGGCGGGCGGCCCATATTCACGCGCGAGGCGCGTGAGCAGCGCGTGCAGCCCGTCGGGATACACCTCCCAGCCCATGTCCGTCTGCGGAGCCTCGGGGTCGCGCACCATGCGCGGGCCCTTGGCACCCTCGCCGATCACGAAGCGGAAGTAGTAGTTGACGCCGAGGAAGTCGATCGGCGCCGCCATCGCCGCCATGTCGCCCTCCTGCACGAGCGGCGCGACCATTTCGTTCCGTTCCACCAGATCGGCCGAGTACGCGCCCCGGAAGATCGGGTCGAGGAACCAGCGGTTGCTGCCGCCGTCGACCTCCCGGGCGGCCGCCTCGTCCTCCGGCGTCGCGGATGCCGGGTACGTGTGCGAGAGGTTGAGGGTGATGCCGACCTGCGCCCCGGGCGCGGCGCGCCGGATGGCCTCCACCGCCCAGCCGTGGGCGAGCAGGAGGTGGTGCGCGGCGGCCACCGCGTCGCGTTCGCTCGTCCGGCCGGGCGCGTGCTCGCCCCAGGAATGCCCGATCCAGGCGTGGACCCACGGCTCGTTGTGCGTCATCCAGTGGCGCACGCGGTCGCCGAGCCGAGCCGCGACGATCTCGGCGTACTCGACGAAGGCCTCGGCCGTCTCGCGCACCGGCCAGCCGCCGGCGTCCTCGAGCGCCTGCGGCGTGTCCCAGTGGAACAGCGTCGCGAACGGCTCGATGCCGCGCGCGAGCAGCTCGTCGACGAGCCGGTCGTAGAAGTCGAGCCCGGCCGGGTTGACCTGCCCGCGGCCCTCGGGCAGCACGCGCGGCCACGCGATCGAGAACCGGAAGGCGTGAATGCCGAGGTCGGACATCAGCGCCACGTCCTCCGGATAGCGGTGGTAGAAGTCGCACGCGATCTCGCCCGTGTCGCCGTTCCGCACCTTGCCGGGCGTCGCGGAGAAGCGGTCCCACACGCTCTCGCCGCGGCCGTCCTCGTGGGCGGCGCCCTCGATCTGGTACGAGGCGGTGGCTGCGCCCCAGCGGAAGTCGGCGGGGAAGACGGTCGGGTCGACGGGCATCTCGGGTCCTCTCAGGTCGTGGGTGACGGGGCGGTGACGTGGCAGCGCGCGGCGTGGCCGGAGTGTGGCTCGACGAGCTGGGGCGTGACCTCGGAGCAGATGGCGACGGCCAATGGGCAGCGCGGCAGGAAGCGGCAGCCCTCGGCCGGCTCGACGGCGGCGGCGGCGCGGCCGCCGGTGCGCTCGATGTGCGCGGGCGGGGCCAGGTTGGCGGGATCGGGGGCGGCGGAGAGCAGGAGCCGCGTGTACGGATGAAGCGGCTCGGCGAGCACCTCCTCGATCGGGCCCTGCTCGACGATCTGGCCGGCGTACATCACGAGGATGTCGTCGGCGACGTAGCGCGCGGCGGCGAGGTCGTGGGTGACGTAGAGGAACGCGATCCCGCGGTCCTCGGCCAGCCGGCGCATGAGGTTCAGGATCCCGATCCGGATCGAGACGTCGAGCATGCTCGTCGGCTCGTCGGCGAGGATCACCTTGGGCTCGACGCCGAGCACGCGCGCGATGGCGACGCGCTGGCGCTGGCCGCCCGAGAGCTCGTGCGGGTACTTCGCAGCGATCTCGGCCGGCGGGTAGAGGCCGACGGTCGCGAGCAGCTCATGGACGCGCCCCTCGACCTGGTCGGACGGGACGACCTTGTGGATGCGCAGCGGCCGCTCGATGTGGTGGCCGATGGTCTTGACCGGGTTCAGCGAGTCGAACGGGTCCTGGAAGATGATCTGCACCTCCGAGCGGTAGCGCAGCTCGTCGCCCGGTGTGTCGCCGCGGAAGAGGATGGTGCCGGTGGTCGGCTCCATGAGCCGGGCCAGGATGCGGGCGACGGTGCTCTTCCCGCTCCCGCTCTCGCCGACCAGCGCGGTGACCGTGCCGGCCCGGAGCGCGAACGAGACGTCGTCGACGGCGTGCAGCCGCGAGCGGCGCACCGCGCTGCCGACAGCGAAGTGTTTGGTGAGGCCCTGGACTTCGAGCTCGGCCGCGCTCATACGTCGCCCTCCTCGACCAGGTGACACGCGACCTCGTGACCCGGCGCGATCTCGCGCAGCACGGGCCGCTCGGTCGTCTGCCGCGTATAGAGACCGAGCCGCTCGGGCACGCAGTGCGGGCAGCGCGGGTGGAAGCGGCACCCGGCCGGCGGGTCGCGCAGGTCGGGCGGCGCGCCGGGGATCCCGGTGAGCTTCGTCAGCGGGCCGGTCAACGGCGGGAAGGAGGCGAGCAGCCCCTGCGTGTACGGGTGCAGCGGCTTCGTGGCGAGCCGCTCGGCGGACGTCGTCTCGACGATCTCGCCCGCGTACATGATCGATACGCGGTCGGCGAACTCGAGCAGGAGCGACACGTCGTGCGTGATGAAGAGGACGGCGAAGCCGAACTCGCGCTTGAGCGCGTCGACCTGCTGGAGGATCTCACGCTGGACGACGACGTCCAGCGCCGTGGTCGGCTCGTCCATGACGATCAGCTCCGGCGTCAGCGAGAGCGCGATGGCGATGATCACGCGCTGGCGCATCCCGCCCGAGAGCTCGTGCGGGTAGGCGCGCAGGCGGCGCGGGTCGATGCCGACCAGGTCGAGGAGCTCGCCGGCCCGGACGAGCGCGCGCTTCCTGTCGATGCGCTCGTGCGCCCGCAGCGTGTCGACGAACTGGTCGCCGACGCGCATCAGCGGGTTGAGCGAGTTCATCGCGCCCTGGAAGACGATCGAGACGTTCCGCCACCGGAACTTGCGCAGCTCCTCCGGCTTGAGGCGGAGGATGTCCTCGCCGCGGAACAGGATCTCGCCGCCGGTGACGCGCCCGGGCGGGCGCAGGATCCGCAGCACCGAGCTGGCGATCGTCGTCTTGCCGCAGCCGGACTCGCCCGCGAGCCCCAGGATCTCGCCCTGCCGGATCTCCAGGTCGACGCCGTCGACGGCGCGGGCGCGCCCGTAGTCGACCTGGAGGCCGCGCACCTCGAGCAGCATCTCCGTCCGTTCGTCCACGGCGGGCACCACGATCGCTTCTTCGGCGATCACTTGTCCCCCTTCATCGTGCGCAGGCGCGGATTCGAGACCTCGTCGATCCCGGCCAGGATCAGCACCAGCCCGAGGACCGTGAAGGCCAGCGCAGCGCCCGGGAAGAAGAACGGCCACCACTCGCCCTGCAGAACGGTCGAGTTCGTCTGCGCCCAGTAGAGCGTCGTGCCCCAGCTCGTCGTCGACGCGTCGCCGAGGCCGAGGAACTCGAGCCCGGCGTCGATCAGCAGCGCGACGTAGAAGACGAGCACGAAGGCCGCCGCGATGCGGCTGATCATGTTCGGCATCAGCTCGGCGAAGACGATGCGCGCCCGCGACTCGCCGGCTGCACGCGAGGCGGCGACGAAGTCGCGGCTCCTGAGCGAGAGCGCCTGGCTGCGGAGGATGCGGCACTCGAACGCCCACAGCACCGCGGCGAGGACGAGGATCATCGTGCCCTCCCCGCGCGAGCCGAGGTACCCGGAGATGACGATCAGGAGCGGGATCGCCGGGATGACGAGGAAGACGTTGGTGAGCAGGTTGACGAACTCGTCCCACAGGCCGCCGATGTACGCCGCGCTGATCCCGAGGATGGCGGCGATCGCGGTCGCGAGGGCGCCGGCCGCGAAGCCGAGCAGCAGCGAGCGGCGGGCGCCCAGTGCGACCTGGGAGAAGATGTCGCTGCCCTGGTCGGTCGTGCCGAAGAGGTGGTGCCACGAGGGCGACTGCCGGGCGGCGAGCAGGTTGAAGTCGTTCGGGTGGTCGACCGAGATCAGGGGGGCGATCAGGGCGATGAAGACCACGAAGCCGACCATGATCATCCCGATCAGCGACTTGCGGCTCTGCACGAGCAGCACCAGCCACCCGGGCACGCGCAGCCGGCCGCGCACGCGGCGGGGAGGTGCCGCGATGGTGACGTCGAGTGCCGGGTCGAGCTGCGACATCAGCTGGTGCGCAGCCTCGGGTCGAGGACGAGGTTGAGCAGGTCCATGATCAGGTTGGCCACGATCACGCAGACCGAGAGCACAACGAGCAGCGCCTGGGCGAGCGCGTAGTCGCGGCCGAGCACGGCCTGCTGGAGGGTGAGGCCCGCGCCCGGGTAGCTGAAGACGTACTCGATGAAGACGAGGCCGCCGACCGCGCTTCCGAACAGCGCGGCGAAGCCGTTGAGCGGCGGCAGGATCGCGTTGCGCCCGGCGTAGAGCGTCATCACCCGGCGGTCGTGCAGGCCCTTGGCGTGCGCCATCGTCACGTAGTCCTCGCCGAGCGTGTTGATCATCACGGTCCGCATGTTCAGGACCCAGCCGCCGGTGTAGGCGAGGATGATGATCAGGATCGGCAGCTGGGCGTGGCGGAACGCGCTCTCCAGGAACGTGACGTTGAAGCCGGGGGTCAGGCTCGTGTCGTAGGCGTGCTGGATCGGGAACCAGCCGGCCTTGAGCCCGAGGAAGTAGAGGGCCAGCAGCGCGGTGAAGAACGCGGGGAACGCGCCGAGCGCCATGAAGGTGGGCACGACGACGTTGTCGACGGCGCCGCCGCGGCGCCAGGCGGCGACCATCCCGATGAACGTGCCGAGGATGAACGCGATGATGAAGGCGACGCCGACGAGGAAGATCGAGTAGGGCAGCGTCCGGCCAATGACTTCCGACACTGGAGTGGGGTAGTTCGAGGTCGAGATGCCGAAGTCGAAGTGGACGACGCGGCCGAGGTAGGTCACGTAGTCCTGCCAGATCGAGTGGTGGCCGCCGCCGAGCAGCGCCTCGTACGTCTTCATCAGGCCGGGGTTCTGCCCCATCTGCGACGCGCTCAGGTGCTGCATCAGGCCTGCGAGCGGGCTGCCGGGCATCAGCCGCGGCAGCAGGAAGTTGATCGTCAGCGCCAGCCAGAGCGCGAAGGCGTAGAAGGCGAGTCGACGGGCGAACCAGCGCATGGGGGCTCCTCAGGTTCGCCGGGCGGGCGGGGCGGGGTCAACCCCGCCCGCCTGGCATGGAGGGACAGCCTGGTGTCTTACCGTCCGCTCTTCCCGCCCGGGCAGATGGTGGTGAAGAGCAGGATGGCGTCCGGGTTCGTGGTGAAGATCGGATCGGCGTAGAAGTTCTTCTCGGTCGGGAAGCAGTGGAAGTACTTCGTGCTGTACGTCGACCAGCGGGCGCCGATCATCACCGGGATGATCGGGAGCTGCTGGAGGAAGATCTTCTCCAGCTGCGTTGCGGCCTGCTTCTGCTTCTTGACGTCCAGCGTGGTCTTCCACTGGTTGAGCACGGTCGTCGCCTTGGCGTCCGAGAAGTGCTCCCAGTTGCCGGTCGGCGACGCGTCCTGCCCCGACGGGATGAACGCGTTCTGGGAGAGGTTCGAGTAGAAGTAGGCGTACGGCGAGCCGCGCGAGCCGACCTGCCAGAGCAGCGTCGGGTTCTTGGTCGCGTAGGCGTTCGGGAACCAGTCGCCCCACGAGGCCTCGAGCTTCACGTTGGAGTCGATGCCGATCGCCTGCAGGTTCTTGGTGATGATCTGGTTCGAGGCGACCCAGTCCGACCAGCCCGAGATCACGTGGATGTCGAGCTTGACGGCGTTGCCCTTGGGGTCGTAGACGTTGTTCCCCTTGTAGGTGAAGCCGGCATCGGTCAGCGTCTTCTTCGCTGCGGCCGGGTCGTACCTCGTCATCTGCTTCGCGAGCGCCTTCACGGACTTGTCCGTCACCCAGTCCGGGAAGAGCCCGCTCAAACCGATCCCGTCCGCCGGCGTCTCGTAGCCGTACTCGCCCAGCTTCCAGACCGAGTTGCGGTCGATCGCGAGGCTCACCGCCTTGCGGAACGCCACCAGGCTGTACGGGTACACCGTGTCGTCGAAGACGAGCGAGATCGGATAGTCGCGGTTCGAATAGAAGGCGTGGTAGTGGGCCGGGTCCTTGGCCTCGTACGCCTTCTCGACGTTCGGCACGAAATTGTGCGTCCAGTCGACCTTGCCGCTCTGGATCAGCGCCAGCGCCGCGTCGTTCGACGACGCCTGCTGGTACTCGAGGCACCCGATCTTCGGCAGGCCGGCCTGCCAGTAGTGCGGGTTCTTGCCGAGGACGTAGTCCTGCGTGGTGAAGCGCTTGATGACGGTGAACGGGCCCGAGCCGACGGGCTTCGAGTTCGTGAACGTCGCGACGTCCTTGACCTTCGACCAGATGTGCTTCGGGACGACGAAGGCGCGGTTGAGGATCGCCGGGATGAACTGCGAGTCGGCCGTCTTGAGCTTGATGACGACGGCGTGGGCGCCCTTCGCCTTGATCGAGGCGATGTTGTTGCCGGCGCCGACAAGGCCGATGCGGTCCATCGTCTTGTCCTGCCGGCCGGCCGTGAGGCTGTAGACCACGTCGCCGACGGTGAGCGGCTTGCCGTCCGACCACTTGGCGTTGGGCGCGATCTGCATCGTCAGCGTCTTGTTCCCGTTGCTCCACTTCCACGAGCGGGCGAGCCACGGGACCGTGTGGACGCCCCCGGCGGAGGTGACGATCAGCGGCTCGTAGAACGTGCCCTGCGCGATCGAGTTGCTCGGCAGGCCGCCCCCGAGGAACGGATTGAAGTTCTTGACGAAGGCAGGGTCGCCCGAGCCGGTCATCACGAGGCACGGGTGGCTCGCGGCGGACGAGCTCACCTTCGCCGTGACGGCCGGGGCCGCGGCCGCGGCGGCGAGGATGAGGAGGAGTGCGGCCGTCGCTCCGACGAGCGAGCGGGTGGAGGTGCGTCGCATCGGCTTTCCTTTCTCGCCCAGCGTTCAGGGCGACCTACCGGAAACGTTTCCGGAACTGTTACCAGCTTGTTAGAATGGAGTCAAGGGGAAGAAACCACCGATCGCGGGAGTCTTGTTTCGGGATGTTTCGGAAACATGCTTCAATGGAGTCATGACCGTCCCCAGCGGCAAGCGGATGACCATCCGCGAGATCGCCGATCTCGCGGGGGTCTCGATCGCGACCGTGTCTCGCGTGCTGAACGGGCGCGACGACGTCGCGGTCGACACGCGCGAGGCGGTGCGGCGCGTCATCCGCGAGCACGGCTACACGGCCAACCGGCACGCGCGCGGGCTCTCCGCGGGCCGCACCGGCTTCGTCGGCGTGCTCGTGCCGCTCGTCTTCCCGGCGTACTTCGCCGAGATCCTCGCCGGCGCGGCCGAGGCGCTCTACGAGCAGGAGATGCGCGTCGTGCTCTCGCCGACGCGGCACGAGCACGCCCGCGAGGTGTCGCTGCTCGACCGGCTGATGCACGGCGGCGCCACCGACGGCGCGCTGATCGTCCTGCCGAACGAGTCGAGCGAGGAGCTCGAGCGTGCGCTCGACGCCGGCTACCCGTTCGTGGTCGTCGACCCGCTGATGCCGCTCGACGACCGCATCCCGTCCGTCTCTGCCGCCCACCAGTCCGGCGCCGACCAGGCGATGCGCTACCTGCTCTCGCTCGGCCACCGCCGGATCGGCGCGATCACGGGGCCGCCCGGCTGGGTGGCGACGGAGGACCGGCGGCGCGGCTACCGCGCCGCGCTGGCGGCCGCGAACGTCGCGTTCGACCCGGCGCTCGAGGTCGAGGCCGATTTCGAGATCCCCGACGGCGAGGCGGCCGCGCGCGGCCTGCTCGGGATGCCCGACCCACCGACGGCCGTCTTCGCCTTCAACGACAACATCGCCATCGGGACGATGCGCGCGGCGCGCGAGCAGGGCCTTCGTGTCCCGGAGGATCTCTCCATCGTCGGCTTCGACGACGTCGAGCACGCGAGCATCGTTACGCCCAGGCTCACGACCGTCCGCCAGCCGCTCGCCGAGATGGGCCGCACCGCCGTGAGCCTGCTCATCCGCCTGCTCGAGCAGCAGAGCGTCGAGACCCTCTCCATCCAGCTCGCCACCCGGCTCGTCATCCGCGAGTCCACAGCGCCCGCTCCCGCCCGCGCCCTCGCCGCCACCGCCTGACCACGTTTCGGCCGCCGGGTCGTGGAAAGACCCCGGGAGCAAGCGATCAGGAGGACGACATGGGTGAATGGAAGGACAAGGCCGAAGGCGCGCTCAAGGAGAAGGAAGGCGAGCTCACCGACGATCGGATGCGCGAGAAGCAGGGCGAAGCCCAGAAGGAGAAGGGCAAGGCCGAGGGCAAGCTCAAAGACGCGAAGGAAGAGCTGAAGGAACAGCTCTAGTCAAAGCGCTTCGACGATCGCGTGCGCGAGCCGGTCGGCCGCGACGGGGTCGTAGGCGAGATAGAGCGACGGCTCGGTCAGCTCGACCTCGAGCACGACCGGGCCGTCGTCGGCAGGCAGGACGTCCACGCGCGCGTAGGCGAGCGCGTCCGGCCCGAACGGAAGCGCCGCGAGCGCCTCCTCGCCCGTCGCCCGCTCGGCCGCGGACGGTTCGCGCGTGGCGATCGTCTCCGCCAGGAAGAGCTCGGTGCCCGGCGTCTGGCCCGGGCGGAGCAGCGCGCTCTTCGTGATCGCGTGCGAGTAGCGGCCGGCGATCCAGATCAGCGCCGCCTCGCCGGCGACATCGATGCCGTCGAGGTACGGCTGCAGCATCGCCGGGCGCCCGGCCGCGTGCAGCGCCTCGAGGTGGCGGCGCGCGAGCTCGAGCTCATGCGCCTCGTAGCTCGCCGTGCCGCGTCCCCCGGCCGACATTCGCGGCTTGACGACGAACCGCCGCCCCGGCGGCTCGAGCGCGTCGCCGGGCTCCACGAACGTCGTCGGCACGACCGGCACGCCTGCCGCCGCCAGCTCGCCGAGGTACGCCTTATCGGTGTTCCAGCGCACGACCGCGGGCGGGTTCACGACCCGCGGGAGCCGGTCGACCCAGGCGAGGAACTCGTCGCGCCGCTCGGCGTAGTCCCAGGTCGAGCGCAGGACGACGAGCTCGAACCGCGACCAGTCGACCGCCCGGTCGTCCCAGACGGCCGCGACCGGGTCGACGCCCCGCCGGCGCAGGGCGGCGACCAGGGCAGGGCCGTCCTCGTCGAGCTCCGGGACGTCGGCGCAGGTGGCCAGCGCGATCCGCAAGCCGGGGTTGTACGCGAAACGAGGCCGCCGGCGTCCCCCGGACCAGCGCCAGACTTGCTACCATCACACTTAGATTTTCTCAGCAGAGAAGTCCAGAAAGGAGTTTACCCCTATGGCAAAGACCATCGGCATCGACCTCGGCACGACCAATTCGGCTATGGCCGTGCTCGAGGGCGGCGAGCCGACCGTCATTCCGAACGCCGAGGGCGGCCGCACCACGCCGTCCGTCGTCGCGTTCACGAAGGACGGCCAGCGGCTCGTCGGCGCGCCCGCGAAGCGGCAGCAGGTCACGAACCCGACCAACACGATCTTCTCGATCAAGCGCTTCATGGGCCGGAAGTTCAACGAGGTGGACGAGGAGATGAAGATCGTCCCGTACGAGGTCGTGCAAGGCCCGAACGGCGACGTGCGCGTGAAGGCGGAGGGCAAGGACTACGCGCCGCCGGAGATCTCCGCAATGATCCTCCAGAAGCTCAAGACGGACGCGGAGGCGTACCTCGGCGAGCCCGTCACGGACGCCGTGATCACCGTCCCGGCGTACTTCAACAACGCGCAGCGCGAGGCGACCAAGGACGCCGGCCGCATTGCCGGCCTGAACGTGCTGCGCATCATCAACGAGCCGACCGCGGCCTCGCTGGCCTACGGCCTCGAGAAGGAGAACGACCAGACGATCCTGGTCTTCGACCTCGGCGGCGGCACGTTCGACGTCTCCATCCTCGAGCTCGCC
>DASTZE010000139.1:0-11868 GCA_035764425.1 Gaiellaceae bacterium
CGACGCGGCCGAGCTCCGGCACGGGATGCCGATGTCGATCTACGAGGTACACCTGGGCTCCTGGCGGCGCAACCCGCTCGAGGGCAACCGCTCGCTGACGTATCTGGAGCTGGCGGACGAGCTCGCGGACTACGTCTCCGATCTCGGCTTCACGCACGTCGAGCTGCTGCCGGTGATGGAGCATCCGTTCTCCGGCTCCTGGGGCTACCAGGTGACCGGGTTCTTCGCGCCGACCTCGCGGTTCGGCCCGCCGGACGACTTCCGCACGTTCGTCGACCGGCTGCACCAGCGAGGGCTCGGCGTCCTGCTCGACTGGGTGCCCGGGCACTTCCCGCGCGACGAGTGGGCGCTCGCCCGCTTCGACGGCACCGCGCTGTACGAGCACGCCGACCCGCGGCGCGGCGCGCATCCGGACTGGGGCACGCTCGTCTTCAACCACGGGCGCAGCGAGGTGCGGAACTTCCTGCTCTCGAACGCGCTCTTCTGGCTGCGCGAGTACCACGCAGACGGGCTGCGCGTCGACGCCGTCGCCTCGATGCTCTACCTCGACTACTCGCGCCAGGCCGGCGAGTGGGTGCCGAACGAATACGGCGGCCGCGAGGACCTGGAGGCGGTGGCGTTCCTCAAGGAGCTGAACGAGGTCGTGCACGGGCGCGAGCCGGGCGTCATCTCCGCGGCCGAGGAGTCGACCGCCTGGCCAGGCGTCTCACGGCCCACGTACCTGGGCGGGCTCGGCTTCGGCTTCAAGTGGAACATGGGGTGGATGCACGACACGCTCGACTACATGCAGCGCGACCCGGTCTACCGCCGCTTCCACCACCACACGCTGACGTTCAGCCTCGTCTACGCGTTTTCGGAGAACTTCATCCTCCCGCTCTCCCACGACGAGGTCGTGCACGGGAAGGGCTCGCTGCTGCAGAAGATGCCGGGGGACAGGTGGCAGCGGCTCGCCAACCTGCGCGCGCTCTACGGCTACATGTGGGCGCATCCCGGCAAGAAGCTGCTCTTCATGGGCGGCGAGCTCGCCCAGGAGCGCGAGTGGGACGTCGAGGGCTCACTCGACTGGCACCTGCTCGAGCAGCCCGAGCACGCGGGCGTGCGCGCGTTCGTCCGCGACCTGAACCGGCTCTACAAGGAGGAGGCGGCGCTCTGGGAGGTCGACTTCGAGCCGGCCGGCTTCCGCTGGCTGGAGCCGAACGACGCCGCGAACAACATGATCGCGTTCGCGCGGCTGGGCGGGGGCGAGACGCGCCCGGTCGTCTGTGTCTGCAACTTTTCGCCGGTGCCGCGCTACGGCTACCGCGTCGGGATGCCGCGTGCCGGCGCCTGGCGCGAGCTGCTGAACAGCGACTCCTCGTTCTACGGCGGGTCCGACGTCGGCAACCAGGGCACCGTCGTCGCCGAGGGTGTTGCGTGGCACGACCAGCCGTTCTCGGCGGAGCTCACGCTGCCGCCGCTGGCGACCGTGTGGCTCGTCCCCGAAGACGAGCAGCCGGCGCGGCGGCCCGTCTGACTCAGGCCGCGCGCCGGTGCGTCCACCATCCGGCGAAGGCGATCAGCGCGAGCCCGGCGCCCGCAAAGAGCCCGGTCTCGAGCAGCTGCATCGTCCAGAACCGGCTCGCGGGCTCGAAGACCGCGTGCGTGTACTGCGGATGGAAGCCGGAGAGCAGGCACTTCTTGACGTCGCCCGCTCCCCTCGCGCATTCGTTCAGCTGCGCGGCGGTCACGTGCGGGCGAATGAGGTGGCCGAGCCGGTCGCTCGGGCCCTCGCTGATGATCCACGCGTTGTGCAGGCTGGGCGGATCGGGCGCGGCTGCCTTCCAGGTGAGCGCTTTGGGTGGGGTGAGGCGCTGGCGCGCCCACACGTCGAAGAAGACCCGCAGCACGACGTACGTGCCGAAGGCGACCAGAACCGCCGGCGCGGCGCGGCGCCAGAGCACGCCGATCGCGAGCGCGAGTCCCAGCGCGAACAACGCGTAGCCGATCGGCGCGGTGCCGACGGAGTCGAACACGCTGTTCTCCATCCGCCCCTGCAGGCTGATTAGCGGGTCCCGCCACCAGGTCACGAACGCGATCAGCACGAGCGACGCGGCGATCGCGACGCCGACGGCAAGGCCGAGCTTCGTCGCGATCCAGCGGCGCGGCGTGACGCTCTGGGTCCAGTCCAGCCGGTACGTGCCGTGCTCGAGCTGGAGGACGAACGGCGCGGCGAGCAGGACGCCGATGATGCCGGGGACGAGGGTCAGCCAGGCGATGAGATCGCCCACCCGCTGGAAGCGATTCACGAACGACCCTACGGCCTCGTCGCACGCCCCCGACTGGTGCGGGCCGACGCACGCCGCCAGGCCGTCGTGGTCGAACACCGACGCCATGTGCAGGCCCGAGGGCAGCAGTGCGAGCGCCACCAGGGCCAGGATCAGCGCAGCAATGATCGTTTCGGAGCGCTGCTCGCGCCAGCCCAGCCAGATCATCGCGCCACCGCCTCGTCGAGCTCTCGGACGGGTTCGGGGTGCGCCTCGCCGTAGCCGAGGTACGCGAGCACGATCTCCTCGAGATCGACCTCGTGCACCTCCCAGCGCGAGTCGTAGATCCGCGCGGACGACCGCACCAGCAGGGAGGTCTGCCGCTCGGTGTGCCGCTCCCGAATCACGTCATGTCCGCGTGCCACTGCGGCCGCGTCGGCGCGCGGCCCCGTCAGGAGGCGGTGCTCGGCCAGGACGTCGTCGATCGCGCCGACGAGGAGCGTCTGCGCGTGCGAAAGGATCACCACGTGGTCGCAGACCCGCTCGAGGTCGGCGAGGATGTGCGACGAGAGGATGACGCTGATCTCTGCGTCGCTGACGACCTCGAGCACCGCGCTCAGGAACTCGCGGCGTGCCAGCGGATCGAGCGACGCAACCGGCTCGTCGAGGATCAGCAGCTCGGGGCGCTTCGCGAGCGCGAGCGTCAGCGCGACCTGCGCCTGCTGGCCGCCGGAGAGTTTCCCGACCTTGCGGTCGAGGGGCAGGTCCAGCCCCTCGATGCGCCGGCGCGCGACTTCGTCGTCCCAGCTCGGATTGAGCCGGCGCCCGAGCGTAAGCGTGTCGCGGACCGTGAACCGGCGATGCAGGGGATGGTCCTGCGCGACGAAGGCGACCCGCGGCAGCAATGCGCCGACGTCGTCGCGCGGTGCGAGACCGAGCACGCGGAGCTCGCCGGTCGTCGGCCGGAGGAGCCCCACAGCGAGTTGGAGCAAGGTCGTCTTGCCCGCGCCGTTCGGGCCGACGAGCGCGGTCACGCTGCCGACCGGGATGTCGAGCGTGCAGTCGCGGAGGCCCCAGGTCGATCCGAACCGCTTCCCGAGCCCGCGGGCGGAGAGCGCTGTCTCGTCGAGACCGGTCATGCGACCCTCGCGATCGAAGGCGGCCGCAGCGTGTCGGACACGAGCGCGGCGATGGCCTCGTCGTCGAGCCCGGCCGCGCGCGCTCGCGCCAGCCAGCGCTCGAGCGCGGTGCGCAGCTCCTTCAGGTCGTCGGGCGGGACGGGGGCGCCACCGTTACTCCCCTCGGCGACAAACGTGCCGACGCCGCGACGGCCCTCGACCAGCCCTTCGACGTCGAGCTCGCGGTATGCGCGCAGCACCGTGTTCGGGTTGATCGCCAGGGTCCGGACGACATCCTTCACCGTCGGCAGCTGGTCACCCGGGCGGAGGATGCCGAGCCGGATCGCCTGCCGGACCTGCTGGACGAGCTGGAGGTAGGTCGGGACTCCCGACCGGACCTCGAGGTGGAACTCGATCACACCGTACCGCCTTTGCCGGTTTATCTAGTGAACTAGATAAATAGCTGTCGGCGGGGCATCCGTCAAGGGCTAGAGTCCGGCACCTTGCCGGCGCCAGCAGCACTCGGGCGGCCCTTCGGGGCCGCTGCCGTCGAGGGCGGCGTGGAGTTCCGCGTCTGGGCGCCGAACGCGGCCCGCGCCGTCGTCCGCGTCGGGACGCGCGACCACGACCTGATCCTGGCCGGCGCGGGGGTCTGGGAGGCGACCGTGGAGGCCGGGGCCGGCGACGACTACCTCTACCTCCTCGACGGGCAGGCGTGGCCGGACCCGTGCTCGCGCTTCCAGCCGGAGGGTGTCCGAGGCCCGTCGCAGGTCGTCGACCCGAGCCGCTTCTCCTGGACGGACGCCGGCTGGAACGGCGTCGCGCTCGACGAGCTGGTCGTCTACGAGCTGCACGTCGGCACGTTCTCCGATCAGGGCACGTTCGACGGCGTCATCACGTACTTCGACGGCCTGCGCGAGCTGGGTGTGACCGCGGTCGAGCTCATGCCCGTGGCGACGTTCCCCGGCGAGCGTGGGTGGGGCTATGACGGCGTCTACGCCTACGCCCCGCACCCGGCCTACGGCGGCCCTGATGGGCTGGCACGTCTCGTCGACGCCGCGCACGCCGCCGGCCTGGGCGTGCTGCTCGACGTCGTCTACAACCACGTCGGCCCGGGCTCCGAGGCGATCGACGCCTTCGGTCCGTACTTCACCTCCCGCTTCCACACATTCTGGGGCGACGCGATCAACTACGCGGAGGACGGCGTCCGCGAGTGGGCGATCCAGAACGCGTGCATGTGGGTGCGCGACTACCACGTCGACGGGCTGCGCCTCGACGCGACGCATGCGATCTTCGACGAGCGCCCGCAGCACGTCCTGGCCGAGCTGGCCGAGCGCGTGCACGCCGAGCGGCCGCAGGCGCTCGTCATCTCCGAAGCGGCCGTCGGCGACCTGCGCCCGATCGAGGCGTGGGGCCACGATGCGCAGTGGGCGGACGAGCTGCACCATCACCTGCACGTCCTGCTGACCGGCGAGCGCGACGGCTACTACGCCGACTACGGCTCGGGCGCGGGGCTCGCCGAGCAGTTCGGACGCCGCCCTGCCGACAGGCTGGTCGTCTGCTCCCAGAACCACGACCAGGTCGGCAACCGCGCGCTGGGCGACCGCCCGGCCGCGGGCGAGCTGGCGATCCGCGCGGCGGTCCTGCTGTTCGCGCCCGAGACGCCGTTGCTGTTCATGGGCGAGGAGTACGGCGAGCGCCGGCCCTTCCAGTTCTTCACCGACCACATCGACCCGGCGATCATCGAGGCGACGTGCGAGGGCCGGCGCCGGGAGTTCGAATCGTTCACGGCCTTCTCAGGGGAGGACATCCCCGACCCGCAGGACGCCGGGACGTTCCGGCGCTCGAAGCTGTCGCACCAGGGCGACCCTGAGCTGCGCGACCTCTACCGAGAGCTGATCTCGTTGCGCCGTGATCTCCCGCGCGAGGCCGAGGCGCGCTGGGACGAGGGCGCCCGGACGCTGGCCGTGCGCCGCGGCGACGTCACGCTCGTCGCTGACTTCGCTGCGAAGACCGCGGAGATCCGGCGTGGTTGACCAGGCGGGAGAGTCCTCGCGGGGGACTGTCCCTTGACGGCGCGGGTTTGGCCCGGAAAGCCGTTTCCGCTCGGAGCCATGTGGGACGGCGACGGCACGAACTTCTCGCTCTTCTCCCAGAACGCCGAGCGCGTCGAGCTCTGCTTGTTCGACGCCGACGACAACGAGACGCGGGTCGAGCTGACCGAGCGCACGGCGTGGAACTGGCACGGCTACCTGCCCGGGATCGGCCCCGGCCAGCGTTACGGCTATCGCGTTCACGGCCCGTACGCCCCGGAGCGGGGGCACCGCTTCAACCCGCACAAGCTGCTGATCGACCCGTACGCGAAGGCGGTCCAGGGGCCGATCCGCTACGACGCGGCCAGCACGCTGCCGTATGTGCCGAACGGCTCCGACGACGCCGACCTGCACGTCGACGAGACCGACGACGCGGCTGCGATCCCGAAGTCCATCGTCGTCGACGAGGCGTTCGACTGGGAGGGCGACGAGTGGCGCCGCCCGCGCGTTCCCTGGGACGAGACGGTCATCTACGAGGTGCACGTCAAGGGCTTCACCGAGCGCCACCCGGGCGTGCGCGAAGACCTCCGCGGCACGTACGCAGGGCTCGCGGCGGAGGCGTCGATCGCCCACCTGAAGTCGCTCGGCGTCACGACCGTCGAGCTCCTGCCCGTGCACCACATCGCCGACGAGGAGTTCCTCGCCGAGCGCGGCCTGACCAACTACTGGGGCTACAGCTCGATCGGGTTCCTCGCCCCGCACGCGCTCTATGCCGCGACGGGCACCAAGGGCGAGCAGGTACGTGAGTTCAAGGGCATGGTCAAGGCGCTGCACGCCGCCGGGCTCGAGGTGATCCTCGACGTCGTCTACAACCACACCGGCGAGGGCAACCACCTCGGCCCGATGCTCTCGTTCAAGGGTGTCGACAACGCCTCGTACTACCGCCTCGTCCCCGACGAGCCGCGCTACTACATGGACTTCACCGGGACGGGCAACAGCCTCAACCCGGTGCACCCGAGCGTCCTGCGGCTGATCATGGACTCGCTGCGCCACTTCGCGATGGAGTGCCACGTCGACGGCTTCCGCTTCGACCTGGCGTCGGCGCTCGCGCGCGAGTTCTACGACGTCGACCGGCTCGCGTCGTTCTTCGACGTCATCCACCAGGACCCGGTGCTCTCCCAGGTCAAGCTGATCGCCGAGCCCTGGGACGTCGGCCCGGGCGGCTACCAGGTCGGCAACTTCCCCGTGCTCTGGACGGAGTGGAACGGGCTGTACCGCGACACCATGCGCGACTTCTGGCGCGGAGGCGCGAGCGTCGCCGACTTCGCCACCCGCGTCACCGGTTCGAGCGACCTGTATCGGGAGGATGGCCGCACGCCGTACGCGTCGATCAACTTCATGACCGCCCACGACGGCTTCACGCTCTGGGATCTCACCTCGTACAACAGCAAGCACAACGAGGCGAACGGCGAGGGCAACCGCGACGGCACCGACGACAATCGCAGCTGGAACTGCGGCGTCGAGGGCGAGACCGACGACGCGGAGATCAGGATCCTGCGCCTGCGCCAGCGGCGGAACTTCCTGACCACGCTGTTCCTCTCCCAGGGCGTGCCGATGCTGCTCGGCGGCGACGAGATCGGCCGCACGCAGGGCGGCAACAACAACGCCTGGTGCCAGGACAACGAGGTGTCGTGGTTCGACTGGGAGCTCGACCCCGAGCGGGAGGCTCTGCTCGACTTCACGAAGCGGATCATCCGCTTCCGCGCCGAGCACCCGGTGTTCCGGCGCACGCGTTTCCTCGAGGGGCGGGCGGTCGGCGACTCGCCGCTCCCGGACATCTGGTGGTTCCGGCCAGACGGCCGGCGCATGACCCGGCGGGACTGGCAGTGGAAGGAGGCCCACCGGCTCGGCGTGTTCCTGAACGGTGACGCGATCGACGAGCTGACGCCCGACGGCGAGCGCATCGAAGACGATTCGTTCGTGCTGCTCTTCAACGCCTTCCACGAGCCCGTCGTGTTCACCCTGCCGCCGCCGCGCTTCGGGCGGCGCTGGACGCTCGAGCTGTCCACGGCGCACGCCGACGAGGGGGAGGTGGGGGAGGTGTTCCCGGCGCGCGGGCTCGTGCCGCTCGAGGCGCGCTCGACCGTCGTCCTGCGCCGCCTGTGAACGACGACTGGCGCTGCACCTACCGGCTCCAGCTCGGGCCGGATCTCGACTTCCGCCGCGCGCGCGAGCTCGTCCCGTACCTGCGCGAGCTCGGCGTCAGCCACCTGTACCTGTCGCCCTCGCTCCAGGCCGCGCCGGGGTCGACGCACGGCTACGACGTCGCCGACCCGACCCGCATCTCCGTCGACCTCGGCGGCGAGCAGGCGTTCCGCGACCTCTGCTCGGCAGGGCTCGGCGTGTTGCTCGACATCGTCCCCAACCACATGGCCACGGTGGACGAGAACCCGTTCTGGGCCGACTCCGGACGGCGGGCGAGGTTCTTCGACTGGGATGCACAGACCGGCTGGCACCGGCGCTTCTTCACCATCGACTCGCTCGCTGGCGTGCGTGTGGAGGACTCCGAGGTGTTCGATGTAACGCACGCCAAGGTGCTCGAGCTCGTCGACGACGGCCTCGTCGACGGCCTGCGGGTCGACCACCCCGACGGGCTGGCCAACCCGCGCGAGTACCTCGACCGGCTGGCCGAGCGTGGCGTGCACCGCGTCTGGGTGGAGAAGATCCTGGAGCACGGTGAGCAGCTGCGCGATTGGCCGGTCGAGGGGACGACCGGCTACGAGTTCGCGAACGACGTCACGGCGCTCTTCGTCGACCCGGCGGGCGAGCAGCCGCTGACCGAGCTGTACGCGGAGCTGACGGGCGAGACCCGCCGCTTCGCCGAGGTGGCCGCGCTCGCGAAGCTCGACCAGGCGCACACGGAGTTCCGGCCCGAGTTCCACAAGCTGCGCTCGCTCTGGGATCTGCCGGGGCTCGAAGAGGCGGCGGCGTCCCTGCCCGTTTACCGGACGTACGTCGAGCCCGGCCGGGTAGAGGAGGCCGACCGCGAGGCGCTCGTCCTGCTGCCGGACGAGCTGCGGCGCGGGCTCCTGCTCGAGGGCGACGCGCCCGCTGAGTTCGTGACCCGGTTCCAACAGGTGACCGGCCCGGTCATGGCCAAGGGCGTCGAGGACACCTCCTTCTACCGCTGGGTGCGGCTGACCGCCCTGGGCGAGGTCGGCGGCGATCCCGACCGGTTCTCGCTGCCGGTGGAGGAATTCCACCGCACGAACCTCGAGCGCGCACGGCGCTTTCCGCTGCACCTGCTCGCGACGCAGACGCACGACACCAAGCGCTCCGGCGACGTGCGGGCCCGCATCGGCGCGCTGGCCGGGATGGCAGAGGAGTGGGCCGAGCGCGCGCGGGCCTGGCGGATCCTCGACGACGGCCACGAGAACTACCAGCTGCTGCAGGCCCTCGTCGGCGCGTGGCCGATCGGCCGCCGCCGGATCGACGGCTACATGCTGAAGGCGCTGCGCGAGGCGGGGCGCAACACCAACTGGGTCGAGCCGAACGAGACGCACGAGCGGGCGGTCACGGCGGCGGTCGACCGCTTCTACGAGCGGCCGCCGGACGGTTTCGAGGAGTTCGTCGGGCGCGTCGCGGCCGAGGGGCGGCTCGTGTCGCTTGCGCACACCCTGCTGAAGCTGACCGTCCCCGGCCTGCCGGACATCTACCAGGGCGACGAGCTCGAGTCGCTCAGCCTGGTCGATCCCGACAACCGGCGGCCGGTGGACTGGCAGGCGCGCAAGCAGGCCCTCGCCGACCCGCCGCCGAAGCTGGCGGTCATCCGGGCGGCGCTCGACCTGCGCGTGCGCCGCCCGGAGGCGTTTCTGGGGGCGTACGAGCCGGTCGACGCGGGGCCGGACGTGTGCGCGTTCATCCGTGGCGACGGGGACGTTATGGTCGCCGTCCGGCTGCGTGGGCCGGTGGTGAAGCCGGCCCTCGCGGTGCCCGGCAACTGGCGGGAGGTCCTGGGCGAGATCGGCCCGGTTGCCCTGCTGGAGCGTGCCTGAAACCCGGCGATTTGCAGCAAGAGTCGTTTCTGGAGGGCATACTCGCGCCGTGGACGAGCACCAACTCGCCCAGCTTCGTGCGTGGGCAACCCGCCTGCGCAGCGAGGGCGACTCCGACGAGCTGAAGGCCGCGGGCCGCGCGCTCGAGCTGGCCACCGCCGAGATCGAGCGGCTGAAGGCCGAGCTGGCCGCGCGCGCGAGCGCGCACAGCGAGCCGGTCGACGACTGGACGCGTCCGTCGGAGGACGAGCTGATCGACCCCGGGCCGCGCCCGTTCGACGGTGAGCTCGACGAGCCGGACTGGCGCGGTTCCACACGGGGCAGCAACGGCGGCGGCACGGCCGTCATGGACCGCACCCGCTTCAGGCCCGCCCGTGTGCTTCCGACCGGCGAGGTGGCGCCGGAGCCGGACGCGGCGCGCAGGCCGCCGCGGCGGCCGGTGATCGTCGGCCTGAACGTCCCCATGCCGGGCCGTGGGGCGTGGATCGCCGCCGGTGTCGTGCTCGCGCTCGTCGGCATCGTGTTCGCGGCCATCCGGCTCGACGCGCCCGACCTGAAGACGACCGGCCCGGAGCCGGACGCGAAGATCGGCGCGGTCGCCAAGGAGCGGCTGGCCTTCACCGTGTCGGCGTCGCGGCGGACGCTCGAGGGCACGGACTGGATCCTCGACGGAAACGACATCAGCGACCGCGTGCGGCAGGTGGGCGACACGGCGAGGCTGTCCGGCGCCTCCATTCCAGACGGCGAGCACTGGCTGACCGTGCGCGCCGACGGGCGGCTGCCCGGCTCCCGCACGCAGCACACCTGGCATTTCACCGTACACACGGCGCCGCCGACCGTCCTCATCGACCGCACGACGGCGCGGGCGCCGGTCGAGCAGCCGATGAGCTTCGCCGGCACCGTGCCGGCCAACAGCACGGTCGAGATCGACGGCCGGCGAGCCGACGTGACCGGCACGCACTTCGCGCTCGCCATGCCGTCCCCTCCGGAGAAGCGGGTCACCGTCTCCGTCACCGACGAGTACGGCAACACGACGGTGCGCCCGGTCTCCGTGCAGATCATCCCGCGCACGCCGCGGGCGCCGGTCCGCGCCGTGCACGTCACGTTCTACGCGTGGCAGAACCCGCTGCTCCGCCGCGGCGTGATGAAGCTGATCCAGCAGCACCGGATCAACACGGTCGAGCTCGACCTCAAGGACGAGTCCGGGGCCGTCGGGTTCAACGCGCCCATTCCGCTGGGCCGGCAGATCGGCTCCGTCCGCGACATCTACGACCTCCGATCGGCGATCCGCATGCTGCACGGAAAGCACGTCATGGTCGTCGGGCGCATCGTCGCCTTCCGCGACCCGATGTACGCGTCGGCGGCCTGGCGTCGCGGGTGGAAGTCGCAGGTGATCCAGACCCCGGACGGCCAGCCGTACTCGGGGTACGGCGGCTTCACGAACTTCGCCAGCCCGACCGTGCGGCAGTACAACGTGGACATCGCGACCGCCGCGGCGAAGCTCGGCATCGACGACGTGCTCTACGACTACGTGCGCCGGCCGGACGGGCCGATCTCGACGATGCGGTTCCCCGGTCTGCGCGGGACGCCGGAGCGCTCGATCTCGACCTTCCTCGGCGACGCGCGCCGGGCGCTCAAGCCGTACGGCACCTTCCTCGGCGCGAGCGTGTTCGGCGTTGCGGCGACCCGGCCGACCGAGGTGGCGCAGGACATCCATCAGATCGGCCGCAACGTCGACTACGTCGCGCCGATGGTCTATCCGTCGCACTGGGGGCCGGGCGAGTACAACGTCTCGTACCCGAACGCCGAGCCGTACAAGATCGTCCAACGGTCGCTGCTCGACTTCCGAAGGGACGCCCGCGGGACGGGCGCGCGGGTCGTTCCCTGGCTGCAGGACTTCTCGCTCGGGGTCACCTACGGGCCGAAGCAGGTGTGCGACCAGGTGCAGGCGGCCAAGGCCGACGGCGTCGACGAGTGGCTGCTGTGGGATCCGGCCGTCACGTATACGCCCGCCTCGTGCCTGCGCGCGCCCATGGCGCCACCGCCGGGCTCGAAGCCGACGGTGATCCCGCAGTCGATCGCCACGGCTCAGGCGCTACCCCGGGCGGCCGCCCCGCTGAAGCCGAACGAGCTCGGCGAGGTGCCGGTGTTGATGTACCACCAGATCCGCACCGACGGCGGCGGGGTCTACGACCTCACGCCGAAGCAGTTCCGGGCCGAGCTGGCGCGCCTGTGGCGCGCGGGCTACTGGCCGGTTCGGGCGGTCGACCTGGTCGAGGGCAAGCTCGCGGTCCCGCGCGGCAAGACGCCGGTCGTCATGACCTTCGACGACTCGACCAAGGAGCAGTTCTTCTACGACTCAAACGGCCGCATCAAGCCGGACACGGCGATCGGGATCATGCTCGCCTTTGCGAAGAAG
>DASTZE010000140.1:0-2213 GCA_035764425.1 Gaiellaceae bacterium
GTTGTCGCCGGAGTCGCTCTGGATCTGCGCGTTGACGCCGACGACCTCGCCGCGCAGGTTGAAGAGGGGGCCGCCGGAGTTGCCGTGGTTGATGGCGGCGTCGGTCTGGATCGCGTCGTTGATGGAGAAGTTGTTGGGAGCGTCGATCTGCCGGTGCAGCGCGCTGACGATGCCCGACGTGACGGTGCCGTCGAGACCGAAGGGGCTGCCGACGGCGACGACCGGGTCACCGACCACGAGCTTCGCCGAGTTGCCGACCGAGAGTGGCTTGAGCAGCGACGCGGGCGCGTCGACCTTGATGACCGCGATGTCGGTCGACGGGTCGGTGCCGACGACGGTCGCCTTGTAAGCGGCGCCGTTGGGGAAGGTGACGGTCACCGACGACGCTCCGCTCACGACGTGGTCGTTGGTGACGATGTAGCCGCTCTTCGAGTACACCCAGCCGGAGCCCTGCGCCTCGCCCTGCTGTCCCAGCTGCGAGGTCGTCTGCACCTTGATGTCGACGACCGAGTCCTTCGCGCGGTCCCAGACGCCGTTCACGCTCAACACGTTCGCGGAGGACGTCGGCGTCGCGTTCGTGACGGTGACGTTCCGGGTGACGGTCGAGCTCCCGGACGAGTCGAGGGTGGCCGTGACGACGGCCGCCGTGGTGGCGCCGACGGCCGCGGCCGCGAGCAGCGCGGTCACCGCCGTGCGGAAGCGGATGCGCTTCTCGTTCGCCGGCGGTGCCGGCGGCGGCGCGTGCGGGGGCGGGAAGGGCGAGGGGGATTGAGGCGAGGGTGGGAACATGGTCGGTTCGGTTTCCTCTCGTTTATACGCGTGGTCTGCTGCACAGTGGAGCAAGCCGCGTTAAAGCAACGGTGAACTGCACCTAAGACCTCGGTAAGACTTGCCCATCGAGCCGCCGTCTTAACGCAGGTTCACAATCTGGCGGCAGACTGCGTGTCATGCGGATCCTGGTCGTCGACGACGAGCGCGCGGTGCGTGAATCGCTCCGTCGCGCACTTCAGCTCGAAGGGTACGAGGTGGAGCTGGCCGAGGATGGGGCGGACGCGCTCGCAAAGCTGAACGGGGGCGGTAACCCGGACGCGATGATCCTCGACGTGCTCATGCCGACCATCGACGGGCTGGAGGTCTGCCGCCGGATTCGCCGCGAGGGCAATGCGGTGCCGATCCTGATGCTGACCGCGCGCGCCGAGGTCGAGAGCCGAGTGGCCGGCCTCGACGCCGGCGCGGACGACTACCTGCCGAAACCGTTCGCGCTCGAGGAGCTGCTCGCGCGCCTGCGCGCGCTCCTGCGCCGGTCCGGCGGCGGCGACGAGGTGCTTCGCTTCGAGGACATCGAGCTCGACCCGAGCACGCGCGAGGTGCACCGCGACGGCGAGGCGATCGAGCTGACGCGCACGGAGTTCAACCTGCTCGAGCTCTTCATGCGCAACCCGCGGCAGGTGCTCACGCGCTCCACGATCTTCGAGCGCGTCTGGGGCTACGACTTCGGGTTCGCCTCGAACTCGCTGGACGTCTACATCGGCTACCTGCGCCGCAAGACCGAGGCAGGCGACCGCCCGCGCGTGATCCAGACCGTGCGCGGCGTCGGCTACGCGCTCCGCCCGCAGTGAGCTTCCGGGTCCGGATGACCCTGCTCGCGACCGGCGCGGTCGCGATCGCGATCGTCTTCGCGTCGGCGGGGCTGTTCGTCATCGTGCGCAACCAGCTCTACGGCGGCATCGACAGCTCCCTGCGCAACGACGCCGCCGGGATCGCCGAGGTGCCTCCGCAGGACTTCTCGGAGACCTTCTACCACGCTCCCAGCCTCCGGCTGAGCGGGGCCTACTCGCAGGTCGTCGCAGCCAACGGCACGCAGACCATCCCGCCCGGACAGTACGTCGGGCTCCCCGTCGACCAGCGCACGCTCGAGGTGGCCGGCGCCCAGGAAGGGCCGTATTACCGCAACGTCGACGTTGCGGGCCACCACCTCCGGATCCTCGCGGAGAAGTATCAATTCGCCAACATCGCCATCCAGGTCGCGCGCCCGCTCGACGAGGTCGACCGTGCCGTCGCCAGGACGCGCACGATCCTGTTCATCGCCTCGCTCGCGGGCATCGGCCTGGCCGCTCTCCTCGGCCTGCTCGTCTCCGGCGCGGCCGTCGCCCCGATCCGCAGGCTCACGCGCGCGACCGAGCGCGTGACCGAGACCGGCGACCTGTCGCAGC
>DASTZE010000141.1:0-8881 GCA_035764425.1 Gaiellaceae bacterium
GATCGTGCCGAGCCCCGTGTGGATCCCGATCCGCACGCGCAGCTCCCGGCCGCCCGGCCAGGCCTGCGTGGCGAGTCGCTGCTGGGCCGCCGTCGCCGCCGCCACGGCCGAGTCCGCCTCGGTGAAGACCGCGAAGAAGGCGTCGCCGTGCGTCGAGACCTCGCGCCCGCCCGCGCCGCTGATCGCCTCGCGCAGGACCCGGTGGTGCTGGGCGAGCGCGTCGTGGTAGTCGGGGCCGAGCTCGTGCAGGAGCCGCGTCGAGCCCTCAATGTCCGTGAAGACGAACGTGACGATGCCGGTGGGAAGCGCTTGACTCACGAGTCAGTCACGATATCCGCCACCGTGTCGCCGAAAAAGCCCCCGCAAAAGAGCCTCGGCCGCGTGGAGCGGTCAGTCCTCCGAGTGCTGATGTGGCTCGTCGCCGTCATCGTCGGACGACGCTTGCGCAGGGCGCTGCGCCGTTAACGGCGGGTGCGCCAGAGATCGATCAGGAGCCAGAGCGTCACGACCGCCGCCACGATGCCGAGCACCAGTGGCGCCCAATCGCCGACCTGCTCGCTCGCCGCCGTAGCGCCCGTCGCCGTCCACGTCCCCGCGGCGACGAGCGCCAGCGCGATCTGGCGCGCGGCGTGCTGGATCGTCCGTTCGAGCTCCGGGCCGCGGAAGCGCACCTCGAGCCGCTCGCCCGGGCGCGCCCCCACGATCCGCTCGACGCCCTCGACGAGCCGCGTCGCCCGGGCGCGCAGCTTCTGCGCGTCGTAGTAGAGGCGCTTGGGGTCGGCCAGGCCGCGCACGCGCGTGGTCAGCTGCCGGCGCAGGAACGAGTCGACCACCGAGAGCGGGTCGAGCGTCGGGTCGAGCTCGGAGGCCGCGAGCTGCATCTGCGCGAGCGCCTTGCCGGTCAGCGCCATCGACGCCGGCAGCCGGACGCCGTGGCGGGCCGAGATCTCCGTGACCTGCTGGATCACGGGGCCGAGCTGGATGTCGGCCAGCGCGGTGTGCCGGTAGGTGCCGAGCAGCTCGCCGAGCTCGCGCCCGAACGCTTCCGGGTCGTCCGGGGTCGAGGTCGCACCGCCGAGCATCAGAACGACGTCGGCGAGGAACGGGACGTCCTCCTGCCAGAACGCGAGGAGGAGCAGCATGACCAGCTCGCGCACCTCCGGCGGCACCTCGCCGACCATGCCGAGATCGAGGAAATAGATGCGGCCCTGCCACCAGAGCAGGTTCCCGGGATGCGGGTCGGCGTGGAAGAAGCCGTCGGTGAGGATCTGGTGGTAGTAGGCCTCGATCAGCTGGCGGGCCGCCTCCTCGCGCTCGCGCCCAGGCGGCGCCTCGCGCAGCGGCACGCCCTGGATCTCCTCGAGCACGAGCAGGCGCGACGACGTGTAGCGGTCGTAGACACGCGGCACGTCGAGCCGCGAATACGGCGCGAGCACGTCCCGTAGGCGCGCAATATTGCCGGCCTCGGTGCAGAAGTCGAGCTCCCGGCGCAGCGAGCTCGAGAGGTGCTCCACCACGGCGGGGATGTCGACCACCGTGCGGAACACATCGCGTCCCGCCACCTGCTCGGCGAAGAGCTCGAGCAACGCGACGTCGCGCATGATCTCGTCGCTCGCCGTGGGCCGCTGCACCTTGACGACGACGCGCTCGCCTCCTTCGAGCTGCGCGCGGTGCACCTGGCCGATGGTCCCCGCCGCGATCGGCTGCGGGTCGATCGTCTCGAACACGTCCTCCCAGGGGACGCCGAGCTCCTCCTCCATCACCTCGACCACCTGCTCCTCGGTGAGCGGCGGCACGCGATCCTGGAGCGACGACAGCTCCTCGACGAACTCGGGCGGGAGCAGGTCGGGCCGCGTGGAGAGGACCTGCCCGAGTTTCGCGAACGTCGGGCCGAGCTCCTCGAGCGCCTCACGGAGGTGGCGCGCGCGGACGGCGTCGGACTCGTCGCCGCGCCGCTCGCGCAGCCCGTGCCGTGCCATGACCATGCCGATACGCGTCGCGCGCCCGAGCAGGCCGGCGGGCAGCTCCTCGGTCGTCACGCGCCGTCCGCCGTGTCCACGATCACCACCGTGCAGCCCGCCGCGTGGGAGACGCGGTTCGGGACGTTGCCGAGCAGGAACGTCTTACGGCCGCGCATGCCGACGCTGCCGACGACCACGACGTCGGCGCGCTCGCGCTGCACGGCTTCGACGATCGCGTCGGCCGGGTCCTCGCCGACGGCGACGAGCGCGATCGCGCCGGGCGCCAGCCCCGCGGCGTAGCGCACGAGCTCGTCCCGTGCCGCGGGGCTGTCGGACGCGACGACACGGACGAGCAGCAGTTCGGCCTCGTAGCGCGACGCCATGTCCGCCGCCCAGGCGACCGCGCGTCCGGCGGTCGGGGACAGGTCGGTGCCGACGAGGATCCGCCGCACCCGCGGCTTCTCATCCGCGGCAGATCGGCGGCCGAGCGGCATGCAAGTGATTCTGCGCTACCCGGCGGCGAGCCGTTGCAAGCTGGGTATTCATCTATACAGGTCAGCCGTCCACTCCGATATCGTGAGGCTATGGCCGCGACACGCGCGATCGACATCAGGACTGACATCCCGGGCCCGCGCTCGCGCGAGATCCTGGCCCGCAAGCAGGAGGTCGTCGCCGACCCGCTCTCGATCTACCTGCCGGTGGTGATCGACGAAGGACGGGGCGCCCTCGTCACGGACGTCGACGGCAACACCTTCGTCGACTTCGCGGGCGGTGTCGGCTGCCTGAACGTCGGCCACTCGCATCCCGACGTGGTCGCGGCGGCGCAGGAGCAGCTCTCACGCTTCGCGCACACGGATTTCACGGTCGTCCCGTACGAGGTCTACATCCAGCTTGCCGAGCGGCTGTGCGCGACGATCCCGATCGCGGGGCCAACCAAGGCGGCGTTCTTCAACGCCGGCACGGAGGCAGTCGAGAATGCGATCAAGTTCGCACGCTCGTACACCGGCCGGCCCGCCGTGATCGCTTTCGAGGGCGGCTTCCACGGGCGCACGCTGCTGTCGCTCTCCCTGACGTCGAAGACGCACCCGTACAAGGCGGGGCTCGGGCCCTTCGCGCCCGAGGTCTACCGGGTCCCGTTCGCGCACGACTACCGCGGCCCCGACGTTCGCACAGCGCTCGAGGCGCTCGAGCGCGCGCTGATCACGCAGGTCGCTGCCGAGAACGTGGCCGCGATCGTGATCGAGCCGGTGCAGGGCGAGGGCGGCTTCCTCGTCGCTCCGCGCCCGTTCATCGAGGGCGTCCGGCGGATCTGCGACGAGCACGGGATCGTCATGGTGGTCGATGAGGTGCAGACCGGCTTCGCGCGCACCGGGCGCATGTGGGCGATCGAGCACTACGGCATCGAGCCCGACCTGGTCACGGTGGCGAAGTCGATCGCCGCCGGCCTGCCGCTTTCCGGCGTGGTCGGCAAGGCGGCGATCATGGACGCACCCGGCGATTCCGCCATCGGCGGCACCTACGTCGGCAACCCGGTCGCCCAGGCGGCCGCACTCGCGGTGCTGGACGTGATCGAGGACGAAGGCCTTGTCGCTCGATCGGCCGAGATCGGCGAGACGATCCGTGAGCGCATGCTGCGCTGGCAGGGGCGCTTCCCGGCGATCGGCGACGTCCGCGGGCTCGGCGCGATGCTCGCGATCGACCTCGTCCACGACCGCGACACGAAGCGCCCGGCGCCCGACCTCGCGACTGCCGTCGCCGAGGCGGCCGCAGCGCGCGGGCTGCTCCTGTTGAAGGCCGGCATCTACGGCAACTGCATCCGCGTGCTCGTTCCGCTGGTCATCTCGGACGCGCAGCTCGATGAGGCCCTCGACGTGTGGGAGGAGGCGCTGGACGCCGCCCTGCACGGCTCGGGCGGGCACGTCGCGATGGACGAGCTTGCCGGCGAGTCGCCGGATTAGGCGCTCACACCGGCTTAAGCTGCTTGGAACTACGCTCCTGTGGTGGTCGGGGAGCTGATCGCAGGCCGGTTCGAGCTGGAGGAGATCGTCGGCTCGGGCGGGATGGCCTCGGTGTACCGCGCGCACGACCGGCTGCTCGAGCGGCCGGTCGCGTTGAAGATCCTCCACGATCACTACGTCCACGATGAGGAGTCGGTCGAGCGCTTCCAGCGTGAGGCGCGCTCCGCCGCGCAGCTCGGCCACCCGAACATCGTCACCGTCATCGACCGCGGCGAGGACAACGGGCGGCCGTACATCGTCTTCGAGTACGTCGGCGGCGAGAACCTCAAGCAGCTGGTCGCCCGCGAGGGCGCGCTGCCGGTCGGCACGGCGATCGACCTCGGTATCCAGATCGCGCAGGCGCTCGAGGCGGCCCACGGGCGCGGCGTCGTCCATCGCGACGTCAAGCCACAGAACGTGCTGCTCGCCGGCGAAGGCCGCGCCAAGGTGACGGACTTCGGGATCGCGCGGGCTCGCGGCACCGAGGGGCTGACGCTGACCGGCACGATCATGGGCACGAGCGACTACATCGCGCCCGAGCAGGCGAAGGGCGAGGCGGCGGGGCCGGCGAGCGACATCTACTCGCTAGGCGTCGTGCTCTACGAGCTGCTCACCGGGCGGGTCCCTTACGAGGCGGAGTCGCCCGTCGCGGCGGCCATGCGGCACGTCCACGATCCGGTGCCGAGCGTCCGCGCCGTGCGGCCGGAGGTTCCGCCGCGGCTCGACGCCTGCGTGCGGCGCGCGCTCGCCAAGGAGCCGCACGACCGCTTCGCGTCCATGAGCGACCTGATTGCCGAGCTGGACGCGTGCCGCCGAGGCGACACGCCGGCAGCCGGCGACTCGGCCGCGACGATGATCGTGCCGCCGCCGGCCCGCCGGAAGCCGCGGCGCGGGCGCCGCGCGCTGCGGGTCCTCGTCGTGTCGCTGGTCGCGATCGCGCTCGTGGTCGCCGCGGCGATCGGCGCCTACGTGCTGACGAAGGGCGCCTCGAACGCGACCGGCATCGGCGACGGCGGCGCTGCCCCGGCCAAGCCGGTGGAGCTGACCGGCGTGACCGCCTATGACCCGGACGGCACCGGACCTCCTGGTGAGCACAACGCGGACGCCCCCAAGGCGACCGACGGCAACGAGGCCACGTACTGGCAGACCGAGTCGTACCGGGACGGCCTCAACAAGCCTGGCGTCGGCGTCGTGCTCGACGCGGGCTCGGCGAGGAAGGTGCACACGATGACCGTCACGACCGACACGCCGGGGTTCACCGCCGAGATCGAGGCCGGCGAGTCGAGTGCAGGGCCGTTCGCTCCGGTGTCCGGCAGCAAGACGGTTTCCGACACGACGACGTTCACGCTCGACGGCGGTAGCCACCGGTACTACGTCGTCTGGATCACCAACCTCGGCTCGAACAGCGCCGTCCACGTGAACGAGGTGAAGGCGCACTCCTAGCGGGTGTTTGACCGCGCAGACACGCGTCGCGCTGGCCGGCTGCGGCGGCTCGAGTAGCACGAGCGCTCCGACCTTCAGCGCGGATTACGAACAAGTAACTCGTCACAGAGCCGGCACACATCCGTGACAGCTCGTGTGATACCGGGGTCTGACCCCTGGTCTACTGGTCTAGTACTCGAGCCGCGCGCGCCGTCGGTGGCGGTCGAGCGCGAGCTGGATCAGCCGGTCGAGCAGCTCCGGGTACGAGATCCCCGAGGCGTCGAACAGCTTCGCGTACACGCTCGTCGCCGTGAAGCCCGGGATGGTGTTGAGCTCATTGATCAGCACCTCGCCATCGGGACGGACGAAGCAGTCCACGCGGGCCATGCCTTCGCAGTCGGTGGCGATGAACGTGCGCACCGACAGCTCCTGGATGCGGTCGACGACCTCGTCGTCGAGCCGCGGCGGGATGACGAGGTCCATGCCGCCCTCGTCGTACTTGGCGCCGAAGTCGTACCAGTCGGCGTGCGCGACGATCTCGCCCGGCAGCGAGGGGATCGGCGCCTCGTTGCCGAGCACGCCGCACTCGACCTCGACGCCGTCCACGAACTCCTCGACGAGCACCTTCTCGTCGTGGCGGAACGCCAGCTCGATGCCCGCCTCCAGGTCCTCCTGGCTCGTCGCCTTCGTGATCCCGACCGAGGACCCGAGCCGCGCCGGCTTCACGAAGACCGGGAAGCCATACGGGTTCTCCCACGAGTCGCCCGGCCGCAGCGTGATGTTGCGCGTCACCGGGATGTCGCGGTCGCGGAGCACCGCCTTCATCAGGTCCTTGTCCATGCAGAGCGCCGAGGCGGTCACACCGGCACCCACGTACGGCACGCCGGCGAGCTCCAGCAGCCCCTGCACCGTCCCGTCCTCGCCGAAGGGGCCGTGCAGCACGGGGAAGACCACGTCGACCTCGCCCAGCATCGCGGGCGTCGTCTCGCGCACCGGCACCGGCAGCGTTTCCGCCGGCCGGACGCCGTCGGTCAGCTCGCCGCGTGACCCCGGCTCGAGCGCCCAGCGCCCGTCGCGGCCGATCTCGATCGGCACGGCCTCGTAGCGGGCCGGGTCGAGCGAGTCGACGACCGAGCGCGCCGACGCGAGCGCGATGTCGTGCTCGCTCGACCGGCCGCCGGTCAGGATGGCGACGCGGATGCGTTCGCTCACGGCGCGGCCGGCGTCGTGCTCGTGGTGGTGCTGGTGGCGCTCGAGGACGTCTCGTGGAAGCGGCCGACGAAGATCGTCACCGTCGAGCCGGGCTTCACGCTGGCGAGCGCCGCCGGGCGCTGCTCGACCACGAGGCCGTCCTCGGTCGAGTCTGCCGTCGGCCGGTCACGTGACTGCACGATGAAGCCCTTGTCCTGCAGCTGCGCCGTCGCGGTCGCCTCGTCGAGACCGGTCACGTCCGGCACCTGCACCGCGGTCGGTCCCTTGGAGACATACAGGGTCACCTTCGCGCCCTTGGACGAGACGGAGTTCGCGACCGGGTTCTGCGCGATGACGACGCCGGCTTGCTCGTTGGACGCCTGGTCGGTGCGCGCGATCGCGAAGCCTGCGCTCTGGAGCTGCGCGGCCGCGGCGTCGTAGGTCTGCCCGACGACGTTCGGCACGGCTACCTGCTCCGGGCCCTTCGAGACGTTGATGTGCACCGTCGTCTTCGTAGGCACCTTGGTTCCCGGCGCCGGGCTCTGGGCGACGATCGTCTGCGGCGGCTTGGACGAGGGCACGTCCATCGCGGACGCGCGCAGCCCGCGCGCGGCGAGCGTCTCGATCGCGTCCGTCAGCGACTTCCCGCGGACGTCAGGCACCACCGCCTCCGGCGCTCCGGCCGACACCTGGAGGTTGACCAGCTTGCCCTTCGGCACCTTGTCGCCGGCCTGCGGGTCCTGCGAGATGACGATCGCCACGGGCACGGTCGAGCTCGGCACGCGCTTGATCGAGCTGTTCCCGCCCGTGCCCGACGTCACCGTCAGCCCGGCCTCGCGCAGCTTGCGCACGGCCAGGATCTCCTTGATCCCGACGACGTTCGGCACCGCGACGGCGGTGTTCTTGTTCAGCTGATCCTGGATCTTCCCCCAGGCGAGGAACACGGCCGCTCCGGCGGCGATCACGAGCAGCCCGACCACGATCCACGGCCAGACGGCGCGGCGACGTGGTGGCGGCTCCTCGTAGTAGTAGCCCCGGCTCGGCGGCCGGTAGGGAGGCACCGTCGCGGGCGGCCGCGGCGTGATCGCCGTCGGTGCGCGCGCGATCGCGGTCGCCGCGGTGTCGATGGCGCCGGCGCCCGCGAGCACCTGCGTCGCGGCCTCGGCGGTCTCCGCGCTCACCGGGTAGCCCTCGGCGACGCGGGCCAGCTCGGCGTCCATCTCCTCGGCGGTCTGGTATCGCTCGTCGGGGTCCTTGGCGAGCGCACGCAGCACGATCTGGTCGAGCGCGAGGGGCACCTCCGGCCGGCGGCCCGAGGGCGGCTCGGGCACCGTCGACAGGTGCTTCATCGCGATCTCGACCGGAGTGTCGCCCGTGAACGGCACCGTGCCGGTCAGCAGCTCGTAGAGGACGACGCCGACCGAGTAGAGGTCGGAGCGCGCGTCCACGACGCCGCCGCGGGCCTGCTCGGGCGACAGGTACTGCGCCGTGCCGATGATTGACCCGACCTCGGTCATCTGGCTGGCGCCGGCCCGCGCAATGCCGAAATCCGTGACCTTGACGCGCCCGTCCAGGTCGCTCATGACGTTGTGCGGCTTGATGTCGCGGTGGACAATGCCCTTCCGGTGCGCGACCTTCAGCGCGTCGAGGATGTCGCGCGTGAAGCCGATCGCCTCGCCCACGTCGAGCGGTCCGCGCTGGAGGACGATGTCCTTGAGCGTGGAGCCCTCGAGGTACTCCATCGCGATGTAGTAGGTGCCCTCGGCCTCGCCGCGGTCGTAGATCGAGACGATGTTCGGGTGTGACAGCCCGGCGGCGTTCGTCGCCTCGCGCCGGAAGCGCTCGACGAACTGCTCGTCCGCGGCATGGCGGTCGTTGAGGATCTTGATCGCCACCCGGCGCCCGAGCTCCTCGTCCTCGGCCAGGTAGACGTCGGCCATCCCTCCGCGGCCGAGCCGGCGCAGGATGCGGTACCGCCCGTCGAAGAGCGTATTGATCAGCGTGTCCGAGGTGGCCATGAGCCTAGGAGTGTGATTTCGACGCTTTTGGCAAGAGTGCCTGCAACACGGCCTTGGCAATCGGGGCCGCATAGGTATTTCCGGCGCCGGGTTGGTTCTCCACGACGACGGCGCCCGCGACCGTCGGGTGGTCGGCCGGGGCGAAGAAGATGAACCAGGTCGTGTTGCGCCCGGACACGCCCGTCTCGGCGGTTCCGGTCTTGCCCGCGACCTTCACGCCCGGGATCTGCGCGTTCGTGCCGGTGCCGGCCGCGACGACCGACTGCATCATCTGGTTGATCTCGGCGGCGAC
>DASTZE010000142.1:0-25499 GCA_035764425.1 Gaiellaceae bacterium
CGGTCGACGCCGCGACGCTCGCCGTGCTCGACGCCCAGTTCGAGGCGGGCAGCCGCGTGGTCGCGGTCGCCGTCGCGGACGGCGCCGGGAAGACCGCCCTCTCGGACGCGGACGAGCACGACCTGACGCTTGCGGGCTTCCTCACGTTCCACGACCCGGTCAAGGCCGACGCCGCCGACGCGCTTGGACGGCTGCGGGCACTGGGCGTCGCCGTGAAGATCGTCACCGGCGACAACGACCGCGTCGCCGTCCGGGTCTGCGACGAGCTCGGCCTCGCGGTCGGCGGGGTCCTGACCGGCGCGCAGCTGGACGCCCTCGACGATGCGGGACTCGCGGCCGCGCTTCCGGACACGACGGTGTTCGCCCGGGTTACGCCGGAGCAGAAGTCGCGCGTCATCAACGCGGAGCGGGCGCTCGGGGCGACCGTCGGCTTCATGGGCGACGGCGTCAACGACGCGGTCGCGCTCCACGACGCCGACGTCGGGATCTCGGTCGACACGGCCACCGACGTCGCGAAGGACGCCGCCGACATCGTCCTTCTCGAGCAGGACCTCGAGATCCTCGCGCGCGGGATCGGCGAGGGCCGGCGGATCTTCGCGAACACGATCAAGTACGTCCTCATGGGGACGTCGTCCAACTTCGGGAACATGTTCAGCGCTGGGCTCGGCTCGCTCGTCCTCGGCTTCCTGCCGATGCTGCCGACGCAGATCCTGCTGAACAACCTGCTCTACGACGTCAGCGAGATGACGATCCCGACCGACAACGCCGACGAGGAGCAGCTGCGCCGGCCCGCGCACTGGGACATCGGGATGATCAAGCGCTTCATGCTTGCCTTCGGGCCGATCAGCTCGCTGTTCGACTTCGCCACCTTCGCGATCCTGCTGGTCGGCTTCGACGCCAGTCACGCGCTGTTCCGCTCGGGTTGGTTCGTCGAGTCGCTCGCCACGCAGAGCCTCGCGATCTTTGCGATCCGCACGCGGCGCGTCCCGTTCTTCCACAGCCGGCCGAGCAGGGCGCTCCTCGCGTCGACGCTCGCGGTCGTCGCCGTCGGCTTCCTGCTGCCCTTCTCCCCCGTCGCGCACGCCCTCGGCTTCGTGGCGCTGCCGTGGGGGCTCGTCCTGGCGATCCTCGCGTTGATCCCCACGTACCTGCTGCTACTCGAAATCACGAAGCTCGTCTTCTACCGCCGCGAGGCGGCCAGGCGGCCCGCGGCGCAGCCGCCCCTTTCACGACGCGAGCACCGGGTCAGACGGCGGGCGGCGCGGTGGACGCGCCGGCCGCGTGGCGTGCGGCCACCCGCACGCGCAGCGCTTTCGGGACGATCCTGAACCCGAGCGGCGGCTCGAGGTCGACGGCCTCGCCGTCCGCGCCAGCGTGCACGTTCGCCGGCGCATCGACGCGAAGCGAAACGGCGTCCCACGCTCGCGCGGGGGGACATCCGGGCTCGGGCTCGTCGACGATGAGGACGCCCAGCCGGCCCGAGTCGAGCACCGGCCGCGTCCCCGGCGCGGGCGGCTCGAGCGCGTAGGGGTTGTTCGACACGAGGACGAGCGCCGGGCGGCGGTGCTCGCGGCCCTCGTCGTCCGAAACGGCGAGCTCGGGTGCCGGCGCCGCGCCAGGGCCGAGCACATCACGCGCCGTCGCCAGGAGCGTCCGGACCTTCGCGTCCCGGTACTCCGGCTGGTGCACTGCCTCGCCGTAGATGCCGAGCGAGACGTTGTTCAGGAACAGGCGGCCGTTGACGCTGCCCAGGTCGATCGTGCGCTCGACGCCGTCGGTAAACGCCTGAAGCGCACCGAGCGGGTCGTGGCGGTCGACGCCGATGTCGAGGGCGAAGTGGTTCCGCGTCCCGGCCGGGATGCAGACGAACGGGATCTCGTGCGCGTGCGCGACCGCGGCGACCACCGAGAGCGATCCGTCGCCGCCCGCAACGCCCAGCGCGTCGGCGCCGTCGGCGACCGCCTCCGCGGCGAGCGCCGCCAGGTCGTCGCCGCGACGGAGCTCTCGCGTCGCAATCCCAAGCTCGCGCGCGCGGTCGACCAGCCCCACGCGGTGCGCCGTGCCGCCGCCGGATGCCGGGTTGACGAACAGCACCGGGCGCTGCGGCGGCTCGGCGCGCCGCCAGCCCGCAGGCGACGCATGCGCGGGACGGATCACCGGGCGCATTTTCGCGCGTGGCCGCCGCGCGGCAGCGGCGTGGCAGCGGGCCGGGCGATGCTCCACGAAAGGAGACGAAAGGAGAAAAGCCATGACCCCGAAGAAGCCCGCACTCATCGAGCACCTGCACCCCGGGCACCACGAGGATGCGGTCCGCCTCGACGACGAGGCCGACGAGCGCCTCGACCTGGCCAAGGACGCCGCGCTGATCGAGCAGCGGATCGGCGTCGTCCCGCGGGAGATCCTCGACGACGCGGCGGGCAACCCGCCCGGGGCTCCGCGGTGACGCCCGACCTCGGCGGATCGTTTGACCAGCAGGAGACCCCCGAAGGAGCAGACGATGAAGAGTCTCAAGGCTGCGTTCACCGATATCGACCTGCAGGAGCAAGTCCTCGCTGAGCTTGCGCTCGACCCGGCAGTCGACAGCATCAGGATCCGCGTTGCCGCGACGGACGGGTCGATCGCCCTGAGCGGCACTGCCCGCTCGTACCCAGAGAAGCTCGCCGCCATCGAAGCCGCTGCACGCGTCCGTGGCGTCAAGGCCGTTGCAGACGACATCGAGGTCGAGCTCCCGCGTTCACTGAGGCGGGCGGATGCGCAGATCGCCGCCGAACTGGCGCGCGAGCGAGAGTCGAGTGACTCGATCCCGAAGTCGATCCGCATCGAGGTGAGCAAAGGACGAGTCACGCTGCGCGGCGTCGTGGAGTCGGCGACTCAGCGAGACGAAGCCGCCCGCGCGGTTACCCACATCGCCGGCGTCACGAGCATCTCCAACCTCATCGAGACCCACCCGCACCTCGAGGTCACTCCTGCCTACGTCGAGCGCCTCATCCAGCAGGCGCTCGAGCAATTGGCAGAGCTCGACGCCGAGTCCATCAGGGTCACGACGAGCGACGGCGTCGTCCGCCTCCGCGGCAGCGTCCACTCGTTCGCAGAGCGCCGGGCGGCCGAGCGGGCCGCCGAGTCCGCGCCGGGTGTGACGAAGGTCGAGAACGAGATCCTGGTCAGGCCATAAATGGCGTCGCAGGCGGGTGGCGCACGGGTCGCTAATTCGCCATCGCCGCGGCCGGCGTGGCGATGGCGGCGCGTCCGTCCCGCGGTCGCGCTCGTGCTCGGCGGCGTCGGGATCTACCTGCTGCTTCCGAGCCTGCTGACCGTCTTCGGGTCGTGGCGCTCGCTGGCGCACCTCGACTGGCCGTTCGCGATCCTCGCGCTTCTCTGCGAGGTCGCGAGCCTCGTCGCGCTCTGGGAGCTCGACCGAGTCGCGCTCCACACGCGGGCCCGGTTCCCGGTCGCGACTGCCCAGCTGAGCGGCAATGCGGCCGGCCGGATCTTTCCTGGCGGGGGCGCGACCGCAGCGGCTGTCTCCGCGTCGATGCTCAGGGTTGCGGGGATCGACACGGCGACAGCCATCGCCGCGCTCGGTGCCGCGACCGGGCTCCAGCTCGCGACGACATTCGCACTCCCGGTGCTCGCGCTTCCCGCCATCCTCAGCGGCGCACCGTTGAGCCGCGGACTCGAGACCGCCGCCGTCCTCGGCGCGGCGGTCTTCCTCGTCCTGGTTGCAGCCGGCGTGGTCGTCTTCACCACCGACCGCCCGCTCCAGGTGATCGCGGGCGCTGCGCAACGGATCCGCAATGCCGCGCTCAGGAAGCGTCCGGCACTCGAAGGTCTCCCGGAGCAAGTGATCGCAGCTCGCGACTCCATCCGAACGACGCTCGGGCGCCACTGGCCGCACGCCCTGCTCGCGGCCGCGGCGAATACCGCCTTCGACTACCTCGCGCTGCTTGCCGCGCTTCGGGCCGTCGGGGCCGACCCGCATCCGTCGCTCGTCCTCCTCGCGTACACGGCAGCCAAGATGCTGGCGCTCGTCCCGATCACACCGGGCGGGCTCGGGTTCGTCGAGGCCGGCCTCGTCGGAACGCTCGGGCTGGCCGGCGTACCCGGCCACGCCGCGCTGGCGGCGACACTGCTCTACCGCATTGTTTCCTTCTGGCTCCCCTTGCCCGCCGGCGGGATCGCATACCTCGCCTTCCGCCGCCGGTACCGGGAGCGCGTGCGCGAATCGCCGGATGCGCACGCGAGCCCCGTCGACGTAGCCACCGATTCCATCCGACAAGGAGGCATGTGATGAAGAACGCCCCGATTCTCATCTGCTATGACGACACCTCTGGATCGCGCCGGGCGATCGCGGCCGCGGCAGAGCTGCTCGGACCGCGTCGAGCCGTCGTCGTGGACGTCTTTCCCGTCATGACGCCCGAGGAGAGCAAGACACTCACGACGACCGGCGCGCCAGGCGCCTCGTTCGGCAACGTCAACGAGGAGGCCGCTCTCGAGCAAGCTTCGATCGGCGCTGCCCACGCCCGGGAGGCGGGGTTCGAGGCCGAGGCGTATGCGGCCCTGGGCGGGCCAACCTGGAAAGCGATCACGCAGATCGCCGACGAGATCGATGCGGCCGTCATCGTCATCGGGTCTCGAGGATTCACGGGCCTGCGCGAAGCCGTCGAAGGGAGCGTCTCTCACATGGTTGCCGAGCACGCGCACCGGCCGGTTCTCATCGTGCCGCCCGGGCTCACGTAGACACGGCCAGCTCGCCATTCGGTGTGCGATGCCCGTGTTACGCGGCCGCGTTCGCGCCGCGGCCATGCCGGCCGGCGGAATCGGCCGGCCGGCATGCCCGCGTCGGCTCAGCTCTTCAAGGCTCCGGAAACTGTTCCGGCGAGCTCGTCGATGGAGGTGTCGAAGGACTTCTTGATCACCTTGGACGAGTGCTCGAGCTCCCTGTCGAGCGCCTTTGCGATCGTCGGCTCCCCGACGACGAAGAGCGCCGCCTGCCCCTGGGCCAGCTCGCTCCCGGCTTCCTTCAGCATCTTCTGGGGCAGCGGCCCGCGGTTGAAGAGCTCGGGGATGACCTCGATGGCGGGGTGGTCGATGCGCGCGTGGATGTGCGGCTTGCCGACCTGCCCTTCCTTGGCGTCGAGCCTGTCGACGACGGCGGCGTCGTATTTCCCGATCAGGTCGTCGTCATGGAGCTTCTCGACGGCGTCGAGGTCGAGCACCGCCGCATCGACGCTGTCGTAGATCCCGACGTACAGCAGGGCTTTGTCGTCGGCCATTGGGGTCTCCTTTCCGGGGCGTTGAACGCCCGCGCGTTGTGGCCGAGCGTCGATCGTCCGCCTCCCGGCGGCGCACCGCATCCGCGATACCCCGTACGCGTCCCGGGCTACGAAGGCGCAGCGACCCTCATCCCGGACCGACGCTCATGACGACACGGTGACGGCGTCGGCGATCAGCTGCACGAAGTTGGCTGCTGCGTCGAAGGGAGCTGCGTGGGCTGCACCCTCGATCTCTTGCACACTCGCTGCGGGTATGGCCGCCGCGAGCGCCCGGACGAGGGAGGCGATGTTTCCCGGACTGCGTGAGCCGTAGCTGCAGACGACGGGAACCCCGATGGTCGCGAGATCGGCCGCGGATGGATAGGCGACGATCGAATTGCGGAAGTCCGCCAGCGTGGCGGCCGCGTTCTCTCTCGCGACACGACGCCATTCCGCGGGAAAGGCGTCCCAGGCGCTTCCACCCTCGGGGTACGCATAGGTGGCCCGGAGCAATACCTCGGCGGCGTCGGCCTGCCGGCCTCGCAAGGAGAGCCATCCGACCTTCGCCAGCGCCGTGATCTGCGGCAGGCTCGGGACGTGGCGCGCGAACCGCCACGGAAACTCGTGCGCGACGACGACGCGCACGAGGTCCGGGCGGCGCACCGCCAGGTCGACGGCAATCGCGGCACCGGCGCTCGTCCCGACCACGACGGCCGACGACGTCCGCAGGTGCTCCAGAAGCGCGGCGGCGTCGGCCGTGTGGACGGGCATCGAGCGAACCGGTTCACCGCCGGATCTGGCGTACCCTCGCCGGTCATAGGCGATGACGCGCCCGATCGCGGCAAGCTCTTCGGCAGCCGGGCCCCACGTCGACGCCGTCGCTCCGGAAGGGGGAATCAGCAGGATCGGGACGCCCTCGCCCGCCACCTCGTAGTAGAGGTCGCAGCCCGCCGAGCTCACCGATTGTGCGGCCGGCGCAGCCATGGCTATGCAGGGACTTCGTCGAGAACGCTGACGCCGGTGTCCAGCCCCTGAAGGAACGAGAACGCCGTATACGTGGTGCCCATCGCCGTCAACGCCCCGGCCACTGCCGGCGACGGCTCGTCGTAGAACGCCATGGTGTGGCTCTCGATGAACTCGCGGAAGAGCGCCATCTTGGCCCCGGCGATCCTCTGCTGGTGCCGGAGGAGCGCATCGGCGTCCGCATAGGCCTCCCGCACCTCGCACTCGGTTCCGTCGTCGCTCAGGAACCAGTCGTAGCGAAGCGGTTGCTCGTCCATCTCGCTGACCTGGCGCAGCAGCTCGGCGACCTGCTGCTTGAACCCGTCGAGCTTGCCCTCACGGATCCTCAGGTGCGCTGTTGCCTCGAACATCGCCGTCCCCCCTTCTCCGCCGCGCGTGTCGAGCGCGTTCAGTAACGAGAACCTGTTGAACGTGACGTGACCCGCCATTCGCTCCATCAACGCGGCGAGCGCCGGCGACGGCTCGCCGTAGATCGTCATGTCGTGGCCGTCCGCGTGGTGTCGGAAGAGCTCGTCTCTGGCCTCTCGGACGTGGATGTTGTGCTCGAGCAGGCCGTCGGCGTCGACGTAGCGCTCCCGGACTTCGCACGCGGTCCGGTCGTCGCTGATGAACCAGTCGTAGCGGAGCGTCTTCGTGTCCAGCTCCCGCGTCAGCCGCATCATCTCGACGGCTTGATGCTCGAATCCGTCGCGCTCGCCGGCGCGGATCTTCATTCGCGCAGTGACCTCGAACATGGCCGTCATACCTCCGCTCCCTGCGGGACGAGACCGAGCTGGGCGACGGCGGCCATGAAGTCGTAGTAGAGGTTGTCGACGACGATCTTCCCGTCGCGCACCTCGACGTACTCCATGCCCTTGATCTCCACGTGCCTGCCGGTCGCGGGGATCTCGGTGCCGTCAGGCAGGCGGAACGGCCCGGTGTTCGTGCCGGTGAAGGTCCACTCGTCCGCGAACGTGTTGCCTTCACCGAAGAAGCTGTCCACGACGTACGTTGCGTCTTCGAACGCCTCGAGGTCACGGGCAAGCCGCTCTCGAATCGCGTCGACGCCTTCGAAGATGCCGTCGTGCATCCGCTGCGACGCGTCGTCCGCGTACAGCTTCATGCACGCGTCGAGGTCGCCTGCGTTGTACAGCTCGACGTAGCGATCCAGAAGCTCCTTGTTCTCCATTGCTCTCTCCTCTCTCGTCAGACCTGCTTCGGGATGTGTCCGCGGTACAGGACGCGCATGAGCTTGTGGCCGAAGTCGGCGGTCGGCTCGAACATGCAGGGGCAGCCGCCGTCGATCACGGTGACGCCGTGCTCCCGGCCGTACGCGGTGGCGGTATCGGAAACGCTTCCCGCGCCGCTGCCGCGGTGCATCCAGACGTGCTTGATGCCGAGGTCGACGCATTCGCGCACCGTGTCGTCGGCGCGCTCCGGCCGGGTTCCGATCACGACGGCGTCGACACCGCCCGGGATCGAGCGCAGATCGTGGTAGGCGGGGTCGCCTTCGACCTCCGCTGCGTTCGGGTTCACCGCGAACACGTCGTAGCCGCGCTCGCGTAGGCGCTTGTAGACGGTATTGCTGCCGTGGTTCTTTGGCTTGCGCGAGACGCCGGTCACGGCGACGCGCTTCTGACTCAAGAACGCTGCTGCCGCTTCCTGCATCGTTGCCATCGGACGCTCCTTTCTCCGCTCAGGGGATTTCGACCTCGCTCACACGCGCGATGCTGGTGCGCTTGGCGACGTAGGCCGGCAGCAGCGCGAGCGCGTCCGCTTCGCTCTCCGCCTCGACCGTCCACCAGATCGCGTGACCGCCCGAACGGCACGACGCGAGGGTCGCTCGGTGGCGAAGGGGGCTCGTGTGCCCCTTGAAGGAGGCAAACACGACCCCGCACTCGCGCGGCGCGTGGTGGTGCTCGAGCAGGTAGCGGGACATGGGTCGAGCTTGCCGCTGGGCGCGCTCACCGACATCGGTGGGCCACCCTGAACTCGCACCCTGAACTCACCTCGTGGCGATCCGGCAGTTGCTCGCCCGCGCCGTAGAAATCACCGAGGGGCATCAGCGTTTTCACGGATGCCCACGGCGGGCCCATCGGAGAAACGGCTCTATGGGACTCGCAGTCGCAAGGGGGAGGCGCGCCGAACAGCAGCCGCTCGTCGGTCGCGCCGACGAGCTGACGCTTCTCCAACAGCTGCTCGAAGAGCTCGACGAGGGTGCTCCCGCGGCCGTCGAGCTGGTCGGCGAGGCGGGAATCGGGAAGACGCGGCTGCTGCGCGAGCTCATGGTTCGGGCGGAGCAGCGCCACTTCCTCGTCCTCGCCGGATCGGCGTCGGAGCTCGAGCGTGACCTGCCGTTCTCCGCCTTCGTGGACGCGCTCGACGAGTTCGTCGAGAGCCTCGAGCGAGACGAGCTCTCCGGTCTCGACGACGACGTGCAGGCGGAGCTCGCACACGTCTTCCCGTCGTTGTCCTCGCTCGCCGGCGGCCGGGAGGTGTCACTTCAGCACGAGCGGTATCGCAGCCACCGGGCGGTGCGGGCCCTGCTCGAGCTGCTCGCCGCGAAGGCACCGCTCGTCCTCGTGCTCGACGACTTCCACTGGGCGGACTCGGCGTCGGTCGAGCTGCTCGGCGCGCTGCTTCGCCGGCCCCCGGGCGCGGCCGTGCTCCTGGCGCTCGCTCTTCGTCCACGTGCCTCCTCGGAGCGCCTGGCCGCGGCGCTCGATTCGGCCCATCGCGCGCAGGCTCTGACCAGGCTCGAGCTGCCGACGCTGACCGCCGAGGAGTCGCGGGAGCTGCTCGGGGCCGCGGTCGCGGCGGCCGACGCCGGCGTGTTCTACGAAGAGAGCGGCGGCAACCCCTTCTATCTCGAGCAACTCGCCCGGCCGTTCGGCGGGGCGCTCGATGTGAGCTCTCCGTCCACCATCTCGCTCTCCGGCGTCCCCGCGCTCGTCCTTGCCTCGCTGAGCCACGAGCTCTCGCTCCTGTCGCCGTCGGGCCGGCTTCTGCTCGATGGCGCGGCGGTGGCGGGCGATCCCTTCGAGCCCGAGCTGGCGGCCGCCGCTGCTGCGCTCCCCGAGGCTGCGTCGATCGACGCGCTCGACGAGCTCCTTCAACTCGATCTCGTCGGGACCACCGAGATGCCTCGGCGCTTTCGGTTCCGGCACCCCCTCGTCCGGCGCGCGGTCTACGAGGACACCGCAGCCGCGTGGCGGCTCGGGGCACACGAGCGGTGCTCGCAGATGCTCATGGAGCGCGGAGCGTCGGCGGCTTCCTGCGCCCATCACGTCGAGCGGTCGGCGCGTCAGGGCGACCTCGCCGCCGTCGCCGTCCTGCGCGAGGCCGGCGCCGCGGCGGCGCGGCTCGCGCCCGAAAGCGCGGCGCGCTGGTTCGGCGTCGCGCTCCGCCTCCTGCCGGAGACCGAACCGGCGCCCAACCGCGTCGAGCTCTTGCTGGCCCGCGCCGAGGCCCTGGCAGCAGCGGGCCGTTTCGCCGACAGCCACGAGGCGACGCTGGAGGCGGCTGCGATCGTCCCGGAGCAGCGAGCGTTGCAGACGACCGTCACGACCGCGTGCGCGGAGGCGGAGCGCTTCCTCGGCCGCTACGAGCAGGCGCACGAGCGTCTCGTCAGAGCGCTCGACGTTCTCCCGGACGCCGCGTCACTCGAGTCGACCGAGCTGCTGATCGAGCTGACGCTGAACGAGTTCTACCGGTCGAGATACGACCGGATGCACCACTGGGCCGAGCGGGCCGTGCAGGACGCAAGGCGGATCGGAGATGACACCCAGACGGCGACGGCCCTCGTGATGCGTGCGCTGGCCGGCAGCATGACGGGGCCGACCGAGACGGCACGAGCGCATCGGGCCGAAGCCGCGGCGGTGGTCGACGAGCTGTCCGACGAGGAGCTGTCGAACAGGCCCGATGCAGCGGGGTGGCTCGCGATCGCAGAGGTCTACCTCGACCTCTACGGCGAGGCGGATGCGCACGCGAGTCGTGCGCTTGCGCTCGCTCGGGCGACCGGGAGCGGAGACCCCCTGCACCGGCTGTACCCCGTTCTTCCGCGGGTCTGGTACATCCGCGGGAAGCTGGCTGCGGCGGCGGAGCTCCTCGACGGCGCCATCGAGGCCGCGCGCCTGATCGGGTCCCCACCGGCGCTCGCGGGGAACCTCTTCAACCGCTCGGCTGTCGCACTGGCCGCCGGCGACGTCGAGACGGCGATCGCCACTGCCGAGGAGGCCGTCGAGCTCACGCGCGACCTCGACGAGGGCCTGGTTTCGGGCTGGGCGGCGGTGAGGCTCGCCGCCGTTCTGCTGGAGCTCGGGCAAGGGGATCGCGCCCTCGGCGTGCTTCTCGCCGGCGCCGGCGGCGAGGAGCTGACGCTGATCCCGGCCGGCTGGAGAGCGTATGCGCTCGAGCTGCTCACGCGCTGCTCGCTCGCATGCGCCCGACCCGACGAGGCCGAGAGCGCCAGCCGGCTGGCCGCGGCGAGCGCCGCCGCCGTGGGGCTTCCCCTCGCCGGTGCCTGGGCCGATCGCGCTGCGGCCGTCGTGGCGCTTCACTCCGGCGACGCCGCTCGCGCCGTCGAGCAGGCACTCGCCTCGGCGGACGCCGCGCGGGGCGTCGGTGCCCCGATCGAGGAGGCGCTTTCGCGGACGCTCGCCGGACGGGCGCTTGCCCAGGCCGGCAGACAGGACGCGGCGGTCGCAGAGCTGCAGCGCGCGGCCGCGGAGCTCGACGCATGCGGCGCCCTGCGGTACCGCGACCAGGCCGAGCGCGAGCTCGGCAAGCTCGGCCGCCGCATTCATCGCCGCACACGACCCGGCAAGACCGACGGGGTCGGCATCGAGACGTTGACGGCACGGGAGCTCCAGGTCGCCCAGCTCGTCGTCGACCGGCGAACCAATCCCGAGATCGCCGCGCAGCTCTTCTTGAGCAACAAGACGGTCGAGTCCCATCTCCGCAACATCTTCCGCAAGATGAGCGTCGCCTCTCGCGTCGAGCTCGCACGGGCCGTCGAACGCGCGACGCGCTCGTAGCGCAGCAGCCCGAATCAGGGTGCGAGATCAGGGTGGCCGACCGATGTCAGGGCGCGCCGCGCGCGGAATGCTCGACCGACGACTGGCCACCTCGAAGGAGACACACAATGAGCTCAATCATCGAACACCATGGAACAGGGGCTGACGAGGCCCCTCCCGCGGAAGCCCCGTCGCGGCACGTCGGGGGCCGCAGGGTCGGGCGCCTCGTGCTCGGAAGCGTGGCGCTGGTCGCGGCGCTCGCATTGCTCGGCAGCGCGATCGCCGGGGTCTTCGCGCTGGAGAACAACCGCGACTCGAGCGGCTATTTCGTCACACATACGCACCACTACCGGACGTCCGCATACGCGCTGACGACGCAGAGTCTGCACGTGGGCGGCGCCACCGGCGTCCTCGAAGACGCGCTCGTCCGACTCCGGATCGCGGCGACGAGCGACACCCCGGCCAAGCCGCTCTTCATCGGCATTGCACGCACCCAGGACGTCAACCGCTATCTGGCAGTCGTCAAGCACGACGAGCTCCGCGACATCAATTTCGATCCGTTCAAGATCGACTACCGGCGGCTCGGCGCAGGCGCGCCGGCGTCGCGGCCGACCGGGCAGACCTTCTGGCAGGCCCGCGCCAGCGGCACGGGGACCCAGACGATCACCTGGCCGGTGAAGCGTGGCCGGTGGTCGGCAGTGGTGATGAACGCCGACGGAAGCCGGAACGTCGGTGTCGACGCGCAGCTCGCCGCCCAGGTCACGGGCGCGTGGTGGTTCATCGCTGCGTTCATCGCTCTCGGGGCGCTGGCGCTCGCGGGCGGAATCGCGCTCGTCCTGTCCGGTGCCCGCAAGCGGTCAACCGAGTCCAGCTCCGAGTCGGAGCAAGTCTGACCATGAAAGCTGAAGGAGGAACCATGTCGATCGAGACGTTCCGGATGTCGAAGAAGAACGTGACGAGGCTCTTCGTCGGTGCGGTCATTGCCGCCGGCGCGGGGCTCGCCCTCGGCATCGCTGCCCTGTGGGTGGCCCTGGCAAGCGATGCGATCAATGTCGGTGGCAGCCGGTTCGTCGACGTGAACGGCGGGTCCGGCGCGTGGACCGCCCTGGCGCTGATCGTCGTCGCGTCGCTGGCGATCCTGGTCGCGACCGTAGCGGCCGTGCTGTCCTGGATCGCTGCCCTGCTCAATACCTGGGAGCTCGAAGACAAGGCGTGGTTCGCGTCGCTGCTCGCCCTCGGGCTGCTCGGCTTCGGAATCGTCGCCATGATCGCCTACGTCGTCGCGGGCCCCGACGGCACGAAGCAGAGTGGTGTGGAACATCAAAGCATCGCCGGGGCTGCTCGCATCTGAACGACGAGAGGACAGGCTCAGTGAACCGTCAGCGCGATCCGGCAGCGCGCGCAGACCGAGCGACGTCGCTCTGGTCCAGCGCGTTCCAGGCGACGGTTCACTGCCTGACCGGCTGTGCCATCGGCGAGATTCTCGGGATGGTGCTCGCCACGGCGTTGGCCTGGGGAAACACGGCCTCCATCGCCGTCTCGATCGTGCTCGCGTTCCTCTTCGGCTACGCGCTGACGATCGGCCCGGTGCTTCGTGCGGGAGTCGGCACGCGGCGGGCCGTCCGCCTGGCACTCGCGTCCGACACGGTGTCGATCACGACGATGGAGATCGTCGACAACGCCTTCATCGTCGCCGTCCCGGGCGCGCTGGCCGCTGGTCTCGACGACGCCCTTTTCTGGTGGAGCCTCGGGCTCAGTCTCGTTCTCGCGTTCGCGGTCACCCTCCCGGTCAACCGCTGGCTGATCGCCCGTGGCCGCGGGCACGCCGTGATGCACGAACTACACGCGCGCTAGCGCGGAAAACAAGAATTTCCCCTAACAGGGCTCCTACAAGGCCGCGCCTAACGCGTCTTCGCGAAGCGGTGAACGGCCTGCAGCAGCTCCTCGGCCTTCGCCTGCGCCTCGAGCTCGTCGCCCGACGAAAGCGCGCCCGCTACGCAGTGGCGGACATGCTCGTCGAGAATCTGGAAGCCCAGGCTCTCGAGCGCGGTCGTGACGGCGCCGATCTGAGTCAGGATGTCGATGCAGTAACGGTCCTCGTCGACCATCCGCTCGATGCCGCGCACCTGCCCTTCGATCCGGTGCAGCCGCTTGATCAGAGCGTCCTTCTGGTCGTGGTAGCCGTGGTGGACGTGCTCGTCTGCAGTCGTGGTCATGCGACTCCTTCCCGTGTGCTGCGGAACCGTCGGAGCCGCAGGCTGTTGGTGACGACGAAGAGCGATGATGCGGCCATCGCGGCCGCGGCGACGATCGGGTTCAGCAGGCCCGCGACGGCGAGCGGGATCGCCGCGACGTTGTAGGCGAACGCCCAGAACAGGTTTCCCTTGATCGTCGCGAGCGTCCGGCGCGCGAGGCGGATCGCGTCGGCTGCGGCGCGCAGGTCGCCGGAAACGAGCGTGATGTCGGATGCCTCGATCGCGACGTCGGTGCCGGTGCCGATCGCGAGACCGAGATCGGCCGTTGCGAGGGCGGGCGCGTCGTTGACGCCGTCGCCGACCATCGCGACCGTTTCCCCTTCGGCCTGCAGCCGCGCCACTTCGTCGGCCTTGTCCGACGGGAGCACCTCGGCGCGGACGTCTTCGATCCCGACCTCGGCGGCGATCGCGCGGGCAGCACGCGCGTTGTCGCCGGTGAGCAGAACCGGAGTCAGGCCGAGCGAGCGCAGCTCGCTGATCGCCTCCTCGGAGGTCGGCTTCACCGTGTCGGCGAGCGCGAGCAGACCGTGGAGCGTTCCGTCCCACGCCGCCGCGACGACGGTCTGGCCCTTCATTTCCGCCTGCTCCTGCCAACGCTGCGCGCGGTCGTCGAGCTCGATCGCCCACTGCGCGAGAAACGCCGGTCGCCCGACGAGGACGGTGCGGCCGTCGACGACCGCCTCGATGCCGAGGCCGGCGTGATTGCGGAACTCGCTGACTGCAGGCTTGTCGGCTGCGATGGCCGCGATCGCCTGCGCGAGCGGATGCTCGCTCGCGGCTTCGGCGCCCCCGGCGAGCCTCAGCAACGCGTCTGCGCTGGTGTCGAGCGGAAGCGTGTCGACGAGCCGCATGCGGCCTTCGGTGATCGTGCCGGTCTTGTCGAGCACGATCGTCGAGATGCGCCGGGTGCGCTCGAGTACCTCCGGCCCCTTGATGAGGATGCCGAGCTGCGCGCCCCGGCCGGTGCCGACCATCAGCGCGGTCGGTGTCGCGAGCCCCATCGCGCACGGGCAGGCGATGATCAGCACGGAGACCGCGGCGGTGAACGCGGCGGACGCGCCGGCCCCTGCCAGCAGCCACCCGGCGAGCGTCGCGAGCGAGATCATGATCACGATCGGGACGAAGACCGCGGAGACGCGGTCGGCGAGCCGTTGCACATCCGCTTTCCCCGCCTGCGCCTGCTCGACGAGGCGCGCGATCTGCGCGAGCGCCGTCTCGGAGCCGACATGGGTGGCGCGAACGACCAGGCGGCCGGAGGTGTTGATCGTCGCACCGGCGACAGACGTGCCGGGAACGACCTCCACCGGGACGGGCTCGCCCGTCAGCATCGACTGATCGACCGCGGAGACGCCCTCGACGACCACCCCGTCGGTCGCGACCTTCTCACCCGGCCGGACGACGAACAGGTCGCCAACGTGAACCTGCTCGACCGGGACAAGGACCTCGTCGCCGTCGCGAAGCACACGCGCTTCCTTCGCCCCGAGCTCGAGCAGCGCCCGGATCGCCGCACCAGAGCGGCGCTTGGCGCGCGCCTCGAAGAAGCGGCCGAGCAGGATCAGCGTCGTGATCACGGCGGCGACCTCGAAGTAGACGTCCGCGGAAAGCCCTGCGACCAGCACGACCGTCGACCACGTCCAGGCGGCGAGCGTGCCGAGCGAGACGAGGGTGTCCATCGTCGCGGCGCCATGGCGCGCGTTCAGCAGCGCCGCCCGGTGAAACTGGGCGCCGCTCCAGAAGACGACCGGCGTCGCCAGCACGAGAGCCAGCCACTCCCAGCCGCGGAACTGAAGCGGCGGCACCATCGCCAGCAGCACGAGCGGCACGGAGAGGACGAGCGCGACGACGAGGCGGGTCGCGGGCGCGTCATGGTCGTGCGCGTGCTCGTGCGAGGTCTCCTTCGGGCCGGCGTGGTAGCCGATCCGTTCGACGGCGTCGACCAGTTGCTGCGGATCGACCTGTGCCGAGTCGAAGCTGACGGTCGCCGTCTCCGTCGCGAAGTTCACCGTCGCGTCGACGCCGTCGAGCTTGTTCAGCGTGCGCTCGATGCGGGCCGCGCACGACGCGCACGTCATGCCTTCGAGCGCGAGCGTCGTCTGTTCGCGCTCGCCGGCGTCGGGTGCTGCGACCGCGGCCATCCTAGGCGGCGACCTCGTAGCCGGCGTCGTCGATCGCCGCGATGATCGCGGGCTCGTCGAGCGGCTCGCCCGAGATCGTGACCGTCTTTGCGTTCACGTCGACCGCGACGGAGTCGACCCCGCGCACCTGCGAGACCTCGGTCTCGATCGCGTGCTTGCAGTGGTCGCAGGAGATGTCCGGGACGGTGTAGGTGCGGGTGCTGGTGCTCATCGTGTCTCCTTGCCCGGAGTGTCGTGCCCGTTGAACGATATACCCTGCGGGGGTACTTTGGCAGGCTCGGTGCGGTTGCCGATCTCCGCGTTCAGGGCGTCGCGCTCGGACGTGAGCTCCTCGAGCGACATCTGGCCGCGCGGCTTCGAGTCGGCGGGCGAATGCCCGCCGTGGCCGTGCATGCCGCGCATCATCCAGACCATCATCAGCGGGCATGCGAGGACGAGCAGGATTGGAATGAGAGTGCCGAGTCCGGTCGCGACCAGCATCTTCAGCTCACTTTCGGGAGCTGCTTCAGGAGCGTCGCGACGTCGATCCACATCTTCGGGTAGTCCTTGACGAAGCGGACGTGCCCCGTCTTGTCGACGAGGACGAAGGTGTGATCGGCGGTGTCCATGTGCATGCCGACGCCGGCCGGGATGCCGCCCATCACGCCGAAGCTCTTGACGATCTTTCGGTCGGTGTCGGCGATCAGCGGTGTGGCGATCTTGTAGTCCTGCCCGGCCTGCGCGAGCGTCGCCGCGTCGTCGTTGGTGACCGAGATGAGCATCATGTGCCGGCCCTGCAGGTGCCCGAAGTGCTGCTGGAGCGCCTGGATCTGCGTGAGGCATGCCTGGCACATCACGCCTTCGTTCAGGTAGTAGAGGATGTTCTTGCCCGCGAACCGGCGGGAGTCGATCTTCTCGCCGGTGAGCACGTCGCGACCGACGACGCGGGGCGCGACGGCGCCGACCTTGATCGGCCCGGCGGCGTTCGCGTCCGAGCCCCTCCCGATGAGGGAGACCGCGGCGACGAGGGCGACCGCGACGGCGAGCCCGATGATCCAGTAGAGGTTCTTCAGCTCGCGCTTGCGTTTGGCCGCCTGCGCGTGCTTCTGATGACGCGCGGCCCGGTTGGGCCGCCGGGACTGCTTGCTCATGACGGTTGCTCCTTGTGACGAGGCTTCACGACGAGGAAGACGAGCAGCGCCGCCAGGACGGCGAGCGCCGGCCAGGTGACCCAGTTCGGCACCTGGCCCGCATGCGTGGCGACGTGGTGGTTGAGCTGGCGGCTGATCCAGCGCTGGACGCTGTTGCCGGACTGCGACTCGCCCGCGAGCGCGAGGCCGATGAAGAAGAGCCCGGAGGCGCCGAAGACGACGGCGCCCACGAGCCGGGAGAGGCTGATGCGCTTGCGGTACTGCGCGATCGCCAGCGTCAGCTTCGGGTCGCGGAGCTTCTTCTTCGCGCCGTTGAACACGAGCGCGAGGAGGACGAGCGGCGTGACGATCCCCATGAGGTAGGCGCCGCCGAGCGCGAAGCCGCCGAGCCATGACTGGTTCAGCGCGGACAGCGCGACCGCCCCGGCGAGGACGGGCGCGCAGCAGGCGGTGGCCGCCCCGGAGAACACGCCGAGGACGAAGACGCTACCCGCGGTACCTGTCAGCTCGGGCTGCGGGATCGGCAGCGGCATCATCGACCCGCGCCAGAGCGTGATCGCCGTGAAGACCATCATCAGCCCGCCGATCACGAACAGCTGGGGGTGGAAACGACTCGTCCACTGGCCGATCGCCCCCGCCCCGAGCGTGATCGGCCAGACGACGGCGGCGACGCCGGCCACGTAGATAGCGGTCAGCCGGGCGACGCGGAAGCGGTTTCCGCCCGCGACGGCGGCCAGGTAGCTCGGCAGCATCACGCCCGAGCAGCAGGGCGCAAAGAACGCGATCATGCCGGCCGCGAACGCCGCCGCCGCCGAGCCGCCCATGATCGTCGTGGAAGGTGCTCCGTGGACGTCCATCAGGCGGCCAGGTCCCTGCGCAGGCGCTTCTCCGAGAACCGGCCGTAGGCGATCACGCGCTCGCCGTCGGTCAGCACGGGCAGAAACGCGAGCGGGATCCCGTGCTCGGCGAGCTCGGACGCGTCGTCGGAGTCGAACGAGACCTCACGGCGCTCGACACCGATGCGGTCGAGCACCTCGCGGCCGTGCTCACAGAAATGGCAGTCGTCGGCGGTGACGTAGACGAGGCTGCTCACTGGTGTACGGGCGGGATCGGCGGCCTCTCAGAGTGCTGCAGCGCCAGCCGGACAGCGGCGTAGACGACGCCGCCGAGGACGACGATCCAGAGCAGCATCATTGGCACCATCCAGAACCAGTCCCAGCCGTTCCAGTCGTTCATGTGGTGGTACATCGCGGCCTCCTGTCGGTTCTCCACATTCAGAGATAGGCCCGGGGCCCGGCCGCGACCGCAGGCTTTCGCCGCATACCCCGTAGGGGTTTACACTGATTGACCGCGGAGAAGAGTCCGGCGGATCAGACGCAAGACGCAGCAGCCGAATCCAGTCCGGGCGCCCGGATTTGAACCCTCGTAGGGCGCGCGCCGATCGCCGAGCGACGTATCGCTCAGGTCACGCCTGCTCCTGGATCGGGTCCCGAGAACGCGCAGCCGGCGCTCTAACGGGGTGCGAGAGGCCCGCCCGAGCGGGCCTCTCGCGCGGCCACCCTAGAGTGGCGCGCCAAGCTGGCGGGCGTACTTCTCCGCCTCGAGCGCCTGGATCGTCGCGTACTCGGCCTCGGCGACGGCGGAAATCGCGTACTCAATCGCGTCGTTCGCGTCGGCGTATGCGTCGCCGGCATCGCGCACGGCCCGATCGCGATCGATGCCTGCCTTCTTCTCGTCCATGTCGTGGCGCAGGCGCGCGATGTGCTGGTCCCAATCCGCCTGCATCTGCTTCCAATGAGTCGCCTGAGCGTCGCCGTTGCCGGTTTTGCTCCGCAGTTCGGCCAGGCGCTCGTCGGCCTCCCGCCGCGCGTGGTCGACCTTGCTGCTGATCTCGTCTCGCTCGGCCTGCGCGGCGGCTTTCACTTCGCGGTCGGCCTTCTCGATCTCCGCCTTCAGCTTGGCGAAGCTCTCCTCGACTGTCATCCCGTTACCTCCTTTGCGCCCGCAGCTTCTATGAACTCGGTCGCGGCGCCGTGGGGCGCAGCTTGGCGGCGCGCACTCCGCATCCGTCGCTCATGGGCCTGCGGAGAGCTTACGCCAGGCGCGTCGCGCGGAATCGGGAAAAGGTGCGGATTGGTTGCGCCTGTTCTCCTGTCTGTGCCTCAGAACAAGCAGCCCGTCCGACTACTCGCTGGCGGCTGCGGTGGCCAAGTCGACATCCGTTAAGTCTGCTCGCCCGATGACGCTCGCCCAGCGCGGCTAAGCGGCAAAGTCGGCCGTGGCAATGACGACACCGCATTGACCTTTGCGAAGAGCTTGGCCACAATCGCGCCGGTGGTAATCGCACGAAGCGCCTCAGGAGACCTGCAGGAGGCGGGCGCCGTGCATGGCGCAGGCGACGGTGTCGAGCGGATGCCGCGCGCTGGATTCCGCGCCGAGCGAGCTGCGGCGTTGCGACGCACCTCCTGGGAGGACATCGCTCATCGTCCGTCCTGCTTCACCGGGAGCCTGATCACGTGAACGCGCTCGAGGTGGAGAGAACGCGCCGACGGCTCGTCGAGCGAGGAGGCGGGTACGAGATCATCCATACGTCGCCGGGACTCGAGGTCGGGGTCTACGTCCTGGTCGCTCCCGAGCCCGACCACCAGAACGCCCATAGGGACGACGAGCTGTACGTGGTGCTGCACGGTCGCGGCGAGCTGACCGTCGAGCGGGACGGCATTTCGCTCGAGGAGGGAGAGGCTGCCTTCGTTCCGGCCGGCGCAGCGCATCAGTTCACGGGCTACGAGGGGTTGGGCGTGCTGGTCATCCTGTCGCGCGAGAACGAAACCGCTTCCCTCCGCGAGCGAGAGCAGCTGGATCATCCTTTGTAGGCGCTCTCGACGGCGTGCGTCGGTCCTCATCCTGTCCCGGCTCGGGTGAAATGGTGTAACGCCATTGCCGCTGCACGCACCGGTCGCAAGCCGGTCCCGGGGAGCGTCAGAACGTTTCAAGCATCCTCGGTCCTCGTTCGGGTCGCCGCCGGCGCGGGGCGCGAGCCGTCCGCATCTCGATTCGCTCAGGTGTGTCATGGCTTAGCGGAGCCGCCCCGGAGCACAAGAAGCCGCCAGATTGATCTCGACACGCGCGCAACGTAGTCCCGAACGGCCGGAGGGTCCGCCCGGCAGGGACGCGCCGCTGGCTCAGGCGATGACTCGCCTCGCGTAGTCCGGAAACCCGTTGAGGTCGGGCTCGCCAAATGCAGCAGTTCGCCAGTCGTACTACCACCGTACGCGCGGAGGGTCGGGGCGCTCCCGAGCCAAAAGAAAAAGCCCTGCTAGGAGGGCTTTCTCATCGGGGCGCCCGGATTTGAACCGGGGACCTCTTGTCCCCCAGACAAGCGCGCTAACCAGGCTGCGCCACGCCCCGTGGCTTTCGCACCTTAGCGAGGGTCAGCGCACGACGACGGCGAGGACGAGGACCGTGCGCGTGGTCGGATCGCGACGCGGCCTTCCGGGTTTACGCCGCGGCGCGCACGGGGACTACACACGTGTCCGGGGGAGCATCCTCATACCTCCCTCCTCACAAAGGCGGCTTGACGAGGGCCGCCTTTGTGTTGGCGCGAAAAGCTGGCACGCTCCGGGAATGGGGGGCGGGGCCGGCGCCGTAAGCGCGATCACCGGAGCCGGCCCCGCTGGGGGAACCGCGAGGGGCCCGGTGTTCGGGCAGCAGACCCCTCTGCGGTACCGCCAAGGGCCTGCGGCACGCCCTTGCCGGCGCGGCCACCGTAGCTCCGCTCGGCGTGCGAATGGCATCCCTCGATCGAGGGAAAAACCTTACGCAGCCTGCCTATGCACCCGCTCGCCGACCTGGCGGGCGAGCCGGCGGAGCGCCGCATGGAGCGGCTTGAGGTCGTCGGCCTCGATGAACTCGCCGCTGACCCAGCCGCGGTCGCGCGAGCAGGCGTGAAGCGCGAGACGGCCGCCGGCGCCGTCCGGGGCGAGCTCGACGTTCCAGCGCTCGAAACGGCTGCGGATCTCCTCCCACTCGAGCCACTCGCGCGTGCCCCACTCCTCGCGGCGCGCATGCTTGACGACCCAGCCGGGAGCGTCGGCCCACTCGGGGGCGCGTGGCTCGTCGCGCGTCGGCGACCGCCGCGACCACAGCCGCCAACGACCCATGTCGGCCAACGTACTGGAGGCCCCGGACGCCGCCCGCCGGCCGCCCCGGTCTTTGCGGAGAAATCTCTACGCGAGCCGCTTGTAGAGCCGGTCGACCATCTCCGGCATCGCCTCGAGCTTCTGCGTGATCAGGCGCAGGCGGTACTCGCGGAAGTGCTCCGGCTCGACGCCGAGTGCGGCGGCGATCCGCTCGATGACGTCGTCCGCCGGCACCGGGCGGTTGCCATGGACGATGTGGTTGAGGTAGCCGGCGGACAGATCGGCGGAGTCCGCCAGCGAGCGGTAGGTCACACCCGTCTCGTTCATCAGCTTCTCGAGCGTCGGGCCGAACGGCTCCGAGCTGAAGCGGCGGCGACGGGCCACTTAGATTGCGCTCCCCAGCTCGGCAATGCGCACCCTACGGTCCGCCCCACTCGCGCGGTCGCGCATGTCGACGGCGCCGTCGTCCAGCGTCTTCTTGCCGACCGTGATCCGCACGGGGATGCCGATCAGGTCGGCGTCCGCGAACTTCTCGCCCGCCCGCTGTTCACGGTCGTCGACGAGCACGTCCTTGCCCGCGTCGCTCAGGATCTGCGCCGCTTCGAGCGCGCGCTCCTCCAGTCCGGGGAGCGCGACGATGTGCACGTCGTAGGGAGCCACGGCAGCGGGCCAGATGATGCCGTGCTCGTCGTACCTCTGCTCCACCAGGGCGGCCATGACGCGCCCCGGGCCGATGCCGTACGAGCCCCCGGCCAGCGGCTTCTCCTGCCCGTCCTCGTCCAGGAACGTCGCGCCGAGCGGCTCGGAGTAGCGGCTGCCGAACTTGAAGATGTGCCCCACCTCGATCGCGGTCTCGAAGCGCAGGGCGCCGCCGTCCTTCGGACAGCGGTCGCCCTCGACCGGCCGGCGCAGGTCCTCGAAGCGCGCCTGGTAGTCCCGGCCGGCCTGGACGCCGCGCAGGTGGCGGCCGGTCTCGTTCGCGCCGGCGACGAACTGCCCGTCGCGGAGCGTCTCGTCGGCGACGATCTCGCCCGCGAAGCCGACCGGGCCGATCGAGCCCGGGTCGGCGCCGAAGCCCTCCTTGATCTCCTCCGGCGTCGCCGGCCGCCAGTCCGACTCGAGCGCCGAGGCGAGCTTCGCGTCCTCGAGCTTGTCGTCGCCGCGGATCAGCGCCAGAACCAGCGTCCCGTTTTGTGTCACGACAGGCATCGCCTTTGCTGTTGCCGCAGAATCGACTTCCAGAAACGCGGCGACCTCGTCGATCGTTGTCACGCCTGGCGTGTCGACCGCCTCGGGTGCGTCCAGCGGGACGCCGAACTCGGGATCGCGCGGCACTCCACGCGCAATTTCCTGGTCGGCCGCGTAGTCCCCGTTCTCGCACGTCACGAGCACGTTCTCGCCCGAGCCCGACGGCGCGAGGAAGTCCATCGACTCCTTGCCGCCCATCATCCCGGACTCCGCCTGCACCTCCGAGTATTCGAGCCCGACGCGCTGGAAGATGCGGTTGTACGCGCCCTCGTGCTTGCGGAAGCTGACCTCGAGCCCGGCCTCGTCGCGGTCGAACGAGTAGGAGTCCTTCATGATGAACTCGCGGACACGCAGCAGGCCGCCGCGGGGCCGTGCCTCGTCGCGCTCCTTGATCGAGAAGTGATAGAGCATCTGCGGGAGCTGGCGGTAGCTCGAGATCTCGCGCGCGACCCAGGTGACGGTCTCCTCGTGCGTCAGGGGGAGCACGATGTCGCGCCCGTGGCGGTCCTGGAGCCGGAAGATCTCGGGAATGTGGACACGTCCCGTCTGCTCCCAGAGCTCCCAGGGGGTGAGCAGCGGCATCAGCATCTCCTGCGCGCCGATCCCGTCCATCTCCTCGCGGATGATCCCGACGACCTTCTCGTGCACGCGCCAGCCGAGCGGCAGGAACACCCACACGCCGGCGGTGAGCTGGCGGATGAAGCCGCCGCGGACGAGCAGCCTGTGGCTGACCGCCTCCGCGTCGGCAGGGTCCTCGCGCAGCGTCGGCACGAACAGCTGTGACAGGCGGGCGATCACGAGCCGGGAGGTTAGTTGAGCGTGCGCCGGGTCTGTTTACTCGACTGGAATCAGCGACGCCTCGGCCATTGCCAGCGCGGCCGGCTTGGCCATCTTGAGGCGCTTCGGACGCGGCATGCCCGACTCGATCCATGCATCGATCTCGCGGAAGAGCTCGTCGACGAGGATCGGCGACTCGACCTTCTTCAGCACGCGGCCGTGCGCGTAGATGAAGCCGACGTCGCGCCCGCCGGCAATGCCGAAATCGGCGTCGCCGGCCTCGCCCGGGCCGTTCACCGCGCAGCCCATGACGGCGACCTCGAACGGCTGCGGGTAGTCGCGCAGGCGCGCCTCGACCTCCACGGCCAGCGTCTCGACGCCGACGTTGTCACGGCCGCACGAGGGGCAGGCGATCATCACCGGGCCGCGCTCGCGCAGGCCGAGCGCCTTGAGGATCTCCCAGCAGACCTCGACCTCCTTGACCGGGTCGGCGGTGAGGGAGACGCGCATGGTGTCGCCGATGCCGTCCGCGAGCAGGGCACCGATCCCGATCGCACTCTTGATCGAGCCCGCGAATGGCGTCCCCGCCTCCGTGACGCCGAGGTGCAGCGGGTAGGGCACCTTCGCCGAGAGCATCCGGTATGCGCGGATCATCGTCGGCACGTGCGTCGCCTTCACCGAGATCTTGAAGTCGCGGTAGTCGAGCCGCTCCAGCAGCTCGACCTCCTCCAGCGCGGCGGCGACGAGCGCCTCCGCCTGGTCCTGCCGCGCGAGCTCGTCGAGGTGGCGCGGCAACGACCCCGAGTTGGCGCCGATGCGCATCGCGATGCCGGCGCGCCTCGCCGCCTCGACGACCTGGACGACCCTGTCCGGCCCGCCGATGTTGCCCGGGTTGATGCGCACCGCCGCGACGCCGGCGTCGATCGCCTTCAGGGCGAGGCTCGCGTTGAAGTGGATGTCCGCGATGACCGGGATCGGCGAGAGCCGGACGATCCGGCGCAGCGCCTCGGCATCCTCGGTCTTCGGCACCGCGCAGCGGACGATCTCGCAGCCGGCCGAGGCGAGCGCGGCGATCTGGCCGACCGTCGCCTCGACATCGCGCGTCGGCGTCAGCGTCATCGACTGGACGACCACGGGCGCGCCGCCGCCGACGGGCACGCCGCCGACGTTGATGCCCAGCTCGGAGGCCATCAGTGCCCCTTCCGGTAGTGCGCCCCCGTTCCCGGGGGTCGATGAGCAAGCCAGGCTAGGACGCAGGGAGCCTCGATGCTTGTCAGCATCGGGGCGACTGAGGACGACACATGGCGCCGCTCAGCGGCCGCCGGGGACGACGGGCTCACTGCCGGAAGGGGCACTAACTCCCTAGTCTGCCGATGTCGTTCGAGAGGCCGATGAAGAAGAGCAAGAGGACGACCGCAAGGCCGACCGCGGAGACCCGCTCGTAGACGCGCCGGCCGACCGCGCGTCCGCGCACGCCCTCGATGATCGAGAACAGGATGTGGCCGCCGTCGAGCGGCAGCAGCGGCAGCAGGTTGAGCAGCGCCAGCGACAGGCTGAGCAGGCCGAGCACCCAGAGGTAGCTCTCCGTGCCCTGGTCGATCGCGGCCGACGAGCCCTGGACGATGCCGACCGGGCTGGAGATGTCCTTGCGCCCGCTGCCGTGCACGAGCCGGGACAGCGACAGCCCGATCTCCTTGGTGACGAGGCCCGTGAGGCGCACGGATTGCCACGCGGCGCCGGGGAAGGTCAGGTTCTTGCGGTCGAGCATGAAACCGAACCGGTAGATGCCGTCCGAGTCCTTGTGGGCGCGGATCGGGCCGAGCTCGACCAGCTCCTTGCCGCGGGCGACGATCACGGGAACCGGCTTGCCCTTCGTGTCATTGATCGCCTTCGCGATGCCGCCGGGCGAAACGGGCTTGTTGTCGATGGCCAGCACACGGTCGCCCGGATGCAGGCCGGCGGAAACGGCCGGATAGCCGCTGCGCACGGAGCTGACCTGCGAGGTCGCCGCGCCGCCCGTCATGACGAACAGGGCCGTGAAGAGCACGAGCGCGAGGACGATGTTCGCGGCCGGGCCCGCGGCGATGGCGACGATCCGCTTCCAGATCGCCTGCCGCCAGTACGCGTCGGGCGCAAGCGCGTCGCCGATGTCGCGCAGCCCGCGCTCGGCGGCGCGCAGTGCCTGCGGCGAGAGGTCGGCGCGCCGTACCGCGTGGTCGAGGACCTCGAGCTCGTGCTGGGCGGCGATCAGGTCGTTGACGACGAGTGCGCGGCGCAGCCGTTCGAGCGGCACGGTTAGCTCGGGGCGCTCGTGGCGCGCCGGGCCGAAGTGCAGGTCGACGTCCTGGGGCGCGGGGCGGTGCATGCCGGGGATGCGGACGTAGCCGCCGAGCGGGATCGCGCCAATCCCGTACTCGACGCCGTTCCGCTTCCGCTTCACGATCGCGGGCGGGAAGCCGATGTAGAACTTGCGCGGGCTCATGCCGACCGCGAGCGCGGCGAAGAAGTGGCCCGCCTCGTGCACGAGCACGAGGAGCGCGAGGCCG
>DASTZE010000143.1:0-15386 GCA_035764425.1 Gaiellaceae bacterium
ACGCCGCCGTTCTGCGCGGGGATAATGTCGCGGTAGCCCCGAGCCACAGGAAGGAGAGTCACGGGATGATGATGCGACGACGCCCGCTCGCGCGCGCCGCGGTCGTGGGCGGAGCGGCCTACTACGCCGGCAAGAGCCGGCAGCGGAGCCAGTACGCGCAGGAGGACCAGAACGCCCGGATCGACGAGCTCGAGCAGCAGCAGTCCCAGCAGCAGCAGTACGCCGCACCGCCGCCGCCCGCGGCGGCGCCCGCGCCGGCCGCGAACCCGGACGAGGTCTACGAGCAGCTCGAGAAGCTCGCCGACCTGAAGTCGAAGGGGATCCTCACCGACGCCGAGTTCGAGGTCCAGAAGGCCAAGCTTCTGGGGCAGACATGAGCGCCACCGAGGAGACGACGGGCTTCCCGTTCGGGCCTGTCCAGATGCTCATCGTCGGCTTCAACGAGCCGAAGTTCCGCGGCGAGGCGCTTGCGGAGCTCCAGCGGCTCAAGGAGGCCGACATCGTCCGGCTCGTCGACCTGCTCGTCGTCAGGAAGGACGACGACGGCAACGTCACGACCGTCCAGACGAGCGACCTCACGACCGACGAGGCGATGGAGCTCGGCGCCGTCATCGGCGCCCTCATCGGCCTCGGCACCGGGGACGAGGAGATGGTCGACGCCGGAGCGCTCGCGGGCGCCGCAGCAGGCGAGGATGGCCACCTGATCGACTCGGACGACGTCGGGTAGGTCGCCGACATGATCCCTGACGGGGCCACGGTCGCGATCGGGCTGATCGAGCACCGCTGGGCGATCGGGCTCCGCGATGCGATCGGCCGCGCGGGCGGGTTCGTGCTGGCCGACGAGTGGATCCACCCCAAGGACCTGATCGCCGTCGGCTTCAAGGCCGGCGAGGCCGCCAAGGCCTGAGCGCAATACGTGGGGCGCCGGGAGCCGCCGGCGCCCCCTACCCGCTGGAGGAGCCATGACCCTGCTGAAGCCGACGCCCATCGTCGATCTCGAGCTCGACAAGCTGCCGCGGCACTCGCTGCTCGACGGCGGCATCCCACCGGACGCGGCCGAGCAGGCGATCCGCGACGAGCTGATGCTGGACGGCAACGCGCAGCTCAACCTGGCGACGTTCGTGACGACGTGGATGGAGCCGCAGGCGCGCTCGCTCATGGAGGCCACGCTCGACAAGAACATGATCGACAAGGACGAGTACCCGCAGACCGCGGCACTCGAGATGCGCTGCGTGAACATCCTCTCCGACCTCTGGCACGCGCCGAAGGCGGACGTCGGCACCGGGTGCTCGACCACCGGCTCGAGCGAGGCGGCGATGCTCGCAGGGCTCGCGCTCAAGCGTCGCTGGATGAAGGCGCGCCGCGCCGAGGGGAAGCCCGTCGACAAGCCCAACATCGTCATGGGCATCAACGTCCAGGTCTGCTGGGAGAAGCTCGCGAACTACTGGGACGTCGAGATGCGCCTGGTCCCGATGGAGGGCGACCGCTTCATGCTGAACGGGGAGGAGGCGGCGGCGCGCTGCGACGAGAACACGATCGGGGTCGTGGCGATCCTCGGCTCCACGTTCGACGGCGCCTACGAGCCCGTGGCCGAGATCGCGGCGGCGCTGGACGACCTCCAGGAGCGCACCGGGCTGGACGTGCCGCTGCATGTCGACGGCGCCTCCGGCGGCTTCGTCGCGCCGTTCATCGACCCCGACCTCGAGTGGGACTTCCGGCTGCCGCGCGTCGCATCGATCAACGCCTCGGGGCACAAGTACGGGCTCGTCTACCCGGGCGTCGGCTGGGCGATCTGGCGCGACGCCGAGGCGCTCCCCGAGGATCTCGTGTTCCACGTCAACTACCTCGGCGACGACATGCCGACCTTCGCGCTGAACTTCTCGCGGCCGGGCGCCCAGGTGGTCGCCCAGTACTACAACTTCCTGCGCCTCGGCTTCGACGGGTATGTGCGCGTGCAGGGCTACGCGCGCGAGGTCGCGACCCGCCTCGCCGGTCAGATCGAGGAGCTCGGCCCGTTCCGGCTGCTCACGCACGGCGACCAGCTGCCGGTGTTCGCGTTCACGCTGAACGACGGCGTCACGTCGTACAGCGTCTTCGACGTGTCACGGGCGCTGCGCGAGCGCGGCTGGCAGGTGCCGCCGTACACGTTCCCGGAGAACCGGACCGACCTCGCCGTGCTGCGCGTCGTCGTCCGGCGCGGCTTCACGCACGACATGGCGGACATGCTCGTCGCGGACCTGAAGCGGCAGCTGCCGCACCTGGAGCGCCAGGGCGGGCCGATTCACGACGAGACGACGACGAAGGCGTTCAGGCACTGACCGGCGAGACCGGCTGGAACGCATGCAGCTCGTCCTGGCCGGGCTGGATGACGCCCCAGCTCGACTCCGGCACCTCGTTCCAGACGCCGGGAAACTCGCCCAGCGGCTCGGAGACGACGAGCCGGCTCTCGTCGTCGAGGTCGTGCACCAACGCCACCTCGGGATAGAGCTCGCGCAGCGTCTCGACCTTGGTCGAGAAGTAGAGCGTGCGCGACTTGCCCTCGCTCGAGTAGCGAAACGCCCAGATGCGCTCGCCGTCGCTGGTCGCGATCGTGCCCTGGAACGGGAACTCGACCTCGTGCTCGCGGCCGACCTGCTCGACGAGGCCGATCGTGCGCGCGATCGCCGCCGGCGGATCATCCTCGAGCCCGAACGTGAGGGCCAGGAAGAAGAGCACCTCCGAGTCGGCCGAGCCGAGGATGTTCGGGTAGAGGGACGCGTCGATCTGCAGGACGAGGTCGCGCTTCACCTTGGCGAAGTCGTGGACGGCGCCGTTGTGCATGAACAGCCAGCGGCCGTGCGCGAAGGGGTGGCAGTTCGTCTGCTGCACCGGGGTGCCGCTCGAGGCGCGGATGTGGGCGAAGACGAGCCCCGACCGGATGTGCGCGCCCATGTTGCGAAGATTGAAGTCGTTCCAGGCCGGTTCGATGCTGCGGTAGACACCCGGCGCGTCGCCCACGCCGTACCAGCCGACGCCGAAGCCGTCGCCGTTCGTCGTCTCGGCGCCGAGCCGTGAGTGGAGGCTCTGGTAGAGCAGCGAGTACTCCCCCTGGGTGAGGAGATCGTTGATCGGCACCGGGGTGCCCGAGTAGGCGAGCCAGCGACACATGAGCGTGACGATCGCGCGTGCGCCGGCCCCGCGCATCGTCACGACGGGGTGAAGCGGTGCGCGTAGCGCTAGGTCAGCGCGACGTTGGCCGCGCCGGTGGCGGCGTTGAACGGGTCGACGAGGATCGTGTACGTGCCGGTCACCGGGAGCGTTGCGGTGGCGGTGCCTCCCGGCGCGAACAGGAACTTGATCACGACCGTCGCTCCGCCGGGCCTGAGGATCGAGACCGTCCCACTCTGGATGGTCATGACGCTCAGCGTCACCGTCACGGCCTGGCCGGCAGCGCCGTCGAACGTCAGCCGCGCGTTCTGGCCGGGCACGGTCGTGGCCACGTGCACGGGCGGCCCGCCGGCGCTGATCGTGCCGGTCACGTCCGGCGGCACGTCGTAGAGCGTCGCGGTCAGCGAGCCCACGGCCGCGTTGGCCGGGTCGATGAGGATCGTGTACGTGCCGGCGGTCGACAGGGCGATCGGGTCGACGAACGACGTGCCGGCCGAGAACGACTTGACTGCGAGCGTCGTTCCGTCCGGGCGCAGGAACGACAACGTTCCGCTCGCGATGGTGACGCCTGTGAGCTGCAGGCTGACCGACTGGCCCGCGCTGCCGGTGAACGTGAGGCGCACGTTCTGCCCCGGCGCCGTGGTGGTGACCGACACAGGCGGCCCGCCCGCGGTGATGGTGCGCACGATGTCCGGCGGCACGTCGGCGAGCTTCAGGGTCGCGCTGCCGGTCAGGGCGTCCGAGGGGTCGACGACGACGGTGTACGTGCCGGTCGCGGGCAGCGGCGTGCCGTCGACGAACGTCCCGCTCGTCGAGAAGAACTTCGTCGCCAGCGTCGTGCCGTCCGGCCGCAGGATCGAGACCGCGCCGCTCAGGATCGTGACGCCGGAGACGGCGAGCCCGACCGTCTCACCCGACGACCCGGCGAACGTCAGGCGCGCGTTCTGCCCGGGCGCGGTGGTCGTCACCGAGACGGGCGCGCCACCCACCGTGATCGACCCGGTCACGTCGGGCGGGACGTCGTAGAGGGTCGCGGTCACGTTGCCGACGGCCGCGCCGCTCGGGTCGATCGCGATCGAGTACGTCCCCGTGGCGGGAAGCACGGTCCGGTCGAGGAACGCCCCGTTCACGCCGAACGACTTCGTCGCGAGCACCGCCCCACCGGGGGCCACCAGCGAGGCCGTCCCGCTCGAGACGGTCACGCCGCTGAGCTGGAGGGCGACCGCCTGGCCGGCCGTGCCGGGGAAGGTGAGGAGCGCGTTCTGGCCGGGCACCGTCGTCGAGACGGTGACGGCCGGCCCACCCGGGGTCGTGGCCGCCGTCGCGTCGGGCGGGACGACGAACGCCGTGACGGTCACGGTGCCGACGGCGGTCCCGGTCGGGTCGACCACCAGCGTGTACGTCCCGCCGGCCGTCAGCTGGGTGCGGTCGAAGAAGGCGCTGGAGCCGGCGAACGGCTTCAGCGACGTGGACGAGCCGTCTGGCCGGACGAGCGCAAGCGTGCCGCTCGGGAACGTGTTCGCGGTGAGCTGGAAGCTCACGAGCTCACCGGCGGTGCCGGCAAACGTCAGTCGTGCGTTCTCGCCCGCTGTTGCGGTCGTGACGGTGACGGGGCTGCCGCCGGGAACGATCGGCATGGTCAGGTCGGCCGTCAGCGAGACCTCGTTCGAGAGGGTCCCTTCGCCGGCAGCGTTGATCGCCGCGACGCGGTAGTAGTAGAGCGTCCCGGCGCTGACGCTCGTGTCGTCCCATGACGCCGCCGCACCTATGGTGGCGAGCGGCGTCTCCGTGCCCGGCGCGGTGCCGCGGTAGATTCGGTAGCCGGTGATCGTGGAGCCGCCGTCGTCCGCCGGCGGTGTCCACCGCAGGTGAATCAAACTGTTGCCGGCCGTCGGCGCTGCCAGGGCCGGGGCGCCGGGGGCGACGGCATCGCGTCCGCCCGCGAAGGTCATCGCCTTCATCTGGGGGAAGAGGGCGCCCGGGACGACCGCCGTCCAGATCGGGTACGGCTTGCCGTCGCGCACGGCGATGCCGCTGTAATCGCCGACGAACTGACCGGCGAAGAACGGGTCGTCGTTCGGGGTCGACGAGGTCTGCGACACGCGCCTGACGTCCGCTCCGTGGGCGAGGTACCAGTCGTACGTGCCGCCCGCCGCCGTCTGCCCGTACGAGACGAACGCGCCGCCGGAGCCGTCCGCGGCGATCGCCGGGAAGAACTGGTCGCCGCCCGTGTCGGACACGGCCGGCGCGCCTGTCCCGCCCGACCAGAGGTGGACGCGCCCGACGCCGCCATCCGAAGAGGCCCACGCGACCCACGGGGCACCGCCGACCATGGCGAGCGCCGGGAACGAGTCGGTCCGGAAGTCGAACCCGGAGAGCGGGTTGGGCAGATCACGGAAGCCCGACGGGCTGATCGTCTCCCAGGTGGCGCCGCCGTTGGACGGGAAGGGCTGCCAGCCGCCGGACCAGTGCGCGAGCCGGATCTCGCCGCTCATCGAGGCCGCGGTCGGAAACTCTTCCCAGGTGATCCAGAAGCCGCTGCTTCCGTCGGCCGCGACGGACGAGCCCTGCGAGTAGGTCGAGCCCGGCACGTGGAGCACCGCGGTGGGCGGAACGGACTGCGCCCCGGTCGGCACCGTGGCGACCTCGATCGGCGAGGTGACGTTCTCGCCGGTGCAGGAGCCGAAATGCGACCACGACACGTAGACGGTGCCCTGCCCGAGCGCGATGGACGGCTTGTCCTGGAAGGCGCTGCTCGTGTTGTCGGCGAGCTGGGTGTAGGTCCACGCGCCCGTGTCTGGGTCGCGGCGCAGGAGCTCGACGCCCCCGAACGAGCAGTCTTGCGGATCGAAGAGCAGTGACGAGTAGTAGACGATCCCGGCCGCATCGATCGCGACCCCCGGGTCGCCGGCCGCGCCGTTCTGACGATGCGGGAAGACGTCGAGCGGGCCGTCGTCGTTCCAGGTGACGCCGTCGCTCGACCAGTAGAAGCCGTCCTGTCCCTGGCCGTTCCAGGAGTTGTAGTCGTTTGCGCCCGCCACGAACTGGCTCCCGTTCGTCGCGATCGCCGGCTCGTTGACCGGCATCGGGCCGGCGCAGTCGGTGGCGAAGTTCGTCCCGCCGGGCGTGCTGCAGGACACTGGCGCCGAGGGTGCCCGCCGGGCACGGCGCCCGTGGATGATGGCGTTCGCCTTCCCCTGGACATGCACGCCGTGCCGGACCGGCGGCGTCGGCTCGTCCGCGCGGGCGGGCAGCGCCGTGAGGACGGCGGCGGCGGCGGCGAACGCCAGGGCCAGGGCGTGCGGCTTCGTGGTGCGACGCATCCTGCTCGCACCTTCGCCCGTTCGCGGCCGGGTGTCGTCACCCGGACGCGTGAGCCGGCGTGAAGCTCACCCGCCGCTGGCGATGGGGCTCCCGCAGTGCGTGGGAGGCGGTCGCCTGCGAGCGTCTAACGTGACTCCCATGCGCCTGCAGAACACGCTCACCCGCCACAAGGACGACCTGCCGGAGCCGCCCGGGCCGATCCGCATGTACTTCTGCGGCCCGACCGTGTACGCGCGCGCCCACATCGGCAACGCGCGGCCGTTCGTCCTGGGCATGTGGCTGCGCTCGTGGCTGCGCATGACGGGCTACCAGGTGAAGCTCGTCCACAACATCACGGACATCAACGACAAGATCTACGAGGCCGCGCCGGGCGACAGCGCGGCGCTCGCCGAGCGCGCGACGCAGTGGTACCTCGAGGACACCGGCGACCTCGGCCTCGGGCAGCCGGACGCGCTGCCGAAGGCGACCGAGATGGTGCCCGAGATCGTCGCCGCGATCGAGGAGCTGATCCGCCGCGGCGCTGCGTACGAGGTGGACGGCGACGTCTACTTCCGGGTGGCGAGCGATCCGGAGTACGGGAAGCTTTCCGGCCAGCGCCCCGACGAGGTCGAGGAGCAGGAGGCGAACCCGCTGAAGGAGGACCCCCGCGACTTCGCGCTCTGGAAGGCGAACAAGCCGGGCGAGGACACGATGTGGGACTCCCCGTGGGGGCCGGGGCGGCCGGGCTGGCACATCGAGTGCTCGGTGATGGCCGAGGAGCTGCTCGGGCCGGTCTTCGAGATCCACGGCGGCGGGCTCGACCTGGTCTTCCCGCACCACGAGAACGAGATCGCGCAGTCCCGTGCGCTCGGGCACGAGTTCGCGCGCATCTGGGCGCACAACGGGCTGCTGCGCCCGGTGGGCGACGACAAGATGTCGAAGTCGCTCGGCAACTTCGAGACGCTCCGCGACGCGATCGACCGCGTGGGTCGAGAGACGCTGCTCATCTACTTCATGACCGGGCACTGGCGGAAGCCGATCGACTACTCCGACGCCGACCTCGAGCAGGCGGCCGCGCGGGCAGAGCGCTTCCGCGACGTGTTCCGTTCGCCATCGGAGCCCGCGCCGGAAGGGGCCTGGGAGCGGTTCGCGGCGGCGCTGAACGACGACTTCAACACGCCCGAGGCGCTCGCCGTGATGCACGAGTGGCGCGACCACGACCTGCTTCGGCACGCGCTCGCCGTCTTCGGGCTCGAGTCGCTGGCCGACTCCGCGGCCGCGCCGGACGAGGTGCGCGTGCTGGCCGAGCAGCGCGCCGTGGCCCGCGCCGCCGGCGACTGGGCCGAGGCCGACCGGCTGCGCGCCGAGATCGAAGCGGCCGGCTGGGTCGTCCGCGACGTCCAGGGGGACGGCGGCTTCCAGCTTGTGCCGCGGGCGTGACCGGTGACCTCGTCTACGGCCGCCGCGCGGTGCGCGAGCTGCTGCGCGGCCGCCGCCAGGCGCTCGAGATCTGGGCCACCGAGCGCTCGGCGGCGTCCGAACCGTGGCTCGAGGAGAGCACCGTACGCGTCCACGTCAAGCCCGAGCGCGAGCTGACCGCCCTCGCCGGCACGCGCGACCACCAGGGCGTCGTCGCGCGCGCGGAGCCGTACCGCTACGCAGATGCGTGGGAGCTCGCGGCGACGGACTCGCCGCTGCTCGTCTGCCTCGACCGCGTGAGCGATCCACGCAACCTCGGCGCGGTCTGCCGCAGCGCGGAGGGGGCGGGGGCGACCGGCGTCGTCGTTCCCGAGCACGGGTCGGCGCGCGTCACGGCGGTGGTCGCGAAGACTTCGGCAGGGGCCGTCGAGCACGTGCCGGTCGCCGTCGTCACCAACCTGGCCCGCTACCTGACCGAGGTGAAGGGGCCCTCCCTGTGGGTCTACGGAGCGGCCGCAGACGCACCCGCGTCGATGTGGGACACGACCTTCGCCGACGGCGCCGCCTTCGTGCTCGGCGCCGAGGGGCGAGGCCTGCGTCCGCTCGTCCGCCGGGCGTGCGACGAGCAGGTATCCATCCCGCTCCGTGGCGAGGTCGGCTCGCTGAACGTCAGCGTCGCCGCCGCGCTGCTCCTCTACGAGGCGCGCCGCCAGCGTGGCTGACCCGACGCTCTACCTGTTCGACGGCTACAACGTCCTGCGCGCGTCCGGGATCGAGGAGCCGGCCGAGCTCGTCGACCGGCTGGCGTCGTTCGTTGCGCTGAGGGGCGTGCGCGGGGTGGTCGTCTTCGACGGGCCGGGGACCAACAAGGAGTACGGTGCGCTGTCCGTCCGCTACGCGCCGGACGCCGACGCCGTGCTCGAGCGGTTGGCGGCCGAGCACCGCGCCACCGAGCAGGTCATGCTCGTGTCTTCGGACATCGCCGTGCGCGGAACCTCGGGGCAGGAGGTGATGAAGGTCACGTCGAAGCTCTTTGCCGCCGAGCTCGGCGACATGGGCGAGAGCAGGCCGCAGCCCTCGCGGCTGGCCGATCGGGTCGACGAGCAGACGCGTGCCTGGCTAGAGCGCCTTCGCAGGGGTCGCAAGTAAGTCGCTCAACCGGGACCTTTGCAAAAGACTTGTAAAACCTTCCGGTCCTTGCTAACTTGCCCTCAAGCTGAGGGTGAGGCTAGGGAGGAGCAACCCTGCTGCTTCCGCTTTGCCCGAGAGCCAGAGAGGACTCCCGGACATGGCCCCACAGACGGCGACCCGCGCGACTCGCACCCCGCAGCGCATCCAGCGCGAGCTGGAGGATCTGCAGCTCGCCATGCGTGCGCGCAACGGCGACGGCCAGGCGCTCGACGCGCTCATCCGCCGCTACACCGGCTTCGTTCGCCTGAAGGCGAGCTCGTACTTCCTCGCGGGCGGCGACGGTGACGACCTCATCCAGGAGGGGCTGATCGGCCTGTACAAGGCCGTGCGCGACTTCCGTCCGGACAAGGAGACGTCGTTCCGGTCCTTCGCCGAGCTGTGCGTGACGCGCCAGATCATCACGGCGATCAAGACGGCGACGCGCTTCAAGCATTCGCCGCTGAACACGTACGTGTCCTTCAGCCAGACGCCGGCCGGGCAGGACTCCGACAGCGACTGCACGCTCGGCGACGCCCTGCCGGGGCCGAGCGTCGACGACCCGTCGACGTGTGTGATCTCCACGGAGGAGCTGCAGAGCCTGGTCTTCTGCCTCGGGACGGGGCTGTCGAAGCTCGAGTCAGACGCCCTGCGGCTGTACCTCGAGGGCTCGTCCTACGAGCAGATGGCCGAGGAGCTCGCCTGCGACACGAAGACGATCGACAACGCGCTCCAGCGCGTGAAGCGCAAGATCATCGCCCACCAGCGGACGCGGCAAGTCCTGCAGTAAGCCGGGCTACCATCCGGTTCAGGCCGGAGTAGCTCAGTTGGCAGAGCAACGGTTTTGTAAACCGTGGGCCGTCGGTTCGAGTCCGACCTCCGGCTTTTCCCTCCTATAGCAGAGACGCTATGCTGAACGGGTGGCGCGGTTCCTCGGGAGCGTCGTTCTGGCGGCCGGAGGCGCAGTTCTCGCCCTGTGGGGACTCTTCGTCGCCCTGTATCGAGGCGACGCCGGTGGCAACGGGCACACGTATCTCACGATCGCCGGCCATCGAACCGACGCGCCGCCCGTGGGCGTAGCGGTGCTCGTGCTCGGCATCGCCGCGGTCACGGCGGGTGTCCTTCTGATCCGACGGTTTCGCTAGGCCGTCAGGCGCCGAGCGCCTGATCCAGGTCGCTCCAGAGCGCCTCGACCTCCTCGAGCCCGACGCTGAGCCGAAGCAGGTTGGGCGGGACGCGGTCCGACTCCCAGCGGTAGCGCGACTCGATGAGCGACGACGTGCCGCCGAGGCTCGTCGCGTTCGTGATCAACCGCGTCGCCGTCTCCACGCGCCTCGCCGCCTCCTCGCCGGCGGCGACGTCGAAGGAGAGCAGGCCCCCGAAGCCTCCCTCCATCCACCGCTCGGCGAGAGGATTGCCGAGGCCGGGGTAGCGCACCTGTGCCACACGCGGGTCGGCCGCGAGGCGCCGGGCGAGCTCGAGCGCCGTCGCGGACTGGCGGCGCACACGCAGGTCGAGCGTCTCGAGGCTCCGTAGCAGGAGCCAGGCCGGATCGGCGGCTGCGCCGACTCCGGTCCGGTTGCGCAGCTCGAGCAGCCGCGTGTGATGCGTGTCGTCCCGGCACACGACCGCGCCGAGCAACACGTCCGAGTGGCCCCCCAGGTACTTCGTCGCGCTGTGCAGCACGAGGTCGGCCCCGTGCTCGAGCGGCCGCAGCAGGATCGGCGAGGACGCCGTCGCGTCGACGATGACCGGCGCCGGATGGGCGGCCGCCGCCTCCAGGTCGGGGAAGGTCAGCATCGGGTTCGACGGCGCCTCGAGCCAGATCAGGTCGACGCCGTCGGGCGGCGGGCCGGCCTGGTCGAACTCGACGAAGCGCAGGCCCCAGCGCTCCAGGTAGCGCATGAGCACGACCGTTCCGAAGTAACCGCCCTGCGTCACCCCCACGGTCGACCCGGGGTCGAGCAGCCCGAGCAGGACCGCAGTCTCCGCCGCCGAGCCTGATCCGAACAGCAGCGCCTCGCCGCCGTCGAGCGCGCCGAGCGCCTCCTCGGCGGCAGCGCCGGTCGGATGGCCGTAGCGCGAGTAGTAGAAGTCCCCGGGCTCGCCGTCCTCGTACGGCCAGAGCGCGGAGCGGTCGAGCGGTACCGGGCTCACCAGCGCGATACTAGGGGTCATGGCCGCGACCGAGGACAGGCCGGGCGTCGACGAGCAGACGACGCAGGAGAAGCTCGAGCACCTCGAGGAGCTGCGCGACGAGGCGCTGCACGCAGGCAGCGCGAAGGCGGTGGAGCGCCAGCACGCCGCGGGCAAACTGCTCGCGCGCGAGCGCGCCGAGAAACTGCTCGACCCGGGCTCGTTTGTCGAGCTCGACCGCTACGTCCGCCACCGGGAGTCGAACTTCGGGATGCTCGAGAAGCGCCCGTACGGCGACGCGGTCGTCACCGGCTACGGAACGATCTTCGGGCGGAAGGTCTTCGTCTTCTCGCAGGACTTCACCGTCTTCGGCGGCTCGCTGAGCGAGGTCTTCGCCGAGAAGATCTGCAAGATCATGGACATGGCGGCCAAGTACGGCTGCCCGGTCATCGGCATCAACGACTCCGGCGGCGCGCGGATCCAGGAGGGCGTCGTCTCGCTCGCCGGCTACGCGGAGATCTTCTGGCGCAACGTCCAGGCCTCGGGCGTCATCCCGCAGATCAGCCTGATCATGGGCCCGTGCGCCGGCGGCGCCGTGTACTCGCCGGTCATGACCGACTTCGTCTTCATGGTCGAGGGCTCGTCGTACATGTTCATCACCGGCCCCGACGTGGTGAAGACCGTTACGGGCGAGGAGGTGACGTTCGAGGAGCTCGGCGGCGCCGCTACGCACGCGGCCAAGTCGGGCGTCGCGCACTTCGTGTCGTCGGACGAGGAGTCGTGCCTCGAGGACGCGCGCTACCTGATCTCGTTCCTGCCGCAGAACAACCTCGACCCGCCGCCCTTCTTCGAGGCCGCGGATCCGAGCGACCGTGAGGACGACGAGCTCGACCGGATCATCCCGGACAACCCGAACAAGCCGTACGACATCAAGCAGGTGATCACGAAGGTCGTCGACGACGGTGACTTCCTCGAGGTGCACGAGCGCTGGGCCGAGAACCTCGTCTGCGGCTTTGCCCGGCTGGGTGGCCACGTCGTCGGCGTCGTCGCGAACCAGCCGAAGGCGCTCGCCGGCGTGCTCGACATCGACTCGTCGGTGAAGGGCGCGCGCTTCGTCCGCACCTGCGACGCGTTCAACATCCCGCTCGTCACCTTCGTGGACGTCCCCGGCTTCCTACCGGGGACCGCGCAGGAGTGGGGCGGGATCATCCGCCACGGTGCGAAGCTGCTGTACGCGTACTGCGAGGCGACCGTCCCGAAGCTGACGGTGATCACGCGCAAGGCGTACGGCGGTGCGTACGACGTCATGAGCTCCAAGCACATCCGCGCCGACTTCAACTTCGCCTGGCCGACCGCCGAGGTGGCGGTCATGGGCCCGGAGGGCGCGGTCAACATCGTGTTCCGCCGCGACCTCGAGGAGGCCGGGGATCCGGCCGAACGGCGGACCGAGCTGATCGCGGACTACCGCGAGCGCTTTGCCAACCCGTACGTCGCCGCGGAGCGCGGCTACGTCTACGACGTCATCGAGCCGCGGCGCACGCGTCCGGTGCTGATCGACGCACTCGAGACATCGCTGACGAAGCGCGAGCGGCGCCCGCCGCGCAAGCACGGGAACATCCCGCTCTAGCGTCAGTACCGGGTCCCGATGCGCGGGACGCGTCGCCGCGCGACAGTGGTGGTGGTTGCGAAAGGAGGCGCATCATGCTGCTCGCAGAGGATCTGCTTCTGCTCCTGACCGATGATCGCAGCGGGAGGCTGGCGGTCCCGGCGAACCGAGCCGACCTCGCCCTGGGCGCTGCGATGCTGGTCGACCTGACGCTAGGTCACCACGTGCAGGTGTCCGCAGACGGGCGGCTGCTCGTCCTCGACGGGGGTGCGACGTCCGACGTGCTCCTCGACGAGGCGTTGGCGACCGTGGACAGAAATCATGGACGCAAGCCAAAGGACGTCCTGGCACCGCTGGCGAGGAGGCTCCGCCCACGCCTCTACGAGCGGCTCGTCCACGGTGGCCTGGTCCGCGAAGAGGCGGGGCGGATCTGCGGCATCTTCCCGAGGCATCGCTGGCCTGCAGCCGACGCGGCCCACGAGAACGCGGTCAGGGCCGACCTCGGCGAGGCGCTCCGTGCGGGCGCCACGGCCGACGCACGGACCGGCGCACTCGTCGCGCTCCTGCACGCGCTCGGCGCGAAGGTCATCGACGCCGACCACGTGGGCATCACCCGGGCAGAGCTCGAGGTGAACGCGGAACGCATCGCCGACGGCGACTGGGCATCGGAGGCGGTCCGCTCGGCCATCAGGGAGATGCTGGCGGCGATCATCGCGGCGACGACGTCGGCGACGATCGCCCGCGCCGGCTAGGTCAGGCCAGCCTCGGCCAGCGGCCGCCGGCCCCACGTGAAGCCGGTGCGGTAATAGCCCTCCGTCACCGGCGCCAGCGCGACGCCGAAGCGCGACGAATGGATCATCCATCCGCCGCCGAGGTAAATGCCCATGTGGTCGACGGCGGCCGCCTTCTTGGCGCCCGACGAGAAGAACATCAGGTCGGCCGGCTGCAGCTTCGCGTACGCGACCCGCTCGGACGCGGGCACCTCGCCGGCCATCTCGGCCGCGGTGCGGCCGTTCAGCGTCGTGGCGAGCACGCCTCCGTCGGCGTAGGGCTGCAGCTTGAAGACGCGCCACGCGAAGCCGGAGCAGTCAAAGCCGCCGGGCACCGGCGTTCCGGTGGGCGACTGCGGCTTGTCGCTCGTCCCGGCCCAGACGTATGGGAAGCCGATCAGCTTCACGGCGGTGTCGAGGACGTCGACCTGCCACGCGGACAGCTCCGGCAGCACGAACGCCGACGACTCGTCGAGCACGAGCTGCCGCTGGTCGTCGCTCAGCTGGAGCGCCGCCGCGACCGAGAACGCCGCCTCGGCGCGCGTCGCGGTCTGGCTCGGCAGGAGCTCGAGGTTGTCCTGGCCGGTCGGATGGTTGAAGCGCAGCCCGATCAGCCGCGCGACGACCTCGGTGCCGAAGCGGCTCGGAACGGTCAGGCCGGCGTCGCGCGCCCCCTGCGCAAAGCTCCGTGCTGCCGGGGAGAGGCCGAGCCCTGCGACCAGCCGCGAATCGAGCTGCGCGATCGTCACCTGGTGCGGGTCGGTGGTGCTCGGCGGGTCGCCAGGGACGCCGGTCGCCGTGCGACCGAGCGCGGCGACCACCTGGTTGAGCGCGCCGCGCGTGAGCGGACCGTCCGGCTTGAAGCCGGCGACGGTCTTCGCCATCAGCCCATGCCCGACCACGAAGCGGATCTGCTGATCCGCCCAGGAGCGGGTCGTCGCCTGCGGCCGCGCGGCAGCCGCGCCGGCAGTGAGCAACGCGAGGCACGCAAATGCTGCGAGGGGGCGCCTCATCCCCCTTCCATCGTCACGCGATCCGCGCGCCTTTAACCTGCAGGCGTGAGCTTCGAGGCGGCCCCCGATCCGTCGCCCGATGAGCGCGAGGCGATCGCGAAGGCGCTCGAGCGTTCAGACGGCCCGATGCCGCCGCAGTACCGCAGCGCGTGGCTCGCGGCCTCGATGCGCGAGAACGCCGCGCCGCTCGAGGACGCGCTCGACCCGGCCTACGCCGGGCGCCCGCGCAGCACGCGCGGCGCCACGCGCGCGTAGTCGAGGCCCGAGAGCAGCGTCAGCACCACCGCGGCGAGGAGCGCCCACCACGCGATCGACTGATCGATCGCCCCGCCCGCGGCCAGGCCGCCAAGCACGACCGCCGTCGACTGGGCCCACGTCTTCAGCTTGCCGAGGTCGCGCGCGTGCAGCACGACACCGCGCTCGAGCGCCGCATGCCGCAGCCCGGTCACGAGGAACTCACGCGCCACGATGATCGCCACCATCCAGCCTGCGAAGACGCCCTCGTCGACGAGCATGATCAGCGCGGTGAGGACGAGGATCTTGTCCGCGATCGGGTCGAGCAGCGAGCCGAGATCGGTCCCGTAGCCGCCGCGGCGCGCCAGCCGGCCGTCGAGCCAGTCGGTCGCCATCGCGGCCACGAACACCGCGGTCGCCCAGTAGTCGTGCCCCTGAAAATCCGCGAGAAAGAGGACGACGATGAGCGGGGCCGCGAGGATTCGCGCAACGGTCAGCTGATCGGCGGCGCGCACCGGCAGGGACAATATGCGGCGTGCCGCCGTTCACGAAGGTCATGGTCGCCAACCGCGGCGAGATCGCGGTGCGGAT
>DASTZE010000144.1:0-8667 GCA_035764425.1 Gaiellaceae bacterium
ACCGGGTCCTGGATGACGACGGGCACGAGATCCCAGGGCAGCTCGAGCGCCTGCGCCCACTCGGCAAGCGTCGGCGGCTCGAGGAAGTCGGAGAGGACGAAGACGAAGCTGCCGGTCGGGAGCGTCCACCGCAGCTCGCCGAGGAAGGCGAGCATCCGTGCGAGCGTGTCGGCCGGGGCCTCGAACGCCGGATGCGTCAGGTGGCTCTCCTTGAGGCGCCAGTGCTCGTGCTGGGCGTTCGGGGGCCGCCAGAACGGCGCCTCGGGGCCGGACGCCTCGTCGAGGTAGCCGATGAGCCCGCGCGCGCGGAGTGTGGAGTCGGCGATGAGCGAGCCGGCGACTCGCATCGCCTCGGGCTTGGAGAGCCAGGGCAGTCCCGGCGGGAAGAGCGCCATCGACGGCCGCCGGTCGCAGACGACCACGACGCGCGGTGCCTCCTCCGTGAACCGCTCGCGGACGATGAACTCGTCCATGCCGCGCGCCGCCGAGAGCCGCGCCGAAGAGCCCCAGTCGATCGCGCGCACGTCGTCGCCGGGCCGGTACGCGCGCGAGCCGATGACGTCGAACCCGCGGCCGCGGCGGGCGCTGCGCATGGAGCCGAACGCGAGCCCGATCAGGCGCCGGCGCGGCGCCAGCGGGAACGTCGCCGCGCCGATCGGCATCTAGGTCCCGCTGATGGGAAGGACCTCGGCGGCTGGCTCGACCTCGGGGCGCGGGGCCAGCTCGAGGCAGCGGCGCTGCAGCTCGTCCATCGTCCGCGCCCAGCCGAGCTTTCGCGCCTCGACCAGGAACGCGGGCGTGAAGACGACCCGGTGGCCGATGACCGGCAGGAAGAGGTCGTCGACGTCGTCCGGGACGGCGTAGTCGCGGCCGTGGATCAGGGCCCAGGCGCGGACGGCGCGCTCGAGCGCCAGCGAGCCGCGGACGGAGGCGCCGATCGCGACCGCGTCGAGCTCACGGGTCGCGCGGACGAGGTCGACCACCCAGCGCTGCAGGATCTCGTCGATGTAGACCTCGCGGACGGCGTCCTGGAGCGCCTCGATCTCGCCGATCGAGACGACCGTCTTCAGGCGGCCGAGCGGATGGCCGTCGCGCTGGTCGCGCAGGATCTGGAGTTCGTCGTCACCGTGCGGGTAGCCGAGCCCGGTCTTGAGAAAGAAGCGGTCGAGCTGCGCCTCGGGCAGCGGGAACGTGCCCTCGTGCTCGATCGGGTTCTCGGTGGCGAGCAGGAGGAACGGCTTCGGCAGCTCGCGCGTGACGCCGTCGACCGTGACCTGGCGCTCGGCCATCGCCTCGAGCAGCGCGGACTGCGTCTTCGGCATCGCCCGGTTGACCTCGTCGACGAGGACGACGTTGGCGAAGATCGGCCCCGGCCGGAACTCGAAGTCGCGCTCGCGTTGGTTGTAGATCGAGAGGCCCGTGACATCGGTGGGCTGCAGGTCCGGGGTGCACTGGATGCGCGCCGTCGTCGCGCCGTCGACCGAGCCGGCGATTGCGCGCGCGAGCACCGTCTTCGCCGTGCCAGGCACATCCTCGAACAGCACGTGCCCCTCGCAGGCGAGCGCGGCCAGGACGAGCTCGATCTCCGCCCGCTTGCCATGGATGACCGTCTCGATGTTCTCGAGCAGTCGGATCGCGACCGCAGATGCGTCCGCGAAGGCTGGGGTCGCCGGAGTTGCGTGCATGGTCGGGCGCGCTGCCGTGCTCTCTACGACTGAATCTAGCCGCGACTTGTTAGCTGGGCCGGGTCGGTGACGGGCGCCTCGCAGGCGAAGCGCTCGCACACGTAGAGCGCCGGCATGCCGTCGAGCGGCCTCTTGGCGGCCAGCAGTGCGATGTCGTCGCGTGGCCCGTCGGACCAGGCAACGACGGTGTTCGGCTCCCAGCGGGCGAGCGCCGCAGCCGCGAGCGCCTCGGCCTCCCTGCGCGGCCCGACGATCGCGAGCTCACGCGGCGGCGACAGGTAGAGGTCGAGCGCGGAGAGCGCGTGCCCGAAGGCAGTCGGGATGCGCGCCATCGAGTCACGCACGAGCCGCAGGACGCCGGCGGCGCGCCGCTCCAGCTCGTCGTCGCCGTAGATGCGCGCGAGCCTGAGCAGGACGTACGCGAGCATCGAGTTGCCGGACGGCGTCGGATGGTCGTCGAACGACTTGGTGCGCAGGGCGAGCTGCTCGCCGTCCAGCGGGGTCAGCCAGAAGCCACCGCGTTCGTCGTCCGCGAGGAGCTCGACCGCGAGCAGGGCGAGGCGGTGCGCCTCCTCGAGCCAGCGGAGGTCGCCGTCGGCGGCGTGCAGCTCGAGCAGCCCGTTGGCGACGTCGGCGTAGTCGTCGAGCACCCCCGCGTGCTGCGCGCGACTCAGCCGGTACGTACGGTGCAGCCGCCCGTCCGCCCTCGACAGCGGGCCGAGCAGAAACGCGGCCAGCTGGCGGCCGCGCGCGAGCCAGTCCTCGCGGCCGAGCCGGCGTCCCGCCTCGGCGAGCGCGGCGAGCATGAGGCCGTTCCAGGACGCGATCGCCTTGTCGTCGCGGCCCGGCTGCGGCCGCTCCTGCCGGACGGCGAGCAGGCTGGCGCGCTCACCCTCGGTCAGCTCGCCGCGGATGATCGAGCGGCCGTGCTCGAACGGCTGCAGGAGCTCGTCGCGCGGCTCGCCGAGCACCTCGGCGAGCTCGTCGGCCGTCCAGGTGTACGTGAGCCCCTCAACGCCGTCCGTGTCCGCGTCCTCCGCCGAGGCGAAGCCGCCCTCGGGCAGCGACAGGTCGCGGACGACGTACTCGACCGTTCGCTCCGCGACCTCGCGGTAGCGCTCCTCGCCCGTCACCGCCCAGCCGTGCAGGTACGCGGAGGCGAGCAGGGCGTTGTCGTAGAGCATCTTCTCGAAGTGCGGCACCAGCCACTGGGCGTCGACCGAGTAGCGGTGGAACCCGCCGCCGACGACGTCCCACATCCCGCCGCGCGCCATGCCGTCGAGCGTGCGAGCCGTCATGGCGAGCGCCCCGTCGTCGTCGAAGCGAAGCCGCATCCGCAGGAGGAACTCCAGCGTCGATGCGGGCGGGAACTTGGGCGCTCCGCCGAACCCGCCCCAGCGCGGGTCGAACTGCGCACGCACGTTCCGGAGCGCGTCGCGCAGCAGGTCCTCGGTGAGCGGGTCGGCGGAGGGGCGCAAGTCGCCGGCGCTCTGAAGGTGCTCGACGAGCTCCCGGGCCGAGCGGCCGATCTCGCCCCGCCGCTCCCGGTACGCCTCGGAGACCGCCGTGAGCACCTGGCTGAAGGCAGGCAGGCCATGACGCGGCTCGGGCGGGTAGTACGTGCCGCCGTAGAACGGCTCGCCGTCGGGCGTGAGGAACACGGTGGTCGGCCAGCCGCCGTGGCCGGTCAGTGCGACGACGGCGTTCATCGAGAGCGCGTCGACGTCAGGCCGCTCCTCGCGGTCGACCTTCACGTTGACGAACAGCTCGTTCATGAGGTGCGCGGTCTCGTCGTTCTCGAACGACTCGTGGGCCATGACGTGGCACCAGTGGCAGGCCGAGTAGCCCACCGAGAGCAGGATCGGGCGGTCGCTCGCGCGCGCGCGGGAGAATGCCTCGTCACCCCAGGGCAGCCAGTCGACCGGGTTGGCGGCGTGCTGGAGGAGGTACGGGCTGGTCTCGTCCGCGAGACGGTTCATCTCGGTTGTCTACCGAGGGCGAGCTCGCTGACCCCGCGTGACCGGGTCCTGGTCAGGCCTCGGCGCCCTCCACGGCGGCTTCGGTCCCCGGAACCGTGACCTCGTCGCGCCGGATGAACACGATCGCGACCAGCAGCGCCGCCGCGCCGACCAGCGCGACCACCCAGAAGCCGCGTTGGTACCCCTCGGTCTGGGCGACCGCCGGCGTCTTGCCTGCCGCGAGCAGGTCGCCGATGCGAGTGAAGGCGACGGTCGAGACCACGGCGAGGCCGATCGCGCCGCCGATCTGCTGCGAGGTGTTGATGAGCCCGGACGCGAGTCCGGCCTCCTCCTCCGGCGCGCCGGCGAGGGCGGCGATCGTCACCGGAACGAACGCGAACCCGATGCCGACGCCGTAGACGATGTACGGGATCAGCAGGTCGCTCGGGTAGGTGCCGTCGACGGGCAGCCGCGTGTACCAGAGCGACGCCAGCACCAACAGGACGAGCCCGACGAGCAGCACCGGCTTGACACCGATCTTCGTCACGAGCGCCTGCGCCGCGCCGGCTGCCAGCACCGCGGTGCCCGCCGTCGCGACGAACGCTAGGCCGGCCTGGAGCGCGGAGTAGTGCAGCACCTGCTGCATGTACAGGGTGAGCACGAAGAAGTTCGAGTAGAGGCTGGCCGAGAGCAGGAAGCTCGTCCCGTTCGCGGCCGCCATGAGGCGGTCGCGGAAGAACCCGAGCGGCATGAGCGGCGCCTTCGCTCGCGCCTCCCAGGCGATGAAGGCCGCGATCAGCACGACTGACACGATGATCAGGCCGATCGTCCGGAACGTGCCCCAGCCGACGACGGGCGCCTGCGTGATCGCGTAGACCAACAGCGCCAGGCCGCCCGTGACGAGGACGGCGCCCGGGATGTCGAACTGCCGGTCGGCGACCTCGACACGGCTCTCGTCGACGAGCCTCCGCGTGAGCAGGAACGCGAGGATGCCGACCGGGACATTCACGAAGAAGATCCACTCCCAGCCGAGATAGCGGGTCAGGAGCCCGCCCATCACCACGCCGGCAGCAGCGCCGCCGCCGCCGACGGCGCCCCAGACGCCGAGCGCCTTGTTGCGTTCGGCCCGCTCGGTGAACGTGGTCGTGATGATCGACAGCGCGGAGGGCGTCAGCAGCGCGGCCCCGAAGCCCTGCACCGCCCGCGCGATGATCAGCCACGCCTCCGATTGCGCGAGGCCGCAGAACAGCGAGGCGATCGTGAAGATCGCGACACCGGTCATGAAGACGATCCGCCGCCCTAGCAGGTCGGCCGCGCGCCCACCGAGCAGGAGGAAGCCGCCGAACGTCAGCGCGTACGCCGTGAGCACCCACTGCAGGTTGTCCTTCGAGAAATGCAGCTTCGTCTCGATCGTCGGCAGCGCCACGTTCACGATCGCGACGTCGAGCACGACCATGAAGAAGGCCGCGCACAGGAGGAACAGCGCCTTCCAGCGGCGTGGGTCGGGAACGGCGGCGTCGTACACGGGGTCTCCTCTCTAGCTGGGTCTCGGTATTCCAGCGCGCGCCAGCTGCCCTGGCAAGTCGCGTCCCAGGACGCCGGCGATCCAGAGCGAGATGTCGGCCAGTGCGGACAGGTCGATGCCGGTCGCGAAGCCCTCACCCTCGAGCAGGTAGACCAGGTCCTCCGTCGCGATGTTCCCGGTCGCACGCGGAGCGAAGGGGCAGCCGCCGAGGCCGCCGACCGAGGCGTCGAGCATGGTCGCACCGGCGTCGAGCGCGGCGAGCGCGTTGGCGTAGCCGGTATTGCGCGTGTTGTGGAAGTGGCCGCCCGTCGACCGGCCGAGGGCCGCGACGCGCTCGGTGAGGCGGCGGACGGCCCGCGGTGTCGCGACGCCGATCGTGTCGGCGAGGACGAGCTCGCCCGCGCCGGCCTCCGCCAGGCGCCCGGCGACCTCCACGACTTCGCCCTCGTCGACCGAACCCACGAACGGGTCACCGAAGGCGACGCTGATCGTGGCGGTCGACGGCACGTCGGCCGCCTCGAGGATCGCGACCGTCTGGCGGAGCGCCTCCGCGCGCGGCATGCCCGCGTTGCGCTCGCTGAACGAGTCCGTCGCGGCCACGGTCACGTTCACCCGCGCGAGGCCCGTGGCGCGGAAGCGCTCCCAGCCGCGCTCGTTCAGGACGAGACCGGACAGCTCGGCGGGCACGCCGGCGGCAAGCTCGGCAACGCGCTCGGCCTCGGCCATCTGCGGCACGCGGTCGTCGCGGACGAAGCTGACCGCCTCGACGCGGGGCACGCCGGCATCGGCGAGGCGCCGGATCAGCTCGGCGCGCGTCTCGGGCGGAAGCACGTCGGGCTCGTTCTGTAACCCGTCCCGCGGCCCGACGTCGCAGACCGTGATCACGGGGCCAGCGTACTCACGGGACAGTCCCCTGGGACAGTCCCCGCTGGGGACTGTCCCAGGGACTACCCCGGCGTTCTACGCCGCGGTGCGGGCGTCGTCCGCGAAGGCGCGGCAGACGTCCACGGCGACCTCGGTGAAGCCGAGCGAGGCCGGCGACCGGTAGCGATCGCGGTGCCAGAGCAGCACGAGGCGACGCGGCGGGACCATGTCGCCGAGCGGCAGCGCGACGCAGCTGGGGTCGTTGAAGTCGACAGCGAGGCGCGGGGCGATGGCGACGCCGAGCCCGGCGGAGACCATCGCCTGCACAATTCCGTTGTCGTCCGAGCGGAAGACGAACTCCGGCCGCAGGCCGCGGTCGTGGAAATGCGCCTCGAGCGCGGCGACCGAGCGGCACTGGCGGAAGCCGATCAGCGGCAGCTCGGCGATCTCGGACAGGGTCGGCGCGCGGCCCTGCTTCGCCAGCGGCGAATCGGCCTGGACGAGGAGCACGTACGGGTCGCGCAGCAGGTCGGCGGCCTCGAACGGCCCCTCCCAGAGGCTGAAGTCCGCGAAGGTCAGATCGAGGTCGCCGCCCTCGATCGCCTCGAACAGCTCCTGGTCCATGCTGGCCTCGGTGATACGCAGATCGACGGCCGGCCAGTCGCCCGCGAAGCTGCGGATGATCGCCGGCAGGATGCGCTGGCCGATGCTCTGGTAGGCGCCGACGCGCAGCGTGCCCGCCTCCCCGGCAGAGAGCGCCTCGAGGTCGGCGCGGGCGGCGTCGAGCCGGGCGACGATCGCCTGGGCGTGGCGGAGCAGGACCGCTCCGGCCTCGGTCAGCGACACGGGGCGCGGCCCGCCGGGACGCTCGAGCAGGCGTTCGCCGACCGCTCGCTCCAGCGTCGCGATCTGCTGGGAAACCGCAGACTGCGTGTATCCAAGGCGCGTCGCCGCGCGCCCGAATGACCCCTCGTCGGCGATCGCCCGGAGCGCCGTCAGGTGACGGAGCTCGACTCCGAGCCATCTATCAGGTTCCATGATCGAAACCAAAGGCTATCTGAGTTGCGCTAATCGGCAAGCAGCATGCACCCTCCCTCGATGGCGGGGTTCATGGACTGCAGTACCGCCGAGGGCGCGGCGTAGATTTGCCGCTCCGCCCGGGAACGAGCCCGCTCGCCGTCGCCGGAGCGCTCGGGCTGGTCTACGTGCTCTGGGGCTCCACCTACACGGGCATCGCGTACGCCCTCGAGACGCTCCCCCCGCTGCTCCTTTCCGGCACCCGCTTCCTGGCCGCCGGCGCGCTGACCCTGGCCGGGCTCCGCGCCTTCGGCGTGCGCCTGCCACGGCCGACGCGCCGCCAGTGGGCCGCCGCCTTCCTGACCGGCACGCCGCTGCTCGCGATCGGCAACGGCGGCGTCGTCTGGGCGCAGCAGCACGTCGCGTCAGGGATCGCTGCCCTGCTCATTGCGACCGTGCCCCTCTGGATCGCGCTCCTCGACCGGCTCGTGTTCGGCCATGCGCTTGACCGGCGCAGCATCTTCGGGCTCGGGCTGGGCTTTGCCGGCATCGCCGTCCTGGTGAACATCGGCGGCGGAGGCGGCGTCGACCCGGCCGGCGCCCTGACTCTCGTCGTCGCCGCGCTCGGCTGGTCGACGGGCACCCTGCTCGCTCGCAGCGCCCCGCTGGCGCCGCACCCGCTGCAGGCGGCCGCGACGCAGATGCTCGCCGGCGGGCTCGTCCTGACCGTGGCCGCGGTCTCGACCGGAGAGCTCTCGGAGGTGTCGTCCGTGAGCGCGCGCTCGTTCGCGGGCTGGCTCTGGCTGGTCGTCTTCGGCTCGATCGTCGCCTTCAGCGCCTACGGCTGGCTCCTGCGGGTCGCACCGGTGTCGCTCGTCGCGACCTACGCGTTCGTGAACCCGATCGTGGCCGTCTTTCTCGGCTGGCTGCTGCTCGGGGAGACGGTCGGCACGCGCGAGATCGTGGCCGGCGGCGTCATCGTCATCGGCGTCGCGCTGATCGTGCTGGGCACCACCCGGGCTCCGAAACCGGAGCCGGCGCCCGAGCTGGCGCCGAGCTCCGCCTAAGCGGCCCGGCCCTAGGTCAAGGCCGTGCCGCGCGTCTCGCGGCCGAAGATGGCGGCGACGAGGCCGCCCGCTGCCATGACGATCGCGACGAAGGTGAGCGACCACGTCGTGCTGCCCGTTGCGTCCTTGAGGTGCCCGAAGATGTACGGCCCGGCGATCGCCGCCGCCTTGCCGACGCCCTCCATGACGCCGAAGGCGCTCGAGCGCAGCCGCGTCGGGAACGTCTCCGCCGTGTACGGGTAGACGGCGCCCCACGCGCCCAGGTTGAAGAACCCGACGAAGAAGAGTGCGGTGACGTAGACGCCCGAGGAGTCGGCGACCGCGAACGCGTACGCGGACACCCCGCCGAGCACGAGGAAGCCGGCCAGCGTCGGCTTGCGGCCGATGCGTTCGACCAGCCAGATCGCCGCCGCGTAGCCCGGGAACTGCGCGAGCGCGCTGAGCGTCAGCAGCAGGTACGGGTCGATGGAGAAGTTCTTCTCGTCCTGGACGACGAACGGCAGCCACAGGAAGAGCCCGTAGTACGAGACGTTCAGCGCGATCCAGATCAG
>DASTZE010000145.1:0-28400 GCA_035764425.1 Gaiellaceae bacterium
CTCGGCATGCCCGAGGCGGATCGCGTCGCCCTCGCCGCATTCGTCGAGGCGCTCGGCAGCGAACTCGCGGATCGTCTCGAGCATCACGAATCGCTCGCCGCGGCGGCGCAGGAGGCTCTTGTCGACGAGCGACTCGAGCAGGTCGACCTCCGCGTCGCAGACGACCTCCGCCGCTTCGAGCGTGCAGCCGCCCGCGAACACCGCCAGGCGACGGAAGAGCTCCTGCTCGCCGGCGTCGAGGAGCTCCCAGCTCCATGCGATCGTCGAGTGCAATGTGCGCTGCCGATCGGGGTGGTCGCGCGCGCGCGACGACAGAAGCGGCAGCCGCTGCTCCAGGCGCTCGAGCAGCACCGACGGATCGAGAGCGCGCACCCGCGCGGCCGCGAGCTCGATCGCGAGCGGAAGGCGATCGACGCGCTCGCAGATCGCGGCCGCGAGCTCGTACGGAATGTCCCCGTTGGCCGCGGCCCGGCGGCGAAAAAGCTCGACGGCCGGAGACTCGGGCAGCGGCTTCAGGAAGTACTCGCGCTCGGCTTCGATGCGGAGCGGCTCGCGGCTCGTGCCCAGCAGCTGGAGGCGAGGGCAGGCCGCGACGAGCCCGGCGAGCTCGGGCGCCGCGTCGATCACCTGCTCCAGATTGTCGAGCAGCACGAGCACCTCGTCATCGCCGATGTGGCCGGCGACGGGTCCCCGCGCCCCGAGCGCCACGCCAACCGACGGGAGCACGAGCGCGGGATCGCGGACCGCGCTCAGATCGACGAACCAGGTGCCATGCGCGAACGCGTCGGCCACCTCCGACGCCACAGCGACCGAGAAGCGCGTCTTCCCGGTCCCGCCCGGTCCTGTGATCGTGACCACGCGTTCACGATCGACCGCCAGCAGCCGGACGATGTCGACGAGCTCCTTCTTGCGCCCGATCAAGGGGTTCGCGGGCGTGGGCAGGTTGGTCTGGTAAAGCGTCCTGAGCGGCGGGAACTCCTCGTCACCGAGCTGGTAGATGCGCGTCTCGCCGACGTCCTTGAGGCGGTGGACGCCGAGGTCGCGGACCTCCGCGCGGTCGAGCAACCGCGCCGTCTGCTCGGAGACGAGCACCTGCCGCCCGTGCCCGGCGGCCGCGACCCGTGCGCCGCGGTGGACATCCATGCCGACGTAGCCCTCGTCGGTGACCTGCGGCTCGCCTGTATGCAGGCCCATGCGCACACGCACGGGCGTTGCGGCGAGGGCGAGCTGCGCGTCGAGGGCGGCCGCCGCGGCGTCGGACGCACGCGCGAATGCGACGAAGAAGGCGTCACCCTGCGTGTCCACTTCGACGCCGCCGTGGGCCGTGAACGCGTCGCGCAGCAGACGGCGATGGTCGGCCAGGAGGCCGGCGTAGTCGTCGCCGTGCTCGCCAAGCAGACGGGTGGATCCCTCGACGTCCGTGAAGAGGAATGTGACCGTGCCGCCGGGGAGGTCGCGCATGCGACAACTAGCATCGCGCGCGATGTTGCGGTGGGCAACAAGCGTCGCGGCCGCGGGGCTCCTGCTTCTGCCTGCCACCACCGGGGCCGGCGGGCCGGGCAGCTGGACGCGCATCCAGGCCGGAAACGCGACCGATGCAACCCCGGGGCTTGCGCGTACCGCCGACGGCACGCTCCACGTGCTGTGGGTGCGGGGCGGCGGCGCCAGGGCCGACGTCGTGCAGCAGACGATCTCACCAAGCGGCGCGCTCTCGGGCCAGCCGAGCGTGGTGGCGGGGAACTGGCAGGTCGTCAACCCGCATGTCGACCTCGTGCGGGTGGGCAGCGGCCTGCGCGCGGTCTGGGCCGGCGTCCGCGCCGGGGTCAACGGCGGCCAGGTCGTCGCGTCGTTGTCGCTCGACGGCTCGTCGTGGTCGGCTCCGACGCCGATCACCGACGCGGCCTCGGGCGTGTCCGCCAACGGGATCGGCGCGACCGCCGGGCCGAACGGCGTCATGGCGGCGGCGCAGGGCGACGTCGCGCCTGGCACGAACCTCGTGCACGTCGGCGGCGGGCCGGACACTCGCTACGAGAGCCGTGGCTGCTGCGCCTACGACCCTGAGGTCGCCACGGACGCAGTCACCGGGAAGTTCTTCGTCGGCTGGTTCTCGTCGGTGCCGGGCAAGCAGGGACTCTGGACACAGGAGGTCTCCGGCTCCGGGCTGGTCGGCCCCGCGGCGCACGTGCCTGGCTCATCGACCACCGACTCGTCGGCCGCCGTCCGCCCTGAGCAGCGCACCGCGCTGACCGGCCGCATCGGTGCCGGGGGCGTCTACCTCGCCTACGCAGCCGGCTACCCGACCTTCGGCACCGTGCAGCTGCTGCGGCTCGGCCGGCAGCCCGTCGCCGTCGCCCGCAGCAGCCGGATCGAGCACGTCGGCATCGCCCCGGGGCCCGGCGGCCGGCTGTGGCTCTTCTGGTCGACGGGTGACGGGTACGTCGTCACACGCAGCAACCGGGCGGCGACGCGCTTCGAGAGCGCCACGAGGGTGGCGCTCCCCGACGCGGCCGTGACCACGTACGGGCTCTACGGCGAGGGATCGGCAGGGGCGCTCGACCTGGTCGCGCACGCCGGCAGCGGCCCGAGCATCCCCGACTGGCACACCCAGGTGCTGCCGCGGCTCTCGCTCACGGTCGTGTTCAGCCGCGAGGAGAAGAAGGGCGGCCAGCTGCTGCGCCGGCTGTCGCTGCGCGTGACCGACGCGGGCGACCCCGTTCAGGGAGCGACGGTGAAGCTGGGCGGCCGGACGCTTCGCACCGCCGCGAACGGGCGCGTCTCGGGGCTGTTCGCCTCCACGGGCAAGCAGGCCGGTGCCAAGGCCACGAAGGCCGGCTACGCCACCGCGACGACGCGCGTCAGGCTCTAGTACGCCGGGCGCTGCCGCCGGCGCTTGCGGCGGCGCTCGCGCAGGTAGTGCGAGGTCGTGCCGATCGCGATCACCGCGATGAAGACCAGCCCCACGATCAGCATGGCCCTGATGACGTCACGGCCCTCGGAGGCGGCGTCGGCGAGCGCGCGCATGGGATGAATCTACCCCAGTCGCCCGGCGTGCGCGGCCAGCGCTGTATCCACGGAATCGGCGCCCGCCGCCATGCGCGCCAGCTCGAGTAGCGGCGCCCCGTCGCCGGCCCGGAGCGCGGCACGTCCGTCGTCGAGACGGCCCGAGCCGAGCAAGGCGGCCGTCGCCGCCCAGGCCGCGCCGTCGCCGTCACGCTCCTCGGCGCGGAGCTGCGCGCACAGCGAGATCAGCTCGGCGAGGTCGTTGACGCCTGCGGCGCTGGCCACCCCCGCCACGCGCACGAGCCCGTGGGCGTAGAGGTAGTCGCCGAGCAGCAGCACCATCGTCCGCTCCGCCGGCGCGAACAGACGCGAGCGGCCGTAATGGACGAGGTAGCCCTCATAGATCGTCTCGAGCCCGAGCGCCAGCGGCTCCTCCGCGAGCGGTGAGAACACCGCCTGGAGCTCCCGCTCGGCACGCGGGCGCAGTGCCTCGGCCCACAGCCGGCTCTCGCCGGCCGCGCCGTCCACGAGGTCCCCCCAGAGGTCAGCGGCCGGAGGAGAAGAAGTCTGCAACGGCCTCCACCGTGCGGTCGACGTCGCCGTCGGAGTGCGCCGTCGAGACGAACATCGCCTCGAACTGGGACGGGGCCACGTAGATGCCCGCGTCGAGGAGGTGGCGGAAGAGCGCGCCGTAGCGCTCGCTGTCGGCGGCCTGCGCCTCGCGGTAGCTCCTGACGGCGACCGTGTTCGTGAGGAACAGCGTCGCCATCGCGCCGACGCGCTGCACGACCGCCTCCGGCGCGGCCTCACGCAGGCCGGCCTCGAGGCGCGCGCCCGTGCGCTCGAGCCGCTCGTACACGGCGTCGTCGCGCAGCCGGCGCAGCACGGCCAGCCCGGCCGCGGTCGCCAGCGGGTTTCCGGAGAGCGTGCCCGCCTGGTAGACGTCGCCGACCGGGGCCAGCTGCTGCATCAGCTCGCGGCGCCCGCCGAAGGCGGCGAGCGGCAGCCCGCCGCCCGCGATCTTGCCGAGGATGGTCAGGTCCGGGATGACCCCGAAGCGCTCCTGCGCGCCGCCGCGCGCGACCCGGAAGCCGGTGATGACCTCGTCGAAGACGAGCAGCGCGCCCGACAGGTCACAGAGCTGGCGCAGCCCCTCGAGGAAGCCCGGCGCCGCCGGGACGACGCCCATGTTCCCCGCGACCGGTTCGACCAGCACGCACGCGAGCCCCTCGCCGTAGGTCGCGACCGCCTCCGCGGCCGCATCGAGGTCGTTGTACGGGCAGACGACCGTGTCGGCGGCGACCGCCGGCGGGACGCCCGGCGTCGACGGGATGCCGAGCGTCGCGAGCCCCGAGCCCGCCGAGGCGAGCAGCGCGTCGACGTGGCCGTGGTAGCAGCCCGCGAACTTCAGCACCCGGTCGCGATGGGTTGCGGCGCGCGCGAGCCGGATCGTGCTCATCGCCGCCTCGGTGCCCGAGGAGACGAGCCGCACCTGCTCCACCGACGGCACCGCGTCGACGATCTCGGCGGCGAGCTCGACCTCGCCCTCGGTCGGCGCGCCGAAGCTGGTTCCGTCCCCCGCCGCGTCCCGCACGGCCTCGACCGTGTCCGCGTCCGCGTGACCGAAGAGCAGCGGCCCCCACGACATCACCCAGTCGAGCAGGCGCCGGCCGTCGGTGTCCTCCACGTAAGCGCCCTCGGCGCGGCGCACGAAGAACGGCTCGTCGAGGCCGACCGCGCGCATCGCGCGGACGGGCGAGTTCACGCCGCCCGGGATCAGCGACCGCGCGCGCCGGGCCAGCTCGCTGCCGGCCGTCACAGCGATGGCGCGAGCTCCCTGGCCCAGTACGTGACGATCAGGTCGGCGCCGGCACGACGGATCGCCGTCAACGACTCCAGCGCGGCCTGCCGCTCGTCCAGCCATCCGCGCGCCGCCGCCGCCTTCACCATCGCGTACTCGCCCGAGACGTTGTAGGCGGCGACCGGCAGGTCGAACCGCTCGCGGACGGCGCGGATGACATCGAGGTTCGGCAGCGCCGGCTTGACCAGCAGCACGTCGGCGCCCTCGCCCACGTCGAGCTCGCACTCGCGGAGCGCCTCGCGGACATTGCCGGGATCCATCTGGTAGCCGCGGCGGTCGCCGAACGACGGCGCCGACTCTGCGGCCTCGCGGAACGGCCCGTAGAAGGCGGAGGCGTATTTCGCGGCGTAGGAGACGATCGGCAGCGACGCGTGCCCGGCATCGTCGAGCGCGGCGCGGATCGCGGCGACGCGCCCGTCCATCATGTCGCTCGGGCAGACGGCGTCGGCGCCCGCGTCGGCGTGGCTCACCGCCGTGCGCGCAAGCAGCTCGAGCGACTCGTCGTTCACGACGCCGTGCTCGTCGACGACGCCGCAGTGCCCGTGCGACGTGTACTCGCAGAGGCAGACGTCGGTGAGGAGCAGCAGGTCAGGGAAGCGGTCGCGCAACGCACGCAGCGCCTGCTGGATGACGCCGTCCGGGTCCCAGGCCCCGGAGCCCTCCTCGTCCTTCGCGTCAGGGATCCCGAACAGGATCACGCCCGGGATGCCGGCCGCAGCGACGGCCTCGACCTCGCGCGGAAGCTCGGAGACCGAGAAACGCCCCAGCGCGGGAAGCCCTTCGTTGGCGCGCGTATCGGGGCCGACGAAGAACGGCATCACGAGGTCGCGGCGGTCGACGCGCGTCTCGCGGACGAGGTCGCGGAGCGCGCCGGTGCGGCGCAGGCGGCGCAGGCGGGTCTGCGGGAAGGCGCTCATCAGGGCGATTGTGTCAGCGGGACCGCTGTCTACACCAGGAGGCGTCGGGCGGCGATCCGCGCGAGCGCCCACAGCACGGCCGTGATCGCGACCAGCCAGGCCGCCTCGGCGGCGAGCGTGCGCCATGGGCTGACGTCGTACAGCGCCGCTGAGAAGAAGCGGAGGGCATGCACGACGGGAAAGAGCGAGCCGATGGCCCCGGCCACGCGCACGGCGTCCGACGGCACGACGGCGACGAACGCGAGCGGCAACGCCAGCGCGACGGCGGCGAGCAGCGCTGTCCGCGCGTCACGCGCCAGCGCGGCGACGAGGCAGCCGAGCGCGCCGAGCGAGGCGCCGGCCAGCACCAGCCCTGACGTCACGAGCGGTATGCGCTGCCACGGCTCGCCTCCGCGCACCGCGGCCGTCTCGATCACGATCCCGAAGGCGAGCGCCATGGCCGTCCCGAGCGTGGCGGCCACGACCGCGCCGAGCGCGACCTTCGCCGCCAGCAGCTCGCCGATGGTCGCCGGCAGCCGCCCGATGACGTTCTCGTCCCGCTCGGCGGCCAGCGAGCCGGCCGCAAGCAGAAGGGCGAGCAGGCCGACGGTCAGCGTGAGCGCGTACGCCTGCACCTGCGCCGAGAACGCCCACGTGCGCCCGTGCTCGGGCACGTGCACGAGTGCGATCGGGTTCGCGGTCGCACGGAGCGCATCGCCGGTCTGGGCCAGCGCCAGTCGCGCCGCGCGCACGAACTTGCGGACGGAGACGACCGCGGGCGTCTGCGGCTCGGTCGCAAGCAGGCGGTCGGTGCGCCCCAGCCCCAGCACGTCGAAGTCGCGACCGAGGAAGGTGCCCTTGCCGCCGCGCTGGAGCAGGTTGACGTACTCGAGGTTCGACCCGATGTACGCGCCCTGGAGCTCGCGGTTGAGTGCGTACACGAAGGCCTGGACCTCGCGGACGATCCGCCCCGAGAACGGGCTCGGGCTCGTCTCCAGCTCGAGCTGCGGGCTCCGGACCATCGCGCGCAGGTCGGAGACGAACCCGTGCGGGACACGCACGATCGCGACCACGCGGCCGGTGTCGAGCTGGTGCCGCGCCTCCCGGTTGGTAAGCCGGACGATGTGCACTTCGCGCCCCGCCCTGTCGATCGCCGGCTTGATGCCGAAGACCCGGTTGCCGACCTGAAGCGTCGGCGGCAGACCTGCCTCGTCGACGAGCGCCACGCGCGGCTTGGTGCCGGCGTAGGCGCCGACGAGTGCGACGAGCACCGCGACGACGAGCGGGTAGCCGACGGCCGCGGCAAGAAGCAGCGGCGACCGGCGCAGCACGCGCAGATCCTTGCCGAGGATGAGCCCGGCGCGTCTCACGCCAGCCGTCCCTCCTCCAGGCTCAGGACGCGCGTCGCGTACCGCGCCGGCTCGTCGCCGGCCTGCGTTGCGAACACGACGGCGCCGCCGGCCGCCCGACGCGCCGCTGCGAGCTCCCAGAAGCGCTCGCGCGCATGCTCGTCGAGCGCCGCCGTCGGCTCGTCCGCCAGGAGGAGGTCTGGATCGCCGAGCAGCGCCAGGGCGAGGTTCAGGCGCTGGCGCTGCCCGACCGAGAGCACGCCGCTCGGACGCGCGTCGTCGCGCAGGCCGAGGGTGTCGAGCAGCGCCGTCGCGCGGACGGGCGGGTCGCGCTCGCCCGCGAGCCGCGCGAACAGCTCGAGGTTCTCGCGCGACGTCAGCCGGCCGTAGTGGCCCGCACGCTGCGGCGCCCAGCCGACGGTCGCCCCCGGCGCGCGCTCGACGCTTCCGCCGCTCGGCGGCAGCGACCCGGCGAGCAGCGCAAGCAGCGTCGACTTGCCGGCGCCGTTCGGTCCGACGAGCGCGACGGCGTCCCCGACCTGCACCTCGAGGTCCGTCGGGTGCAGGGCGACGTGGTCGCGGAACCGGCGCGTCACCCCGCGCGCCGCGAGCAGCACGGTCAACGCTGCGCTGCTGCAGGCGGATCCTGCTGATCTTGCTCCACCGGGGCCACCGGGCGCGGCCCGGTGGGCTCATCCGACCCGGGCTCGGGCTCGATCTCGACGGGGATCATCACCTCGCCTGACTTCCACGGCTCGAACACGACCCGGTCGGAGAAGAACGCCCAGAGCGCGCGCATCACGGCCAGGAGCGGCAGGGCGACGAAGATGCCGAGCAGCCCGTAGATCTCGGCACCGGCGAGCAGCCCGAAGATGACCAGCAGCGGGTTCAGCCGCAGCGCGGTGCCCATCACCTTCGGTACGACGACGTGCCCCTCCAGCTGGTGGATCCCGAGGAAGAGCAGCGTCACCCAGATCGCCGAGACCGGGTCGACCACGAGGGCGTACGCGATCGGCGGCACGGCGCCGAGCCAGGGGCCGAGGTACGGGATCAGCTCCATCAGCGCCACCCAGGCGCCAAACAGGAGCGCATAGTGCTGCATTCCCTGGGCCGCGCCGAGGACGCCGAGCAGGTAGAGGCCGATGCCGGCGCTTGCCCCGATGATCAGCGAGATCAGGAGCTGCGCCTTCACGTAACCGACGAGCGCCTGCTCGACGAAGAGCAGCAGCGACTCCTCGCCCTCGCGGGGCGGGAAGCGCCGGTCGAGCGAGGTTCTCAGCCGTCCGAAGTCGAGCAGCATGTAGATGGACGCGACGAAGATCAGCACCAGGCTGATCAGCAGCTGCACGACCGACAGAGCGGCGCCCTCCAGGAAGTTGAGGATCTTGTCGGTGTAGCCCTCGAGATTGCGCTCGCGCAGGCGCTTGACCAGGTCGTGGCCCCGCGTCTGGACGTCGACGCGCTTGAGCCCGTGGTTGTCCAGCCATGCCTGCAGACGGTCGACGTCGTGGTCGGCCGCGGTTTGGCCCGTCCGTCCGTCGACCTTCGTAACGTAGGTGTTCAGTCGCTTGGTTGCGGTCGTCGCCTCGTTCACGACGGAGGTGCCGATCGCCGCCAGGATCACGACGAGCGCACCGGCGAAGCTGAGGTAGACGATCGCGATCGAGATACCCCGAGGCACCCGTAGGGCGACGAACGCGCGGACGATCGGATCGAGCAGCAGCGCGATCAGCGCAGCGACCAGGAACAGGAACACGGCGTGACTCACCGCGCCGAGCACCACCCAGGAGAAGAGCAGCAGCAGCGGCAGCCCAACCAGCTGGATCCAGCGCGGAATCTGGATCCGCGGCGCGTCCTGCATGGCGGCGATCGTACCGCCGGCGGCGGGCGGCGGCCTGCTCGGCGCCGCCACCTGACGGCCGTCCAGGCCGACGTGCGCCCGCCCGCCTGGGACTGGTTCTGGGAGCAGGACGGGTCATTGGCGCTCGATCGGCACGAGCTTTGGGAGGATCTGCCTCTACACTCCCCCGGTTCCGTGTCACAAAGTCCGTCACAAAGTCGCCGGTTGCACGTCGCGAAGGCGTCCAGTAGCGTCGCGCCGATGCCTCGGCGGGCCGCACGCCCGAGGCGACGCCAGCGACGGGCGCGTCCACGCCTGCACGCCGGCCGCGTCGTCGCCGCCGCGCTGATCGCCGCCGCGATCGGCGTGACGCTGCTCATGACCGCGTTCTCCGGGAACGGGACGCGGGTCCGTGCGACGACGCTCGTCGCGCCCGCCCAGCGCCTGCTCCCGGCCCGCCCGCTGCCGCAGGTGGTGGCGACGCGCGGCGCCCTGCGGCTCGAGCTGCCCATCGCACAGAGCCGGGTGACGGCGATCGGCTACCACGCGCCGTCCATGTCCGGGGCGCTTGCCCTCACCCCGGTCGGCCAGCCGGCGAACGAGGGGCTGCTCGCCCGGGTCGCGCACAAGCTCTTCGGCGGAGGCGGTGGCGGGCTGCGCTATTACCTGCTCGGCGGCACCGGCGGCTCGGACACCGGCGTGCTCAACGTCGGAGCGCCGTCCGGCACCGACGTCTATTCGCCCGTCGACGGAACGATCGTCGGCCTCACCAACTACGTGGTCAGCGGCCACTCGTACGGCGTCCGGCTCGACATCCAGCCGGCAGCCTCGCCCTCGCTCGTCGTCTCCCTGACGAACCTGCGGCCCGATCCCGGGCTGACCGTCGGCTCGACGGTGAAGTCGACGGTGTCGAAGGTCGGCAACGTCATCGACATGTCGCACGTCGAGACGCAGGCGCTCGCGGACTACACGCAGGATCACGGCAACCACGGTGCGGTCGAGGTGCGCCAGGCGGCCGCGCTCGCCGTTCCCTGAGACGACCTCATCTCAACCTTCTTCATGTGGCCGACGTCTTCGGCTCGGCCGGCCGCCGCGCGGTCGAGGAGCTGCTGCCCGGCCTGCGCGAGGAGCTCGACGTCGACTTCTGCGTCGTGAACGGCGAGAACGCGGCCGACGGCTCCGGGCTGACGCCGCGGCTCGCCGAGCGGCTACTGGCGGCAGGCGCGGACGCGATCACCCTCGGCAACCACGCCTGGAGGCGGCGCGAGCTCCTGCCCTACGCCGACACGTCCACGGTGCTCGTCCGCCCGGCGAACATGTCGCGGCACGCGCCCGGCCGGGGGCTGGCCGTCGTGCCGGCCCGCGACGGGACGCCGGTCGCGGTCATCAACGTGATGGGGAAGCTGTTCCTCGACATCGCGGTCGGCCCGTTCGAGGTCATCGACGAGCTGGTCGACGAGGCGCATGCGGCGACGGAGGTGGTCATCGTCGACGTCCACGCGGAGGCGACGAGCGAGAAGGTGGCGATGGCGCGCTGGCTCGACGGCCGGGTCACCGCGGTGGTCGGAACGCACACGCACGTCCAGACGAACGACGCCCGCGTGCTCCCGGGCGGGACGGCGGCGATCACGGACGCCGGCATGACCGGCCCTCACGACTCGGTGATCGGCGTGAAGGCCGAGCTCGCGATCGAGCGCATGCGCACCGGCATGCCCGTCCGCTTCGAGCCCGCGGACGGCGGCGTGCGCCTGGAGGGCCTGTTCGTGACCTGCACCGCCGACGGGCGCGCCACGGCCTGCGAGGCGATCAGGCGGGAGCTTTAGCCGGCTCTGCCGACGGCGCCGTTGGCGTGCGCCGTAAGGCGAAGTCGCGCACCGGCATCACCAGCACGGCGATGATCGCGAGCAGTACCAGGTCGCGCGTGAAGACGAGCCACGACGCGGTCGTCGAGTAGTCGTTGACGAGCGCCCAGTAGCGCGTCGGGAACCAGAACTGCGTGAGCACGCAGGCGAGCCCGAGCAGGCCCGTAGCCAGCAGTCCGCGTCGGCCGGCGACGAGCGGGACGAGCGGGATCAGCCAGATCAGGAACTGCGGCGACAGCACCTTGCCGAGCACGATGAACGCGCAGACGGTGGCGGCGAAGTAGCGCACGAGCCGCTCGCGGTCGGCCGGGCCGCGGGCGAAGGAGATCCAGAGCGCGGCGACGACTGCGAGCTGGAGCAGCATCAGTACGACGGCCAGCACGTCGGCGCCCGTCCCCGACAGGTTCTGCGAGCCCGAGTTCGACACGGTGTGCAGCCCGACGCCCGTCAGCTGGTGCGCGGCAAGCAGGACGGCGGCGCCGAGGCTCTCGACCTGCAGCCCGCGGGTCGCGTGCACCGTGACCGTGTGCCAGACGCCGCCCGGCGAGATCACGACGAACGGCAGGACGATGACGAGCAGGGTGCCGGCCGAGATCGCCGCGCAGCGGAACGCCTCGGCCCGCCCGTGCCGTCGCCACGTGTAGGCGACCGCGAGCGGGATCAGGACGAGCGGGAAGACCTTGGTCGCGGCGCCGAGCCCGAGCAGGCCGGCGCCGATGCGGTCGCGCCCCAGGAGCAGCGCGGCGAGGGCGGCGACCGCGAGCGCGGCGGGCAGGTAGTCGAAGCGGCTGCGGACGATCGATCCGAGCAGGGGCGGCGCGAGCGCGGCGAACGCGAGCGGGGCCCACAGCGGCGGGCCGCGGCGCCCGAGCGCTCGGAGGCAGACGAGCATCGCCCCGAGCGCCGCGAGCGCGCAGAACAGCATCGAGCCGTCGAACACGTTCTTGTAGCCCTGGCTGCCGTTGCCGATCGTCGGCAGCAGGAACGCCGGCAGCGCGGCCGGCGGGTACTCGAGGTGGAAGTCCCGGTACGGGATGCGGCCGTCGACCATCGCCCGCCCGTAGCCCTCGTACACCGGCACGTCGGTGATCACGATGCGATTCCAGACGCTGAAGTGCAGGAGCGTCCAGGAGACGAGCAACAACGCGACCGCGCCGGCGCCCGCGAAGACCACGCGGCGGTCGGTCGCCTTCTGCGGCAGCCACGCCGGCACCTCTGCACGCGTGAGCGCCGCCGGCGCGAGCACGGCGAAGGCGACGAAGGGCAGAAACCATGGGATGTAGAGGTAGAACCAGTGGATCAGGACGAACTCGAAGCCGATCAGCAGCGCGCCGGTCAGGGCGGCGAGCTGCAGCGGGCTCTTGCGCCTCGGGACGAACGCGAACGCGACGGCCGCGATGACAACGACGCCGGTGAGCACCTTGCGCAGCCAGGCGAGGTCGGGGATGCCGCGCGCGTGGTACTGGCCCCAATCCCAGAGCGAGAAGGGCGAGTGGCGGTCGAACTGCGAGACGAAGGTACGGTCCCAGAAGACGCGCACCTCGTGCAGCGGGTGCGGCTCGAGAAACAGGATCCAGAACGACGCCAGCGTCGTCAGCACGAACGCCGCGGCAAAGAGCAGGATCGGGCGCGGGCGGCGGATGCCGTCCGGGTACGTGGCCCAGAGCGGCACGACGATCAGCGCTGCCATCTTCGTCCAGGACGCGAGCGCCGAGCCTACGCCACGGCCCGCGGGTGACGAGGCCACCCAGAAGCCGAAGATCAGGAAGGCGGGCATGATCGCGTCGTTCGTGTTCGCGTTCGACGTGTACTCGGTGAACGGATAGGCGGCCCAGGCGAAGGGAAGCGTCACCGCCAGCCGCCAGCCGCCGAAGCGGCGCCCGACCAGGAGCAGGGCGAGCATGGCGAGGATGTCCCAGAAAATACTCGTGAAGTGAGCCGCGGGTAAGTCGTCCCAGCGCCCGGGCCAGCCGAAGATCCAATAGCCGGGCAGGTAGGCCTGGTACGAGACGGGCCCGTACGTGTCCCCCGTCTCGTTCGCGGTCTCGCAGCGCCCGTTCGGCTGGACGCGGTCGCGGACGGCGCCGTCCGCGTTCGTCGCGCCGCACTTGGGCAGGTCGTCCTCGATCGGCATGTGGCCGTACGGGGCGCTGCCGGTGGCGATCCGCTGCGCGCCGATGACGCCCGCGTAGCCGACGTCGATCACGTTCGAGGTCTCGGTGTTGAGCCCGACCCGGAAGCCGACGAGGAAGATGGTCACGGCGGCGAGCAACCAGATCGGCCAGACGGGGGCGGACGCCCGCACAGGTCTCCCGCGGAGGCCGATCCAGAGCATTCGCCCGATCAGGTAGGCCATCGGCGGGTACGCAAGCCAGGTGCTCTGGAAGACCTGGCCGTTGTTGAAGTAGGCGAGCGAGACGCCGAACGAGAGCAGGACGAGCAGGTCGAGGTTCCGCATGGACAGCGGGCGGCGGAGGTTCGCCAGGCCGAAGAAGAAGACGGCCGACAGCGCTAGCCAGATCCACGGGCTGTTCAACTCCTTGCCGCCGAAGGCGCCCGGGTAGCCGCGGGCCATCGACCAGGCGACCTGCGGGCCCGTCCACGCCTCGAGAACGGTCCTCGAGGCGTCGTCGACTCGGCCGCGGGCAATCTCGCCGGCCGCGCCCCACCAGACATGCACGGTCCACGAGCCGTCGCCGGACGTGAAGGTGGCGTCCGTCGTGCGCCCCTTTCGCGGGTAGCGGCTCAGCCAGTCGTGGACCTTGTGGTCGCGGAGGAAGATCGCCGTCGCGGCCTGCGCCGTCAGGCGCTGCCGCTCCTGCTGGACGAGTGGCGCGAACGGCGTCTTCACGATGCGGCCGTGCTCGTCATAGACCGGCCCGGCCGGCGTCGTGGCGCTTCGCGCCGCAGGCGCGAGCACGAGCACGAGCAGCGACGCGGCAAGGAGCGTCCGGCGCACGCGGGCAGCGTGCCTACGCGGGCGGCGCGCTGCTAGGACACCTAGCTGCGCCGGACGCGGAACGACCAGAGCTTGTTGCCGATGAAGTTCACCGGCGTGACGAGCACGATCGCGATCGCCTGCGAGACGAACTTGCCGAGTCCGACCCCGATCAGGAGATGCAGGCACACGAGGTTCGCGGCGAGCGCCAGCAGGGACACGACGAGGAACCTCGCCCCCTGCGCCCCGACGTGGCCGCGCTGACCCCTGAACGTCCACTGCCGGTTCCATATGTAGTTGTTCGTCACCGCGACCAGGAAGGAACAGGCGGCGGCGGCCAGGTAGTGGACGCCGGCGTTGATCAGCAGGCCGTAGACGGCCAGGTTGATGACGTAGCCGGTCGCTCCGACGGCGCAGAACTTGCCCAGCTGCATCCAGTTGTGCGGCTGCCGGAGGGCGTGTGCAGCCCGCTGCCGGCCGGCGAGGGCGGGTGTGGCCGCGACTGCCTCGCCGGACTCCACGGCGGGCGAGCCTAGCGGACGCGGGTCGCTCACAGCAGCGGCCCCTCGCCGATGAGCGGCACGAACCGCACCGGTGTCGTCCGCACGACGGCGGGCCCCTCGGGCGAGCGGACGATCAGCGACAGCAGCTGGCCGGTGCGGTCGCCGAGCGGGATGACGATGCGTCCGCGCATGACCAGCAGGTCGTAGAGCGCTTCGGGCAACCCGGCGGTGGCGGCGGCCACCGCGATCGCGTCGAACGGCTCCTGGCCCGGGACGCCGAGCGTCGCATCGGCGACGATGACCTCGACGTCGACATACCCGGCGGCGGCGAGATTGGCGCCCGCCTGTGCAGCGAGCTCGGGGATGCGCTCGACCGACACCACCTCGGCGGCGAGCTCGCGCAGGACCGCCGCCTGGTAGCCCGAGCCGGTGCCGACGTCGAGCGCACGTTCGCTGCCGTGCAGCTCGAGCGTCTGCGCGATCAGCGCGACGATGTACGGCTGCGACATCGTCTGACCGGCCGCGATGGGGAGCGCCGCGTCGTCGTACGCGTGGTCGCGCGCGTCCGCCGGGAGGAAGGCCTCACGAGGAACCCGCTCCATGGCGGCGAGCACACGCTCGTCGGAGATGTCCCGCCCGCGCAGCTGCTCGGCTACCATTGTCCGCCGGGCCTGGGCGAAGTCAGGCGACACGGGCGGCCGCCGCGGCCTCGACCCCGAGGCGGCGCGCGACGGTGGGGGCGATGTCGACGATGCGCGGCGGCGGCGGGCCGGCGCCCACGGAGAGCATCGGCACCTCCGAGTCGCCCGCGATCAGCGAGCCGTGGCTGCCGCCGCCAACGTGGAAACGGCCGCCGATGTCGGCGAACTCGTAGCCGTCGGCGGCGCTGATGAGCACCTCGCCCGCGCGCGGGTTGGCGAGCGCCTCCCAGACGCGGTCGAAGCCGTTCGGGTCGGGAAGCAGCGCCGCGTCACCCCGGGTCTCCCAGCCTCCGGCGCCGTCGGGCCGGAAGCGGAGCTCCTCCTCGTGCCGGCAGACGACGGCCTCGTCCCCGGCGCGGAAGAGCACGGCGTCGACCGACGGGTCAGGCTCGAGCCGGCTCGCGATGTCCTCGGTGCGGCGGCCGCCGGGTAGCCGGTAGACCTGGGCGAAGCGGTTCGAGGCGGCCACGAAGAGCTCCGCCTCGTGGCCCGGGCCGCGCGACGAGAGCAGCGGCACGTCGGCGAACGCCCGCTCGAGCTGCACGCCCTCGCGCACCCCGGTCTGGCCATGGTCGGAGCACAGGATGACCTCGTAGCGCTCGAGGAAGGCGTCGCCGCCGCCGGCGGCCTCGAGCAGCGCGCCGACCGCGGCGTCGCTGCGCGTGAGCGCCTCCTGGGTGCCGCCCGGCCCGCGGGCGTGCGACGCGAAGTCGTAGTCGGGCAGGTAGTAGACGAGGAAGTCGAAGCCGTCGCGGGTGACCAGCCAGCGCCCGACCGACGCCGCGTACGCGTCGATCGAGCCGAGCGAGCGGTCGCGGATGGCCAGCGGGGCGCCGGTGCGGTCCGACTCGAACAGGCTGTAGTAGAAGAAGCGCGACGGCCCCTCGACTGCGGGCACCAGCGAGCCGAGGGTCGAGCGGTGGACGACGGGCCCGCGGTAGACGGTGAAGTTCACGGCCGCCGTGGTCAGCCCGGCTCCCTCGAGCGTCTCGAAGATCGTCGGCGTGGCGCGAGACAGGTGGTCGCGGTTCATCGTGATGATCGCGTCGCGGATCGCCCGCCGAGAGCCGACCGCGCGGATGGCGGCGAAGGATGACCCGTACTCGACGATGCGTCCGTGCTCGCGGTCGTACCAGACCAGGCCGGGGATGCCGTGCTGCGAGGGGTGCGCGCCGGTCGCGATCGAGGCGAGGCAGACGGGCGTGAGCGACGGGAAGGTCGAGACGCCGCGCCGGTAGTCGCCGTGCTCGGCCAGGAAGGCCAGCGCGGGCGCCGTGCCGTCTGCGACCGCATCCTCGAAGACCTGGGGCGTCAGGCCGTCGATGATGATCAGGACGAGCTTGCGACTCACGCCAACGAGCGAAGGCCGGCGTACCGCCGACCGCCCCGGCGGCGCACGAGCAGGGCGAGCACGGGCAGTGCGATCGCCTCGAGGTAGCCGACGACGGGGATAAAGGCGAGGGCGATCCCGACGAGCCCGACCAGCGTGGCCAGCAGCGCCGTTCCGCCGCGCGTGCCGCCGCGCGTGAGGGCGCCGCGGACGAGCGGGCCGGCGCCGGCGCCGCCGAGCAGCCCGCCAACCGCCCCGGCGACCGCCTCGGCCGTCCCGGAGAGCCAGAGCCCGAGCAGCACGCCGATCGCCGCGGCGAGCGCCGCCGGGGCTACGAAGCCGCCGCGCGTGCCCGCCAGCCAGCCCGCGAGAACGACGCCGATGCTCGCGCCGAGGCCCAGGAAGAGCCCGACGAGGTACAGGGTGTGCACGCCGGCCAGTGTAGAGACGCGCGATTTCCGGGAATCCAAGCGGCGCTACCCCACGTAGGGTTGGCCAGAACCCCGAAGGGAGGAGGAGGCACATGCGCAAGACCCTGTGGGTCGCCGCGGCCGTCGTGGTCGTGGGCGTCCTCGGCTCGGCCACGTTCGCGCTCGCGCACGGCGGCGGGAAGGACATCAAGGCCGACCAGCTCACCGGGTACAACGAGACGCCGACCCTGTCCACCGACTCGACCGGATCCTTCAAGGCGAAGATCGACGAGAAGGGGCAGAAGATCGACTACACGCTGTCGTACAGCGGGCTTCAGGGCACCGTGCGGCAGGCGCACATCCACATCGGCCGTCCGGCGATCGCCGGCGGGATCATGGCCTGGCTTTGCCAGACGGCCACGAACGTGTCGCCGACGCCGGGCACGCCGACCTGCCCGCAGTCCGGCTCGGTGTCAGGCACGCTCACGCCCGCAAGCGTCCTCGCCGTCCCGAACCAGGACGTCGCCGCGGGCAACTGGCAGGAGTTCATCGACGCGATCCGCAACCAGGCCGCGTACGCGAACGTCCACACCTCGGCGTACCCGGGCGGCGAGATCCGCGCGCAGGTGCGGACCGGCGGCCACGGGCACGACCACTAGCGGGGGATGAGTTGAAGAGGGCCCGGGCGACCGGGCCCTCTTCACTCTTCGAGGCGCCTGATCACGTCGAGCCCGAAGGCCGCCGCGCGAGCTCCGTCGACCACGCGGTGGTCGAACGTGAGCGCGATGTAGCCGACGAGCGCGGCGACGATCCGCCCGTCGCGCACGACGGGCCGCTCCGCGATCCGCCCGACGCTGAGGATCGCGGCTTCCGGGTGGTTGACGATCGGCGTCTGGAAGAGGCCGGCGAGCTTGCCGGCGCTCGTGACCGAGAAGGTCGAGCCGCGCAGCTCCTCCGGGGTGAGCGTCCCGGCTCGGGCACCCTCGGCGAGCCGCCGCACGTCGGCGTCGAGCTCGTCCAGCGAGCGCTGGTCGCAGCTCCGGACGACCGGGACGACGACGCCGGTGTCCGTCTGGACGGCGACGCCGAGGTCGTAGCGGTCGAGGTAGAGGATCGCGTCGCCGTCGAGGCGCGCGTTCAGCTCCGGGTACTCCCGGAGGGAAAGCGCACAGGCCTTGAGCACGGTGGCGACGAGGCGGCCGAGGTCGACCTTCGAGAAGTCGCACTCCTCGACCCAGGTGACGGGCGCGACCTCGCGGTGCGCGCGCGCCATGTGCTCGGCGATCAGACGCCGGACGCCCCGAAGCGGCTCGCGCCGCCCGCCGGTGGGCGCCTTGGCATCGCGGACGTCGTCCTCAGTGATGCGCCCGCCCGGACCGGTACCGGTGACGGCCGCGAGGTCGACGCCCAGCTCCTGAGCGATCTTGCGAACTAGCGGTGTCGCCTGCACGCGCGCGGGCCGCGGCGGCGTCTCCTGCTTCTCGGTGGGCGGGGGCGCCGCGCCGTCGCCGATGACGACGATCACCGTGCCGACGGGCACCACGTCGCCCTCCTGCGCCAGGATCCGCGCGACCGGCCCGGCGGCCGGCGAGGGGATCTCGACCGTCGTCTTGTCGGTCTGCACCTCGACGAGCGGGTCGTCCTCGGCGATCACCTGGCCCTCCGCGACGAGCCAGCGCGAGATCTCGCCCTCGGTCAGCCCCTCGCCCAGGTCGGGCAGCTTGAACTCGTACGCCACGGCGCCGAAACCTAGACGAGCCGCGCGAGGCGCTGGCGCAGGCGCTCCGCCCACGGGCGCGCGCCCTTCTCCTCGCAGATCCGCAGCGCCAGCTCGAGCTCGGCGCGCGCCTCGGCATGACGGCCGGCGTGGAGGAGGGCCTCGGCGAGGGTCGAGTGGACGTCGCTCCGCTGGTCCCAGAAGTCGGTCCGGTCGACGCGCGCGGCGGCATCGAGCACCAACCGAAGGCCTTCCTCGATCTCGCCTCGCCGAGCGAGGACACAGCCCTCGACGGCGTCGGCGGAGATGAAGTTGGTCAGGTCGCCAGCCGGGCTGCGCTCCCGTGCGTAGCGCGCCCATTCGAGCGCCTCCTCGTCTCGGCGCTGGTCGAGCAGGATGTGCGCCAGGACGGCCGCGAGTGTCGACGAATACGGCCGCTCGTCGAGCTCGTTCAACAGCTCAATCCCTCCTCGCGCGGCCCGCTCTGCGGCCGGCAGATCGCCCGCTGCCTCCTCGACGAACGCAGCGATGAGCGTGCTGGAGGCGTAGCCGACGGTGACGCCGGCGTCTGCGAGCACCTGGCGGAAGGCCTCGGTCAGGCGCCGCGCCTCGGCGACGTCCCCACGCATGGCGGCCAGGCGGGCCCTGGCCCGGTCGAGCGCCGACCCGAACATGACGCCGCCGCCCGCACTCTCGGCCAGCCGCTCGAGCGCCTGCTCACCCTCCTCGACCGGCATAGGACCGTGCGTGATCGGGCCCAGCAGCCACGAGTGGATCTGGCTGACGAACGCCCGTGCGTGCGCTCGCTCGGCGTGCTCGAGCGCCTCGCTCATGTGGGCGGTCGCCTCGGCGGCGCGGAGCGCCGTCCAGTCGACGATCGCGTACATCCAGTAGGCGCGGGCGATGCCGAGCTCGTCGCCGGCGCGCTCGAAGAGCGGAAGCGCACGGTCGGCCGCGGCCCGAAGATCACCGAAGTCGGCGCCCACGTAGGCGGCGATGAACGCGTCGGACAGGCGCGCGTGCGCGCGGGTCACCTCGTCGCCCTGCTGGATGGGCTCCACCAGGCAGGCGCGGGCGTCGTCGAAGCGGCCGGCCTCCGCGAGCGCGTCGGCCAGGTCGACCAGGACGCGCAGGCGCACCGGGTCGCCCGGCGGCGGGAGCGCGGCCGCACGCTCGAAGATCTTCGCGCCCGCGGTGTAGTCGCCGCGGTCGAGCGCCGAGCGCCCGGCATGCGTGAGCCGCTCCGCGGCCCGAGACGCAAGCGCCGCGTCGTCGCGGCCGAGCTCGCGGCGATAGAGAACGGCCTGCTCGAGGTGGTAGCCGACGATCTCCTCCTGCTCGACCAGCACGGCGTGCTCGTCCAGCCAGAGGGCGAAGCGCTCGTGCAGGTCGGCGCGCGTCTCCTTCGGCAGCGACTCGTAGGCCGCATCGCGGATGAGCAGGTGCCGGAAGCGGAACGCATCGTCGCCCGGGAAGGCCGGCTTGTCCGGCCGGATCATCTCCTTGCGCACGAGCATGGCCAGGTGGGTATCGATCGTCTCGCCGACGGCCCCCGGGGCAAGCACGGCGACGGGGCCGCGATGGAACACCTGTCCCTCGACGGCGCCGCGCTCGATGACCGCGCGCTCGTCGCTCGCAAGGTGGTCGAGCCGCGCCTGGAGCAGCGCGTGGATCGTCGGCGGCACGGCAACGGCGGCATCCTCGCGGAGCATCGCCAGCATCTCCTCGACGAAGAGCGGGTTGCCCTCCGACGCGGCCAGGATGCGCTGGCGGGTCTCCTCGTCGATCTCCTTGGCGCCGAGCAGATTCCGGATCAGCGTCTCGGTATCCGTCGCGGGCAGCGGCTCGAGGAGCACGGTGGTCGCGTTCACCTTGCCGCCGCCCCAAGCGGGCCTGAGCTCGAGCAGCTCGGGCCGGGCGACGCAGAGCAGGAAGATGGGCGCCTCGCGCGAGAAGTCGGCGACATGCTCGACGAGGTCGAGGAACGTCGGCTCCGCCCAGTGGAGGTCGTCGAAGACGACCACGAGTGGACCGTCCGCGGCGCGCTGCTCGAGCCGGCGGCGCGCTGCGAGCGCGATCTCGGGCGGCGAGGGCAGCTCGAGCAGGTGGTCGGGATCGTCGCCGAGCTGCACCAGCACCTCGACGAGCGGCCAGTAGGTGATGCCGTCGCCGTAGTGGAGGCAGCGGCCGCGCACCACCGCGGCGTCCACCCCGGCGAGGAACTCGGCGACGAGCCGCGACTTGCCGACGCCGGCGGCGCCGAGCAGCGTGAAGAGGTGGCACGTGCGGTCCTCGACGGCCGTGTCGAAGTCGCGGCGAAGACGATCGAGCTCGCGGACGCGGCCGACCAGCGGCGACTCGGGGTGGCGGGCGAGCCCCTCGGCGCCCGGGTCGAGGTGAATCAGCCTGTACGCCTCGACGGGCTCGGCCTTGCCCTTCGCGACCACGTCGGTGCGCTCGACCTCGACCGCGTCGCGCACGAGGCCTCTGGTCTCGGCGCCGATCAAGATCTCGCCGGGAGCGGCCGCCTGCTCCAGCCGGGCTGCGACGTTGACCGCGTCGCCGGTGACGAGCGTCTCGCCCTCGCCCGTGACCACGCCGCCGGTGTTGACGCCGATGCGCAGCTGCGGGCTGCGCAGCTCGGCGGCGGCGCGCACGGCGCGCAGGGCGTCGTCCTCGTTGGCCTGTGGAACGCCGAAGACGGCCATGACGGCATCGCCGACGAACTTCTCGACCCGCCCGCCATGACGCTCGAGCACGGCGCGCGCCGCGGCAAACCAGTCCGCCATCTGCGCCCGGACCGCCTCGGGGTCTCGGGACTCGCCCAGCGCGGTCGAGCCAACCGTGTCGGCGAAGAGGACGGTGACGACCTTGCGCACCTCGCGCGGCGCCTCCGCGACCGCGAGCGGGTTCCCGCAGGCCAGGCAGAACCGCGCCCGATCGGGATTCTCCTCGCCGCACGCGGAGCACACGATCACGTGCGCGGCCGCCCCACCCAGGCGTCGGCCGGGACGATCAGCACGCGCAGCCCGCCGTCGACGCGCCAGAGCGAGACGGCCTGCTCGTCGCCGGCGAGCTCCGCGGCGGTCTCCCGCGGGACGTATCCCGCCTGCAGCGTACGGTCCTCGTTCCAGATGCCGACCGCGTGCGGGTCGTGCTCGTTGTCGGGCTCGGGCACGAGCGCCAGCCGCCTACCCGGGTCGAACGAGTCGTCGGGCAGCGACTCGGGGCGAAAGGTCACGCCGGCGATGGGGACGACACGGATGCGGTCATCCTCCCACCGCACCGGATCGCCGGTGGCCGCGTCGCGCAGGTAGTAGCCGCCAGGGCCGCGCTCCATCCAGAGCCGCAGCCGTTCGCTCAATCCAGCAGGCGGCGAACCGCCGCGGCGACGCGCTCGACCGAGGGCATATACGCGTCCTCGATCTGCCAGTAGGGGTACGGCACGTCGTAGCCGGTCACGCGCAGCACCGGGCCCTGGAGGTCGAAGATCGCCTTCTCCGCGATGATCGCGGCGAGCTCGGCGGCGTAGCCGCACGTGCGCGGCGCCTCCTGAACGATGACGACGCGGCCCGTCTTCGCGACCGAGGCGAGCAGCGCGTCCTCGTCGAGCGGCTTCAGGGTGCGGATGTCGAGCACCTCGATCGAGGCCTCGCCTGCGAGCGCATTCGCGACCTGTTCGGAGAGCGGCACCATCGAGCCGTACGCGACGAGCGTCACGTCGGTGCCCTCGCGCGCGAGCCGCGCCGTGCCGAGCGGGACGACGTGCTCGCCCTCCGGCACCTCGCCGCGCAGGGTGCGGTAGTGCAGCTTCGGCTCCAGGACGACGACCGGATCCGGGTCGCGGATCGCCGCCGCGAGCAGCCCCTTGGCGTCCGCCGGCGTCGACGGGATCGCGACCTTCACGCCGGGCGTGTGCACGTAGTAGGTCTCGGGCGAGTCATCGTGCAGCTCCGGTGCGCGCACCCCGCCGCCATAGGGCATGCGGATCGTCAGCGGGAACTCCATCCGCCCGCCGGTGCGCCAGCGGTAGCGGCCGACGTGCGTGATCAGCTGGTCGAGGCCCGGGTAGGAGAACGCGTCGTACTGCATCTCGACGACCGGCCTGAACCCGGCCATGCAGAGGCCGACCGCGCTGCCCATTATCCCGGCCTCGGCAAGCGGCGTATCGACGCAGCGGTCGGGCCCGAAGCGGTCGCGCAGCCCCGCGGTCGCGCGGAAGACACCGCCCGCGCGGCCGACGTCCTCGCCCATGACCATCACGTCGGCGTCGCGAGCGAGCTCGACGTGGAAGCAGTCATTGATCGCCTCGACAACAGTTAACTCAGCCAAGGGTCCTCCGCAGCTCGTCGAGGTCGCGCCCGAACGACGCCGGCGGGTCGACGAACGTGTTGGCGAAGAGCAATGCCGGGTCGGCGGGTGGCTCCGCCTCGGCGGCGGCGATGCCCTCGCGCATCAAGTCGGCCGCCTCCGCCCGCACCTGCTGGACGTGCTCGTCGGTCAGCACGCCGAGGCGCTGGAGGTAGGCCTCGTAGCGGCCGACGCACTCGCGCTTGCGCTCCTCCTCCACCCGCTCCATGTCGATGTAGGCCCTCGGATCGTCGGCGGTCGCATGCGGCGCGGTGCGGTAGCTGACCGCCTCGATGAAGGTCGGGCCGTCGCCGGCGCGGGCGCGCTCGACCGCCTCGCGCGTCGCTTCGTAGACGGCGAGCACGTCCGTGCCGTCGACGCGGATGCCGGGCATGCCGTAGCCGGCCGCCTTCGCGGCGAGGCTCTCCGCCTTCGTCTGCGCCTCGAGCGGCGTCGAGATCGCCCAGTGGTTGTTGTTGCAGAAGAGGATGAGCGGCGCGCGCATGACGGCGGCGAAGTTCGCGCCCTCGTGGAACGAGCCCTCCGAGGTCGCGCCGTCCCCGAAGTACGCGATCGCGCAGCTGTCCTCGCCGCGTAGGCGCTTGCCCCAGGCGAGCCCGGCCGCGTGCGGCACGTGCGTGGCGATCGGGACGCAGATCGAGGCGACGTTGTAGTCGGCCGGGTTCCACCAGCCGGCCGGATGGCCGCGCCACCAGGAGAGGACCGTCGACGCCGGCATCCCGCGCAGGAGGCCGATCGCCGACTCGCGGTAGCTCGGGAACATCCAGTCCGAGCGCTGGAGGGCGAAGGCCGACCCGGCCTGCATCGCCTCGTGGTTCCAGAAGATCGCGTAGGTCCCGATGCGCCCTTGGCGGTGGTAGACGACCGAGCGCTCGTCGAAGGTGCGCAACAGGATCAGGTCGCGGTAAAGCCTGAGCAGGTCCTCCTCCGAGAGCCCCTCGACCTCGCGGTCGCGCGCGACACGGAGGCGTGCGCCGTCGCCGATCACCTGTCGAAGGTCATCCTCCGCGTCGAGAACCTGCGCCATTCCAGGCGGAATCTACCGTCGTAGGATGGGCCGGTGACGGAGGGCGCCGAGCGTGTGCTGGCCGCCGGCGGCGTCGTCTTCGCGGCGGTGCTGCTCGCGTCCGGCGCCGTCGACGACGACCGGACCGACGCCTACCTGCTCGGCCTCGCGTCGTTCTTTCTCGTGGCGTTCCTGGGCGCACTGCGCGCCGACCTGCGCGCGGCCGAGGGCGAGAACGGCCCGCTCTCGGCGACCGCGGTGATCGGCGGCTCGGCCGCGGCGGCCGTGTATGTGCTGCTCGCCGCCGCCTATGCCGGCGGCGGGAACGTCGACCCGGTGCCGCTCGCCTTCGCCGCATGCTTCCCGCAGGCGGCCGTGCTCGGCTCCGCCGGGACGGTGATGGCACGGACCGGCGCCCTCTCGGGGAGGGCCGGCTTCGCCGGCCAGGCGCTCGTGCCCATCCAGCTCGCCTCCGCGCTCGTCCTGCTGTCGTCGACGGACCACTGGGCGCTGATCGTCGCGCTCGGACCGTTCGCGGCCTGGACGGCGGTCACTGGGGTACTGCTCGTGCGCCCGAAGCCGCCGCCCTCGCCGGCGACCAACGGGCGCCGGCCGCGCTAGATCAGCACCGCGACGGCGTCCCGCTCGGCCTCGAAGACGGCCTCGCTGATGTCGCCGAGATCCTCGCCGTCCGCCTGGAGCGGCAGCGGCTCGTCGCAGCGCACGACGATCCGGTCGGCATCGTGCGCGTAGATGATGTCCTCGGCATGCTGCTGACCGCGGCCGAAGAGGGCGTAGCCGACGTAGCGCGCGAGCACCCGGGGACGCACCGATCGCGGCGCGACGACGTCGAGGCCGAGCTCGAAGCGCGCGTCCGGCGCGACGCGTAGCGGGAGCGGCCCGGCGTACGAGTAGGGGTCGGCGTTGGCGACCAGCGCGAACGCCGCGCGTCCGAGCCCTTCGACCTCGAGCACCGGCTCGATCCGCCCGCGACGCTCGTAGAGCAGCCGCGCGGCCGCGAGCGCGAACCACAGGTCGCCGGCCCGGCCGCGCTCGGTGTCGCGACCGCGCTCGTCCACGCGCCGCACGAGCTCGGCGTCGAGCCCGACGCCGGCCGAGAAGGTAAAACGGCGGCCGTTCACGCGCCCGAGCGAGATCCGCCGTGTCCGGCCGGCCTCGAGCGCGGCGGAGAGCTCCTGCGCTGCCTCGACGGGGTCACGCGACAGACCCAGCGCGCGCGGCAGGACGCTCGCGCCGCCGCCGGGGATGAACCCGATCGGCACCGGGTCGCGGAGGCCGTTCAGCACCTCGTTGAAGCCGCCGTCACCGGAGAAGACGACGACGGCGTCGAGATCGCCGCGGAGCACGGATGCGAGCTCGACGGCGTGGCCCGGCCGCTCGGTGCGCAAGGTGGTCACCTCGGCGACGCGGCGCAGCACGTCGCGCACCGCCTCGGTCGACTCATCGTCGACGCGGCTGGCCAGAGGGTTGACGATGAGCGCAACTCGCCGCACACGCCAAGCCTAGGGGGCGAGAGTCGCGAGCTGCTAGGCCCTTTCCGCAACCGGCACGAGGCGCTTGTGTGCCTCGTCGAAGGTGAGGCCGCGCTGCCACTCGGCGTCGAACGCCATCTTGAGCGTTTCTGCGAGCGACGGGTGCTCGACGACGACCATGGTCAGGTCAGAGCCCCCGAGGACCGGGTCCTCCATGCCGAACATGACGTACCGCTCGTCGATGATCACCAGCTTGAGCGGGAGCTCGGGCACGAAGCGAGCCTCCTCGCCGGCGTCGATGAAGGCGCGAACGCCCTTCACCGTCTCCGGGTCGTCGAACACCGAAAACTCGTAGACGCTCCTCGCGGTGACGGTCCGGGAGACCTCGAGGCCCTTCTCCTCCTCCTGCGGAGGCGTCGCGTAGGGCGGCTTCGTGAAGACCAGGATCTCGTGGTCGATGTCCTCCTGGAGCTCGCTGAAGCGCTCGTTGATCGCGCGCCGGTCGCGCAGCACCTCGATGTAGTCGAGCGGGTCGGTGACGCCCTGGCCCGCCTTGAAGGCCGGGGCGAGCTCGCCGATCATCTCGTTGGCGCCGCGCTCGAGGCGGTCGAACGCCTGGCGGTGGTCGGCGACGAGCCGCTCGATCGCGCGGTCGGGCGCCGAGGCGACGTACTTCGTGACCTTGCCGGGCCGCGTCGACGCGAGCCCACGCTCCACGAGGCTGGCGAGCACGTCGTAGATGCGCTGGCGCGGAACGCCCGCGATCCGGGCCACCTCGGCCGCGGACGACGACCCGCGCCGGATGAGCGCGAGATACGCCTTCGCCTCGTACATCGTGAGGCCGAGCCTGGTGAGCTGGTCGACGCGCTGACCGTCGTCCACGGGCGAAATCGTATCGGTGCCACCCGCCAGAGTGTTGCTACCCAGGCGTGGCGTAACCGCGCATGCCGTCGACGAGGAGCGCGTAGAACCGATCGGCCAGCTCGTCGGTGTCGCGGCCGGGCTTGAGCCAGGTGTAGGCCCAGTTCGCGGCCGACAGCATCAGCAGCGCCGCGGTCGCGTCGTCGAGGTCGGTGCGCAGCTCGCCGAGCTCCCTGCCCTCGCGGAAGAGCGCCCGCACGCGCTCCTCGTAACGGCGCCGCTCGGCGATGATCTCCTCGCGCCGCTCGCCCTCGAGGTAGCGCCACTCGCGGATGAAGACCGTCGCGACGTCCAGCTGCTCCGCGACCACCCGCAGGTGGCCGCGCAGGGCCAGCCGGATGCGCTCGGTCACCGGCGCGTCCTCGGGCAGGGCGTCGAGCGTGGCGTGGAAGGCGTCCGCGCCCTCGCGCATCGTCTCGTAGAGCAGGTCCTGCTTCGAGCTGATGTGCGCGTACAGCGACCCTTTCTGCACTCCCATCGCCTCGGCCAGGTCGCCGATCGAGGTGCCGTGATAGCCGCGTTCGGCGAACAGGCGGGCGGCCTGCCTCGTCAGCTCGTTCCGCCTCGTGGACATATACGATTCAGACCCTAACGATCGTTCGGTTGGGAGGTCACATGACTTCACCTGATGAGGGGGAGTTCCTCGAGTACGTCCAGGCCGGCGGCCAGGTCGAGACGCACGACTGGATGCCGGACGAGTACCGGGCGCGGCTGATCAAGTTCATCGAGATGCACGCCAACTCGGAGCTCATGGGCGTCCTGCCGGAGCGTGAGTGGATCCTCCGCGCGCCCACGCTCCAGCGCAAGCTGGCGCTGACCGCGAAGGTGCAGGACGAGGTGGGCCATGCCCAGCTGATCTACCGCGTGGTCGAGGACCTCGGCAAGCCGCGCGAGCAATGTCTCGCCGACCTGGTCTCCGGCAAGGCGAAGTTCCACAACGTGTTCCACTACCCGACCTACACGTGGGGCGACGTCGGCGTGATCGCGTGGCTCGTCGACGCGGCGGCGATCATCTCCCAGAAGGCGCTGCTCAAGTGCTCGTACGCACCGTACGCGCGGATCATGAAGAAGATCTGCTGGGAGGAGTCGTTCCACATCCTTCACGGCCGCGACGTGATCCTCACGCTCGTCAACGGGACGGACAGCCAGCGCGAGCTCGTCCAGGAGGCGCTGAACCGCTGGTGGACGCCGCTCATGCATTTCCACGGCAACCCGATCGAGGCGGCCGAGGACCCGATGGTCGTGTGGCGGATCAAGAGCCAGGCCAACGAGGAGGCGCGCCAGCAGTTCCTGGACGGCTATGTGCCTCAGATCTGGGAGCTCGGCCTGACCGTCCCCGACCCCGAGCTGCGGAAGGACGACGACGGGCTGTGGGAGTACACGGAACCGGACTGGGACGAGCTGCGCACGGTCGTCACCGGGCACGGTCCCAAGACCGCGGAGCGGCTCGGCTTCAGGCGGCTGAACCTCGACGAGACCGAATGGGTGCGCAAGACCGTGCTCGCGGAGGCCGCGTGATTTGGGAGGTCTTCCGTCAGGAACGGAAGGGGCAGCCGTTCCAGCACGCCGGCTCGGTGGTCGCGCCGGAGCAGGAGTTCGCGCGGGCGTACGCGCACGAGCAGTACGGCCGCCGCGGCGAGTCGACCGCGCTGTGGGTCGTCCCACGCGGCTCGATCCTCGAGGTCGAGGACTTCGTGGACGAGCTCGGCCGCAACTACCACCGGGTCGACGGCTATTCGCTCAAGGAGAAGCTGAAGGAGGCGCGTGCACGAGCAGGCACTGCTGCAGATCGCTGACGACGAGCTCGTCCTCGGCTGGCGCGACTCCGAGTGGACGGGGATCGCGCCGGTGCTCGAGGAGGACGTGGCGCTCTCGTCGATCGCGCAGAACGAGATCGGGCACACCCGCGCGATCTACTCGCTCCTCTCCGAGGACCCGGACGCGCTCGCCCTCGACCGGCGGCCCGAGGAGTACCGCTCGTCCGCGCTCGTCGAGATGCGCTTCGTGCCGGACTGGGCGCACACGATCGCCCGGCGCTGGCTCTACGAGCAGGCCGATGCGATCCGCATCGCCCGCCTTGGAGCTTCGGACGATGCGGCCGTCGCCGGCCTCGCCGCGAAGATCCAGCGCGAGGAGGCGTACCACCTGATGCATGCAGACATGTGGGCGGAGCGCCTCCACGACCAGCCGCGCTTCCGGGTG
>DASTZE010000146.1:0-3490 GCA_035764425.1 Gaiellaceae bacterium
CTGAAGGGCCTCTAGTCTGGCGGCGTGTTCACCGGCATCATCCGCGAGCTCGGGCGCGTCGACGCAGTCGACGGCAGGGCCGACGGCGTCCGCCTGACCGTCGAGGCGGCCGGCACCGCCGCGCAGGCTGCCACGGGCGACTCGGTCTCCGTCGACGGCGTCTGCCTGACCGCCGTGAGCATCGACGACGGCCGCATCGCCTTCGACGCCGTCCCGGAGACGCTCACCCGCACGACGCTCGGCCGTCTCAGCGCCGGCGACCATGTCAACATCGAGCCCGCGCTGCGCGCGGCGGAGCCACTCGGCGGCCACTACGTCCAGGGTCACGTCGACGCCGTCGGGCGGGTGCGCTCCGCCGAGCCGGAGGGCGATGGCCTGCGTACCTGGATCGACGCGCCGGACGAGGTGCTTCGCTACTGCGTGGAGATGGGGTCGGTCGGCGTCGACGGCGTCTCACTCACGGTCGCCGCGCTGGACCAGGCCGGCTTCGCGGTCGCGCTCATCCCGCACACGCTCGAGGTGACCACGCTCGGCGCGCTCGAGCCGGGCGACGAGGTCAATCTCGAGGCCGACGTGCTCGCCAAGTACGTCGAGCGCCTCGTCGGTCGTTGAACCCCCGGGAGTTACGATCATCGCCGTGACCATCGAGACACAGATCTCCGCGCCCTTCGCCGCGATCGACGAGGCGATCGACGACATCCGCCACGGCAAGTTCGTGGTCGTCGTCGACGCGCCCGACCGCGAGAACGAAGGCGATCTGGTCATCGCCGCGCAGTTCGCCACCCCGGAGGCAATCACATTCATGGCTACGTACGGCCGCGGCCTGATCTGCCTCTGCCTGACCGAGGAGCGCTGCGACGAGCTCGGCCTGCGCCCAATGACCGAGCACAACGAGACGCCGCTCGGCACCGCCTTCATGAACACGATCGAGGCGCGCGAAGGGATCAGCACCGGCATCTCGGCGCACGACCGCTCGCGCACGATCCAGGTCGCGATCTCGACGAAGGACCGCCACGACCTGATCCACTCGGGTCATATCCAGCCCCTGAAGGCGCGCGCGGGCGGCGTGCTGAACCGGGCCGGACAGACCGAGGCCGCCGTCGACCTCGCTCGGCTCGCCGGGCTCAACCCGGCAGGGGTGGTCTGCGAGATCATGCGCGATGACGGCGCCATGGCGCGCGTGCCCGACCTGGTCGACTACTGCGCCGAGCACGACATCCGCCTGGTCACGGTCGCCGACCTCATCGAGTACCGGCGCCGACGTGAGAAGCTCGTCGAGCGCACGACCTCGGTGTCGCTGCCCACCGCGTACGGCGACTTCACCGCCGTTGCGTACCGGGAGACGCTCACCGGCAAGCCACATGTCGCGCTCGTGACGGGCGACGTCGAGGGCGGCGAGGACGTCCTCGTCCGCGTCCACTCCGAGTGCCTGACCGGGGACGTCTTCCACTCACTGCGCTGCGACTGCGGCGAGCAGCTCGAGCACGCGCTGGCGCTCATCCAGGACGAGGGGCGCGGCGTGCTGCTCTACATGTCGCAGGAGGGCCGAGGCATCGGCCTCCTGAACAAGCTGAAGGCCTACGAGCTGCAGGAGGCAGGCCTCGACACGGTGGAGGCGAACCTCGAGCTTGGGTTCCCCGCGGACGCACGCGACTGGGGGATCGGGAACCAGATCCTTGCCGACCTCGGCCTGACGACGATCCGCATCTTGACCAACAACCCGAAGAAGCTGACCGGCCTCGAGGGTTACGGTCTCACCGTGGTCGAGCAGGTGCCGATCGAGATGCCGCCGAACGCCGCCAACGAGCGGTACCTGGCGACGAAACGCGACAAGCTCGGCCACCGGCTTCACCACCAGGACATCCGCTTCGACCAGGAGGACGCATGAATGACGACGGGCGCATCGTGGGTTTCGAGCCCGCCGCGCAAGAGCACACCGTGATCGGCGACGCGCTCGAGGAGCCGCTGGCGCCGGGCGACGTGCCGACGATCCTCCCGGAGCTCGAGTCGCCCGAGCCCCAGCAGCACGCCTCGGGCGGACTGAACGTCCCCGACGGGTACACGGTCATCGAGGGCCAGCCGAGCGGCGAGGGCCGCACGGTCGGGATCGTCATCGCACGCTTCAACGGTGAGATCACGAACCGCCTGCTCGAGTCGGCGCTGGACGCGCTCACCGAGCAGGGCGTCGCCCGTGAGGCCGTGACGGTCATGCCCGTGCCGGGCGCCTTCGAGCTGCCGCTCGCGGCGATGGCGATGGCAAAGACGCGCCGGTATTCGTGCGTCATCGCGCTCGGAGCGGTGATCCGCGGTGAGACGCCGCACTTCGACTTCGTCGCCGGCGAGGCCGCGTCGGGGCTCCAGCTCGCCGCGCTCGAGACCGGCGTCCCGGTCGCCTTCGGCGTGCTGACGACCGACACCGTCGCGCAGGCCGAAGCGCGCATCGACAAGGGCGCCGACGCCGTCCGCAGCGCGCTCGAGATGGCTGATGTCTTCACTCAGGTGCGGGCCGTCGTCAACGCGGGCAAGGCATAACCGTCGGCTACACTCCGCGGCCCATGTCCCGCGTCTGCGCCATTTGCGGCAAGAAGCCTGCCTTCGGCCACAGCCGGAGCCATTCCATGGTGGCCACGAAGCGCCGCTTCGACCCGAACCTCCAGCGCGTCCGCATCATGCTGGACGGCAAGCCCATGCGGGCCTACGTCTGCACGCGCTGCCTCAAGGCCGGAAAAGTCCAGAAGGCGGTATAGCCGCCCCCGCCGCTACCGTCCCGCGCGTGACCGTGCGGGTCGTGGTGGTCGAGGACAACGACGTCTTTCGAGAGGCGCTCGTCCTCCTGCTCGGGCGGCAGCCTGACGTCGAGGTCGTCGGCGACGTGGCGGGCGGGGAGGAGGCGGTCGAGCTCTGCCGGCGCGAGGCGCCGGACGTCGTGCTGCTCGACTATCGGCTGCCGGGTATGGACGGCGTCCAGACGACAGCGGCGCTGAAGGCCGTGGCGCCGTCGGCGGCCGTTGTCTGCCTGACCGCCTCGGCCACGCTCCGCGAGGAGGAGGCGTTCGTTGCGGCAGGGGCGGTCACGGTCCTCACCAAAGACGCGCCGCTGGACGAGATCGCCGACGCCATCGTGAAGGCCGCTCCGGCGCCCGCTCCGCGGTAACGATCGCCGGAGGCACTTCGCGCGAAGGCGCGTCTATCGATCAAATCGCGGAAAAGTCGTCATGGCTCGCGAAGCGAGCCGGACCGTTACGCGCAGCGCGCCGGACGTTTCACGACAGTTCGCTGACGTCGCCATCTGCGATCCGCCAGAAGCGCAGCTCGCCGGTGTCGGCGCGCATGATCACGAACGGGGCGCCTTCCCACTCGCCGATGTTGGCGATGTCCGTCTTCGACGGACGCGGCTCGGTTTCGGGGTGCGTGTGGAAGATGCCGATCTCGTAGCCGGCGTCTTCGAGCTCGAACGGCAGCGTGGGGTCGGGGAAGCTGAGCGAGAAGC
>DASTZE010000147.1:0-15932 GCA_035764425.1 Gaiellaceae bacterium
GCCGGACTTCTTCGGGCAGGGCGAGAACGAGACGGAGGCCGAGGCGATCCTGGACGCCGCCTGGTCGGCCGGGATCACGACGTACGACACGGCCGACGCCTACGGTGGCGGGCGCAGCGAGACGTGGCTCGGCCGCTGGCTCGCCGAGCACGGCCACGACGCCGTCGTCTCGACGAAGGTCTTCCACTCGGTGGAGGGCGACCCGGACGACCACGGGCTCGCGCCCGACCGGATTCACCGGCAGATCAGAGGCTCGCTGGAGCGTCTGGGCCGCGAACGCGTCGACATGTACCTCGTCCACGAGCCCGACCCGGACACGCCGCTCGCCGACACCCTCCATGCGCTCGACGGCCTCGTGCGCGACGGCGTCGTGGGCTCGATCGGCGCCTCCAACGTCGGCCGCGCGTACCTCGAGGAGGCGCACGAGATCTGCGAACGCGACGGGCTCACGCGGTTCGAGTGGGTCCAGAACTCGTACTCGCTGCTCGACCGCGGCGACGAGACGGGCGTGCTGCCGTTCTGCGCCGAGCACGGGCTTGGCTACACGCCGTTCAGTCCCCTCGCGGGCGGCTGGCTGACCGGCAAGTACGGCCGCGACCACCCGCACCCCGAAGGCTCGCGGATGACCATGCGGCCGGAGCCGTACCTGCACCTCCAGAACGACGCCGTGTACGACGGGCTGGACACGCTCGCGGCCGAGGCCGAGCGCCGCGGCCTCCACATGTCGACGCTCGCGACCGCATGGGTGCTGTCGCACCCGACGGTGACCGGGATCGTGTGTGGCCCGCGCCGGCCGGCGCACCTGTGGCCTTCGGTCAGCGCGGTCGACGTCCACTTGAGCGCGCACGAGCGGGACCGGCTAGCGTCGCTCTTCCCATGAGCGTCCGCGTCCTCACCTACGACGACGTCGTGCGGCTGCTGCCGATGGACGAGTGCATCGACCTCATGCACGACACGCTTGCGAGGCTCGCGCGCGGCGAGGGCTACCAGCCGCTGCGCTCGATCGCGTTTCCTCCGGACTCCGGCGGTGGCATCGGGCTGATGCCCGCCTGGCGCGGCGGGGAGCGCCCGACCTACGGGCTGAAGGCGATCAATGTCGTCCCCGACAACCCCCGTGTGCGCGGGCTCGACACCCACCAGGGCGCGGTGCTCATCTCGGACGGCGAGTCCGGCGCGCTCGAGGCGGTCGTCAACGCCGCCGCCATCACCGAGATCCGCACCGCCGCCGTCTCGGGCGCGGCGACCCGGGCGCTCGCCCGCGATGACGCCCGCGTGCTCGGCGTGCTCGGCGCCGGCGCGCAGGCGCGGGGGCACCTGCGTGCCATGGCCGCCGCGCGGCCGTTCGAGCATGCGCGCATCTGGGGCCGCGACCCGGAGCAGGCGCGGCGGCTCGCCGACGACGTGGAGCTCCCGTTCCCGCTCGAGGTCGTCGCCCACGTTGAGGAGGCCGTGCGCGGCAGCGACGTGGTCGTCACCGCGACCGCCGCCGAGACGCCGATCGTCCAGCGCCCATGGTTCGCGGACGGCACGCACATCAACGCGGTCGGCTCGAGCATCCCGCGCACGCGCGAGCTGGACGGCGCGACGGTCGCCGCCTCGACCCTCTTCGTCGACCGGCGCGAGTCGGCGGAGAACGAGGCCGGCGACTTCCTGCTGGCGGTGAAGGAAGGCACGGTCAGCCCGGACCACATCACGGCCGAGCTGGGTGAGGTGTTCGCGGGCATGCACCCGGGCCGCACCTCGCGGGACGAGATCACGCTGTTCAAGTCGCTCGGGATCGCCATGGAGGACCTCGCCGCCGGCGAGTACGTCCTGCGCAAGGCGCAGGAGCAGGGCGTCGGCTCCGAGGTGCCGTTCTGATCCCGCTCGAGGCGATCCGGCAGGCGCGCGACGCGCTGGCCGGGACGGCCGTCCGCACCCCGCTCGTCCGCCTCGACGTCGACGCGCCGGTCGAGATCTGGCTGAAGCTCGAGACGCTCCAGCCTGTCAACTCGTTCAAGATTCGCGGCGCCTACAACGCGGCGATGGCTGCGCCTCGCGAGTCGGTCGCGCAGGGGCTCGTCACGGCGAGCGCCGGCAACATGGCCCAGGGGGTCGCCTACGCGGCGCGCGAGCTCGGCGTCCCGGCCACCATCGCCGTCCCGGACACCGCGCCGCAGGCGAAGCTCGCGGCGATCGAACGGCTCGGCGGCCGCTCCGTGCCCATGTCCTTCGACGAATGGTGGGGCGTGATTGAGAGCCACCGCTTCGACGGCGTCAACGGGCTCTTCATCCACCCGGTCGAGAACGACGGCGTGATGGCCGGCAACGGGACGATCGGCCTCGAGCTGATCGAGGACCTTCCCGACGTGGACACGGTCGTCGTCCCCGTGGGGGGCGGCGGGCTGATCACAGGCATCGCGAGCGCCGTCAAGCAGCTGCGCCCGGGAACACGCGTCGTCTCGGCGCAGCCGGAGACCGCCGCGGCGATGGCGGCCTCGCTCGAGCGTGGCGAGCCGGTCGAGATCGACTACCGGCCGACATGGATCGACGGGGCGGGGGCGAAGGCGATCCTCCCCGGCATGTGGCCGCACCTTCAGGAGGTGGTCGACGACGCGGCCGTCGTCACGCTCGAGGAGGTCGAGGAGGCCGTCCGCGTGCTGGCCGGCCGCGTGCGCGTCATCGCCGAGGGAGCCGGGGCCCTGGCGCTGGCCGCTGCGCTCGCCGGACGGACGGGCGGGAGGAAGGTCGCGTGCATCGTCTCGGGCGGCAACATCGACGCCGCCGTCCTGTGCCGGATCCTGAACGCCTAAGGCGAGGGCAGATACTGCACGCGGCCCTGGACGCCGCCGCCCGTGCGGTACGAATAGACGACCCCTCCGCCGCCGAGAACGGCGAAGACCGGTGCCTGCCCGGACGGGGTCAACGCCGAGTCCTTCGAGCCATCGAGCCGCGCGACGTGCACTGCCGTATCGAGCACGTACACGAAGCGCGTCGCGTCCGCGTCCGTGAAGCGCAGTCGTGCGACCGGTGACACGCACGCCACGGTCGGCCCGCCCATGGGGTACGAGCAGTCGCTCCCCTTCACGGTGAGCGCGGCCGCCGGAACCGGCAGCGCCTGCTCGACGGCGCCGGTCGCGAGGGTGTAGACGATGAACTCGATACGGGCCTTGGAAAGCGGTGGGACGAGCGGCGTGCGCACGGCGAGAACGAGCTCCTTCGTCCCCAGCGTGGCGGCCAGTGCCTCGGCGTCGGGCTGGTAGCTCTGGATGACATGGCCGTCGGCGCCGCGCAGCTCGAACGACGTGCCGTCGCCGCGGGCGACGAGGATCCGGCCGGCAGCCACTCCGATGGGGAACATGCCGTCGGGCGCCGACGCGATCGGCGTCTTGCGCGTCAGCCCGTCGATCCTCCACAGCTTCGCGTTGTAGATCGTCCCCGGCGCGACGCCGGCGGGGCACGCCTTGAAGGCCGGCTGCCCGGCGTCGCAGACCGACCAGGTCGCGTAGACGAGGAGCGAGCCGCCTCCCTGCAGACCGCCGACCCAGTTGCCGGCGCCGGAGTCGACGTCCCGGCTCGCGAGGAGGAGCCGGTGGGCGACGGCCGGCCTCGCGAGCGAGGCCGTGTAGAGGACCGCGTCATGCGAGTTGCCTCCGCCGTCGGCGATCCAGGCGACGCGCGTGCCTGCCACCGCCTGCCCGACGATGCCGCGGCCGGTGCTGGTCTGGTCGCAGCGGCCGGCCTTCCCGAGCCCGCGCAACGAGGCGCGCACCGGGTTCCAGGCCACGACACGCTCGCAGTGGCCCGCGCTCCACGCCGTCGCGACGGCCACGGTGGCCCCGTCGGCGGCGAGCCCGGTCACCGGTGTGGTCGTCGGCAGCGTGCGCGGCTTCGACGAGGCCGCGGCTGCTCCGGCGCCGAGCACTCCCCCTACCGCCAGCGCGAGGACGAGCCTCTGCAATTTCACGCCGGGAGCGTACTGCCGGCCTGTTACGAACGCGTAATGGATTCGTCAGCGGTGTAAACGCGCATCGGCAGCCCCGAGAGCGGCTCGCCGCCGTCCGCGGTCACGAGCCAGGTCTCCTGCATGTACAGGCAGCCGGTGCCGTCGGGCGTGATCGCGTGTGGGTGCATCGAGAAGACCATGTTCTCGGCAAGCTCGGTCTCGACGCCCTCGCCGATCTTCGGAAACTCGATCATGGTCATCCCGATCGAGTGCCCGGTCACGTGCCCCAGGTGATAGCCGCGGTCGACGAACCCCTTCGCGACGGCCCGGTGCACGTCGTGCGCGGCCGCGCCCGGGTGGAGCGCCGTTCGCGCGGCGTCGAAGTACTCCTCGTAGGCCTCCATCATCCGGCGGCCGTCCCCGTCCGGCTTGCCGATCGCCCGCGAGACCTCGACCCAGTGGCCGCCGGGGCCGGCGATCTCGAGCGAGGGGAGCACGAAATCGCCGAGAACCACGTCCTTGCGGGCGAGCAGGAACTCGGGACCGGCGAGCACCATGTCCATCGTCAGCCGACCGCAGCCCTCGTCGACGAAGTAGCGCTCGCACTCGGCCATCACCTCGGCCGCCGTGACGCCCGGCCGGTAGTGCTCGAGGAAGATGCGGAAGCCCTCGGTGTTGATGCGAACGCTGTCGCGCACAGACTCGAGCTCGGGGCCGCTCTTCACCGCGCGTGCGAGATCGAACTCCTCATCGAACGGGACGACCTCGGCGGACGCGGCCAGCGGCTGGAAGTCGCGCACGGTCATCACGTAGTCGAGCCCGTAGACGCCGACCCGGCGGCCGCCGAGCCGCCCGGCCAGCCATTCGCCCGGGTGCGGCTGGAAGACCTGCTCGATCTGGGCCTGGCCGTGCTCGCCGACGTAGCGCGCCTCCGACGGAAAGACGATCACGGGGTCGCCGTCGAGCGGCACCACCACGTACGCGTAGCGGTGCACGATCGTGAACCCGGACAGGTAGGTGACCGCGCCCTCGAAGCCCGTGTACTCGCTGCCGGCGACGACGACGGCGTCGACACCCGCCCGATCGGCGGCGGCGCGCACGTTCGCGAGGCGGCGGCTCAGCTCGTCCATGACGCCTCCAAGCCTTTCACGAGCGCCCGGATCGCGTCGTTGAGCGGCGTCGGCACGCCGTGCTCGCGGCCGAAGCGGGCGATGCCGCCGTTCAGCCAATCGACCTCGGTCGACCGGTGCGCCTCGACGTCCTGGAGCATCGACGCCTTGTGGCCGTAGGCGACATCCGGCCTCGCGGCGTGGTCGATCAGGTCCTCCGGGTCGGCGTCGAGCTCGATGCCCTGCACGGCCGCGACCGCCTTGCCCTCGTCGACGAGGCCGGTGACGAGGTGCCGAAGCGCCGGGTCCTCGCAGACGCGGCCGTGGGTGAGGCCGGTGAGCGCGCCGACCGGGTTCGTGGCGGCGTTGAAGATCACCTTGCGCCACTGCGCGCCGCGCGCATCGGCGACCGCGCTCGTCGGCATGCCGCCGCGCGTGCAGGCGTCGGCCAGGGCCTCGATCGAGTCCATCGACGCCGGCTTCGGCTCGTACGGCCCGAGCGTCGTGTCGCCCCTCACGTCCCACTGCACGTGGCCCGGCTCGAGGATCTTCCCGGCCGGGAACGTCGTGCCGCGGATGACCCGCGCGGCGTGCGCGGCGATCGCCTCCTCGTTGCCGACGCCGTTCTGCACGGAGCAGACGGCGCCGCCCTCGAACGCGCGGGCGGTGGCCGCGATGGCCGAGGCGGTGTGCATTGCCTTGGTCGCGACGATCCCGAAGTCGCAGGCCGGCAGCTCGGCCGCGTCCGTGGTCGCCCGGAGCCGGCCGGTCACGTCGCCCGCCCCCGACAGACGCAGCCCGTTCGCGTTGATCGCGTCGACGTGCGCCTGCCAGACGTCGTAGGCCCACACCTCGACGTCGTCCAGCTGCGCCAGGTTCGCCGCGAAGAGCGAGCCCACCGCCCCGCACCCGACTACGCACACTCTCATGCCGTCTCCCGTGCGCGCACCAGCCGGTACATCGCCCGGTGCAGCGGCACGTCGAGGCCGAGCCGGTCGGCCTCGCGGATCAACGAGCCGGTGATGAAGTCGACCTCGGTGCGGCGGCCCGAGCGGATGTCCTCGAGCATCGAGGGCACGTGGGCGTAGTGGCCCTCGGCCGCCTCCGTCTCGCCGCGCTGCACTGCGTGCACGTTCATCTCCCAGGGGTCCTCGTGGAGCTCCACACCGGCCGCGGACGCCACCCGCTTGCCCTCGTCCATCAGGTCGCGGACGAGCAGGCCCAGGTCAGTGTCGGCGCCGACGGCGGCAAACGCGGCGACATGGGGGAGGTTCGTGACCGCGGCGACCGTGTTGACGGTCGCGTTGAAGATCAGCTTGGACCACTGCGCGGGGCGCAGGTCACGGAACGACCGGGCGCGCAGCCCGGATTCGTGCAGCAGGCGCTCGATCCCTTCCACCGTCTCGAAGGAGCTCCGGTACGGCCCCATCCAAGTCTCGGTATCGAGCTCGTATTCGACGTGCGTGTCCTCGTGGCGCACTCCGCTCATGAATGTCACCGCCGAGACAAGAGGCCACTCGCCGTGGCGGGCGACGATCTCCTCCGCGCCGAGGCCGTTCTGGATCGTCATCACCGTCGCACCGCGCATCCGGTCCGCAAGCCGCTCGGCGGCGGCCTCGACCTCGGTCGCCTTCGTCGCCAGGATGACCAGGTCGGCGTCCGGGAGCCAGGACGCGTCGTCGGCCGCAGTCACCCGCGCGACGAGGTCGCTCTTGCCGCTGATCCGCAGCCCGTCGCGCTCGAGCGCGGCCGCATGCTCGGCGCGACGCGTCAGCACGGACACCTCGGCGACCTGCGCCAGGTGTCCCGCGTAGAGGCTTCCGATCACGCCGGCGCCGACGACGCAAACCCGCGGTTTCACGTCGACAACCTAGTTAGAGTCGCCGGCGTGGCGAAGATCCTCGTACACGTGACACACGGTCCCGAGCATCCGACACGCGCGGCGCTGGGGTTCCTGGTCGCGAAGGCCGCGACGAGGAGGGGCACGAAGTAACAATGTTCCTGGCGGGTGACGCCGTCCAGTTGCTCCGCGACCCTGTGCTCGACAGCCTCAGCGGGCTCGGCACGGGCTCGCTGCGGGAGTCGTACGAGACCGTCGTGGCCGCCGGCGGACGGATCTACGTGTCCGGCATGTCGGGGAAGGCGCGCGGCGTGGGTGAGGGCGACCTCGAGGGAAAGCCCGCCGAGTTCGCGATGCCGAACAAGCTCGTGCAGCTGGCCGTCGAGCACGACCGCGTCTTCACCTACTGAGCGCGGTCCTCCTCGCCTGCGCCTCGGCCGTCCTGTTCGCCGCAGCCACGGTTGCCATCCGGCTCGGCCTCGGTCGGGTCGCCGACCCCGCGCTCGGCGCGCTCGTCATGTCGATCGTCGCCTTCGCGGTCGCCGGCGGTGTGGCCGCGCTGACCGTGCGCGGCGGCGGCGCAGCGCCCGGTGCGCTGTGGCCTTATTTCCTGGCCGGGTTCCTCGCGCCCGGCGCGTCGCAGCTCTTCTTCTTCGCCGCCGTGGCAGCTGCCGGCCCATCGCGCGTGTCGGTCGTGGTCGGGACAGCGCCGCTCTTCGCGGTCGCGATGGCGCTCATCGTCCTGGACGAGCCGCTCCAGGCAGGGCTCGTCGCCGGCGCGCTGCTCATCGTCGGGGGCGGGCTGGTCCTCGTGAGCGAGCGGATCCGCCCGGAGGACTTCCGCGCCGTCGGCGTGCTCTTCGCGCTGGCGGCCACGGTGCTATTCGCCGCGCGCGACAACGTGGTCCGCTGGCTCACCGACGAGTCGTCCGCTGCGCCGCTTGCCGGTGCGGCCGCATCCCTGCTTGGCGGCGTGCTGCTCATCGGCACGTACCGCCTCGTCACCGGGGGACCGCTGACGAGCCTGCGCCGGGCGTTCGCCATATTCGCCCCGGCCGGGATGCTGGCCGGGCTCTCGTATGTGTGCCTCTACGAGGCGTACGACCGGGGGCGCGTCAGCGTGGTCAGCCCGCTGGTCGCAACAGAGTCGCTCTGGGGCGTCGCGCTCTCCGCGCTCGTCATCGGCCGCAAGGAGCTGGTCGGGCGGCATCTCGTGCTGGGTGCCGTGCTCGTCGTCGCCGGAGGTGTGTTGATCGGCGCGACTCGCTAGGCGCGCACCAGCAGCCGCCGGTTGCGCGCGAGCGCCTCGAGCACGGCGTCGACGTCCTCGACGGCGTTGTAACAGTGCGCGGAGATGCGCAGGTTCGAGTCGCGCGACGAGGCGACGATGCCGACGCGGCGCAGCGCGGTGACGAGCTCCGGTGCGTCGTACGACTTCACGCACACAAGCGCGCCGCGCTGCTTGGGCCGGCGCGGCGTCACCACCTTCGCACGCAGCTCGTCCAGGCCCTCGATCAGCCGTCGGTTGAGCCCGAGCACGTGCTCACGCGTCTCAGCGACGCCGATCTCCTGCATCAGCTCTATGCCGGCCACCCCTGCATAGATCGCGGGCACGGGCGGCGTCCCGGACTGGAAGCGCGCTGCCGTCGTCGCCGGGGAGTAGTCGCGGTGGTCCATCTCGAAGATGTCGCGGTCGGCGAACCAGCCGGTCGCCGTCGGCCAGAAGCGCTCGACGAGCTCGCGCCGGCAGTAGAGGAACGCGAGCCCCGCCGACCCGAGCAGGTACTTGAGCACGCCCGCGGCGAGGACGTCGACATCGAGCCCTCTCACGTCGATCGGCACCGAGCCGGCCGCCTGGTACGAGTCGACCAGAACGAGCGCGCCGCGCTCGTGCGCCATGCGCGCGATCCGCTCGACGTCCAGCATCGCGCCCGTCCGGTAGGAGATGTGCGTGATCCCGACGAGCAGCGTCTCGTCGTCGATCGCGCGGTCGAAGCCCTCGAGCGGGATCGTCCCGTCCTCCGCGGGCGGCACGTGGACGACCCGGGCGCCGCGCGACTCCTGGGCGTGGAAGATCTGGCCGACGGTCGGGAACTCGTAGTCGGAGAGCACGACCTTCGACCGCTTGCCCGCGTAGCGGAGGCCGCTCGCGATCGAGCTGACGCCCTCCGAGAGCGACGTCGTCACGGCGATCTCGTCCGCGGCCGCGTTCACGAGGCCGGCGAACGCCGCTCGCGCGCGCTCGGTCTGTTCGACCCAGTACTCCCACGGCGAGCCGCGCTCGTCCCAGTCGCGCAGGTAGTCGTCGTACGACTGGCGCACCGAGTCCGACAGCGCGCCCTGTGAGCACGAGTTGATGTAGACCAGCCGCTCGAAGATCGGGAATCGGTGGCGGAGGCGGTCGGGGAGGGGGCCGGCGTCGCGCGGGCGCTGGCCCGGCGTCGGGCTCACGTTCGGCTCCACGGCCTCCTCGAACTCACGCTCCAGCACAGACAGAGCGTACGGCACACGCCGTTACTGGACGAGCTTGCGCCTGCCGCCGACGACCTTGTAGACGTAGAACTTCGCCTTGGCGGAGTCGCCGCTCGGGCGGAAACGAATCCCGTAGCCGAGGATCGTCGTCTGCAGGTAGCTCGTCCGCACCCTGGCCAGCACCTCGGCGCGCGTGGCCTTGCCGTCGGCGCACGCGGCACGGATCGCCTGCGCCGCGACCTGGGTGGCCACGAACGTCGGCGGCCCGAACGTCGACCTGAAGTCGCCGTACTTCGACGTGTACCCGCTGACGACGTTCGAGACGTACCTGGACGGCAGCAGCTTCACGTCGGCGAACGACGAAAGGTACTGGCCCTCGGCGGCGCCGAGCCAGTCCTGGCCGTCGAGCTTGTCGGTGCCGACGAACGTGGCGGTCTTGCCCTGCTTGCGGAACTCGTTGTAGAACGCCGCCGCGCGCGATCCGACCTGCCACGGCAGGAAGACGACCTGCGCGCCAGGCGGCGCCTTTGCGACGAGGCTGGAGAAGTCGGTGCTCGTCTGGGACACCGAGTCCCGGGTCACGTCGAGGCCCGCGATCTCGAGGAGCCGCTCCACCCGGTCGGCGATTGGATGGCTGTACGTCCCGCCGTCGTCGACGATCCAGACCTTCGTCGCCTTCAGCTTCTTGCGGATGAAGTCGGCGTCCGTCTGGCTCTGCGTGTAGTCGGTGGCCACCGTGCGGAAGAACGTCGGCAGCTTGTCCGCGCCCGTCGTGAGCGACGTCTTGGTCGCCGAGCCGGAGATGAAGGCGAGCTTGTTCTTCGCGAACGACGGGCTGGCGGCGCTCGCCTCGTCGCTCACCGCGGGCCCGACCACGGCCAGCACCTGCGACGTGGCGGCGATCTTGGCCGCCTGCGTCGCCGCCATCGTGTCGTCGAGCTGCGTGTCGAACGACTGCAGCGAGACCTTCGTGGCGCCGCGCGTCTGGTTGTTCAGGAAGACCTCGAACTGGGCCCAGTGCAGCTGCTCCTGCCCGATCCACGCAGCCGGTCCGGAGAGGGGCGCCATGACGCCGATCGTCGCCTTCTTGCAGGAGACCGAGGCCGCGGCGGAGCCGAACGACGCCGCGACGGCGAGCGCGATTAGCGCGATGACTCCGACCCCTATGACCCCGCGGCTTGCACCGCCCATGGCCAGAAACCTAGCTAGCGGCCGAGGTAGGCCTTGCGAAGATCCTCGTCCTCGAGCAGGTCGGCGGCCTTCCCCTCGAGCACGACCCGGCCGGTTGAGAGCACATAGCCCCGGTCGGCAATCGACAGGGACACGTTCGCGTTCTGCTCGACGACGAGGATCGCCACGCCTGCCTCGTGCACCTCCTTGATGATCTCGAAGTTGCGCTCGACGAGGATCGGCGCGAGGCCCATCGAGGGTTCGTCCATCAGCAGCAGCTTCGGCCGCGACATGAGCGCGCGGCCCATGGCGACCATCTGCTGCTCGCCGCCGGAGAGCGTCCCGGCCAGCTGGTTGCGCCGCTCCTGGAGGAGCGGGAACAGCTGGTGGACGCGGTCGAAGTCCTCCTTGCGCCCGCCGCCGTGCAGGTAGGCGCCCATCTCGAGGTTCTCGCGCACCGTCATCTGCGCGAACAGGCGCCGATTCTCGGGGACGATCGCCATGCCCTTCGAGATCCGGTAGCTGGTCGGGCGGCCGGTCACGTCCTCGCCCGCGAACTCGACGGTGCCGGTCCGAGGCCGGACGATGCCGAGGATCGTCTTCAGCGTCGTGGACTTGCCCGACGCGTTGCCCCCGAGCAGGCAGACGAGCTCGCCCGCCCGAACGACGAGGTTCTCGTCCTGGAGGATGTGGATCTCGCCGTAATAGGTGTTGATGCCGCTCAGCTGGAGCAGCGGCTCGCCGTTCTCACTCACCCTCGTCGGCCTCCTCCTTCGCGCCCTTGATCCCGAGATACGCCTCGACCACCTGCTCGCTGGTGGCCACGGCGTCGAACGACCCCTCGGCGATCTTGGCGCCGTGGTCGAGCGCGACCACGCGGTCGGAGATGCCCTCCACGACGTGCATGTCGTGCTCGATGACGAGGATCGTGTAGCCGTCCTTGCGGATCTCGCCGATCAGCTCGGTGATCTCGTGCGTCTCGGCGGGGTTCATTCCCGCGGCCGGCTCGTCGAGCAGCAGGATCTGCGGCTGTGTGGCCATCGCGCGCGCGATCTCGAGCCGCCGGCGGTTCGCGTACGACAGGCTGTACGCGGGCTGGTCCCAGCGGTAGCCCATCAGCCGCTGGCCGAAGAACGACAGCCGCTCCTCCGCGCGCGCCTTGATCTCCTTCTCCTCGCGCCGGGCGCGGGGCAGCAGCAGGATCGACTCGAACACGGTCGCGTGCGTGCGGCCGTACTGCGACGCCATCACGTTCTCACGCACGGTCATGTTGAGGAAGAGCCGCAGGTTCTGGAACGTGCGCGCGATGCCCTTGTTCGTGATCTTGTGCGGCGCAATCCCGGTGATCGACTCCCCGCCGAGCAGGATCTCGCCGGCGTCGGGCGTGTAGACGCCGGTGATCAGGTTGAAGAGCGTCGTCTTGCCGGCGCCGTTCGGGCCGATGACGCTGACGATCTCGCCCTCGTCGACGTGCAGGTCCAGGTGGTCGATCACGCGCAGCCCGCCGAACGACTTCGTGACCCCGCGCAGCTCGAGCAGGGCCTTCTTGTCTGGCGCGTCCGGAGAGCTCACACGATCTCCACCTGGCGCGTGCCGAAGAGCCCCTGCGGCCTCGCGTTCATCAGGACGACGAGCACCGTGCCGAGCAGCAGCAGCCTCGTCGGCCCGTTGATCTGGTCGGGCGTGAACAGCAGGTTCTCCCAGGCGAATGCGGCGATCCAGACCGTCGGGATGAGGACGAGCACCTGCCACCAGCCGCGGACGAGGGTGGCGATCATGATCAGGATGACGAGTCCGAAGAACGCCCAGTTTGCGATCTGCGTGCGGTCGGTTGGTGTCAGCATCCAGTGGCTGATCGCCGTGCTGAGCCAGTTGCTGCCGGTCTCGGGGTCCACCACGGGCTGGCCGGACGTGCCGCGGTCCCAGACGACGCTCGAGATGCCGTACAGGACCCAGCCGAAGACGAGCGTGCCTCCGAGCACGATCAGGAGCCGCTGCCAGGTCTTCAGGAAGTACCAGAGCACGAGAAGCAGCCCGACGTAGAAGACGTACCGGCCGTTGCTCGGGTTGCGCAGCAGCTCGGGGACTCCGTTGACGATCAGCGCGGCGATGATGACGCCCGAGAGGCTTCCGGCGCCGCCCAGGATGACGATTGCGTAGATGGTGATGAGCAGGCCGACGCTGTAGTCGCCGGGCGCGTCGAGCGTTTGGATCGAGCTGTACAGGCAGCCGATCAAGCCGGCGACGGCGGCGCCGAAGGCGAACGCGAGGATCTTGAGCCGGTTGACCGGGATGCTCAGCACCTCCGCCGCGAGCGGGTCCTCGCGCAGCGCGCGCCACGCGCGTCCTGTCCGTGAGTGGTTGACGAGGTGCAGCATGGCGACGATCAGGACCAGCATGATCACCGCGACGTAGAAGTAGCCCTTGTTCGTCGAGACCTTGTAGCCGAAGAAGTTCAGCGGGTCGACGCCCTCGAGGCCCTGCGCGCCGCCGGTCAGGTCGACCTGGCCGAAGAACGGGAAGTCGATGCGGTTGGCGTTGTTGACGAAGATGACGAACGCCTGCCCGAAGAAGAGCGTCACGATCGCGAGGTAGTCGCCAAGCAGGCGCAGCGAGGGGGACCCCAGGATGATTCCCAGTCCCGCCGAGGCGACGACCACCACCGGCAGCGCGAGCTCGGCGTGCCAGTGGTGCCCGGTGTGCTGCGACGCGAGGTAGCCGTAGGCATAGGCGCCGAAGCCGAAGAACGCGATGTAGCCCAGGTCGAGCAGCCCGGCGAACCCGACGACGATCGTCAGCCCGTACGCCAGCAGCGCGTAGATCAGCGTCAGGATCCCGTAGCGGTAGATGTTCCCGCTGTTCGAGACGAGCGGGAAGATGATCGCCGGGATCACGAACACGAGGAGGCGCCCGGCTGGAGGGGTGCGCTGCCACCACGCCTTGATCCGTCCGCTGATGCCCGTCGACCGCTCGCGGCGGCCCTCGTGGGACGCGACCCACGAGTCGACGCCGACGCGGGGTTCGCCGACCGGCCCTCCGGCGCCTTCGTCTGGTGGGTCTTCGTATGGAGGCTGGCCCATAGAGCTCATACCTTCTGAATCTCCGGCGTCCCGAGCAAGCCGCTCGGCCGCACGATCATGACGATGATCAGAAGCAGGAACACGTACAGATCGTGGAACGTGGAGCCCTGCGGCAGGTAACCCGTCGCGTACGACTCCGCAAGGCCAAGGATGATGCCCCCGAGCATCGCTCCTGGAATGCTGCCGATCCCGCCGATGACGGCGGCAGTGAAACCCTTCAGGCCGGCGAGGAAGCCCATTAGGTTGAAGATCTGCCCATAGACGAGGCCAAACATGACGCCGGCGGCCCCCGCCAGCGCCGAGCCGATGAAGAACGTCACGGAGATGACCCGGTCGACGTCGATGCCCATCATCGACGCGGCCTCACGGTCGAACGAGGTGGCACGCATCGCCTTCCCGGTGCGTGTGCGCGCCACGTAGAGCGTGAGGGCGATCATCAGCGCGATGGCGAGGAGCACCGTCACGAGCTGGACGGTCGAGAAGAAGACGTCGCCGATGCTGTGAATGTTGAAGCCGACGAGCTCCTCGGTGCCGTAGTCGCGGAAGCCCGCGCCGAAGAGGATCTGGGCGCTCGACTGCAGGATGATCGAGACGCCGAGGGCGCTGATCAAGGGCGCGATGCGGGGGGCGTCGCGCAACCTCCGGTACGCGAAGCGCTCGATGCCGACGCCGAGGACGCCGCAGCCGACCATCGCGAAGAGCAGCATGCAGGCGACGACGAACCAGCCGCTGATGAAGGGGTCGGCCGGGCCACCGAGCCAGTGGAGCATGAACCAGCCCAGGAACGCGCCGATCATGTACACGTCGCCGTGGGCGAAGTTCAGGAGCTTCAGGATCCCGTACACCATCGAGTAGCCCAGCGCGATGAGCGCGTAGATGCTCCCGCGCGTCAGCCCGCTGACGGTCAGGTCCCAGAAATAGCTCCAGTTCTTCCAGGGCGGAAAGAACAGCGCCGTGACCAGGTCGGGCACGTAGTGCATTGGCGGCGAACCCTCTCACAGAAGCGAACGGCCCACCAGATGGTGGGCCGTTCGCAGTACCGCGATGCTGCTGTGCTCTACGCGGAGATCGGCAGGAAGATCTTGCCGTTCGACTTGTAGAGACCGAACTTCCCGCCCGACAGCTCACCGGTCTTGGCGAACTTGATCGTGAAGCCGAGGATCGACTTCGGGATGTTCGTCTTGGCGATCTGGGCGCGGACCTCCGCGCGGGTCGCCTTGCCGTCCTTACAGGCACGGTCGATGGCCCCGAGGACGACCTGCGTCGCGACGCCGGTCGGCGCGCCGAAGAAGTCGCCCTTGCCACCGTGGGCCTTCTCGTACGCCTTGACGTCCGACTGGGTCGGGCTGACCGGGAACATCGAGTCGTAGATGGTCGGCGGGTTGCCGCTCGCTGCGAAGTCGTCGGCGTACAGCCCGTCCGAGCCCATCACGGCGATGTTGCTCTTGCCGGCCTGCTTCAGCTGCGACACGAACGCGGCCGCCTTCGGCGACAGCTGCCACGGGATGTAGATGACGCTCGTGCTGCGGTCGATCTTCGCGATCAGCGAGCTGAAGTCCGACTCCTGCTGCGAGACGCCGTCACGGCTGACCGACTTGCCGGCAGCCTTGAGCTTCGCCTCGACGGTGTCGGCGAGGCCCGTGGAGTAGGCCTCCTGGTCGTCGATGATGTAGACCTTCGAGACCTTCAGCTTGTTGACCATCAGGTTCGCGACCGTCGTGCCCTGCTGGCTGTCCGGCGGCACGGCGCGGAAGAAGTAGCCCCGCGTACCGGCGGCCGGCGTCGTGAGCTCGTCGGCCGTTGCAGACCCCGTGACCCACCCGAAGCCGGCGCCCTTGAGGGTCGCCCGGATGCCCTTGTTCTCGTTCGAGCCGGCGGCGCCGACCACGGCGAGAACCTTGCTGTTCGACGCGAGTGCCTGCGCACCGGCGAGCGCCTGGGCCGAGCCGTTGGCCGCACCCAGCTGCGTGTCCTGCTGGGAGACCACGATCCTGGCCGTCTTGTGCGTCTTGTTCCACTGGTTGACGATGAACTTGTTCCACCGGACCTGCTGCTGGCCGATTGAGGCCGCCGGGCCGGTGGCGGGCACGAGGAACCCGATCGTGCGGGTCGTGCCGCAGCTCACCGCGGACGCCGACGACGCGGCGGTACGAGCCGTACCGGCCGAGCCCACAGACGCCGCGACCGCGACGCCCACGAGGGCGGCGACGGCCACTAACAATTTCTTCATCCTTGTACCTCCTGGTAGGTCGGGCCTTAGACGACGGCAAAGTGCGCAAAGTTTGCGCAGGTCTGAGGACGCGATCCTCGCACGCGCGGAGAGGTCCTATCACGGA
>DASTZE010000148.1:0-24824 GCA_035764425.1 Gaiellaceae bacterium
TCGAGGGCCATGGTCAAGTAGTTCTTGCTGCGCGACTCGACGAGCGGCGGGGCGAAGTCCTCGAAGGTGCCCTCACCGAGCTGCTGGTGGTAGTTGTTGATCTGCCGGGCGCGCTTCGCGGCCGCGATCACGAGCGAGTAGCGGCCGTCGACGTTGTCCAGCAGGTGGTCGATGCGTGGATTGATCACGGCCGCGCATGGTACACGCGGCCGGCTAGGCCCCGTTCGACGACGGCTGCGATCGCCTCTACGGCAGTCGCGAGATCGTCGTTGTGTACCACCTCGTCGAAGTCGTCCTCGTGCTCGAGCTGCCGGCGGGCGATGGCCAGCCGCTCCTCGATCTCGCCGCTCGACTCGGTCGCCCGCGCGCGGAGGCGGGTCTCGAGCGCCTCGAGCGGTGCCGACACGAAGATCGCGATCGCGCCACCGAGCTCCTCGCGAACGAGCAGGGCGCCCTCGATCTCGAGCTCGAGCACGGGCACCCTCCCCTTGCCGCGGATGCGGTCGATCTCGGAGCGCAGCGTGCCGTAGCGGTGGCCGGCGAACTCGACGTGCTCGAGAAAGTCGCCGGCGTCGATCTTCTGCCGGAATTCGTCGTCCGTCAGGAACCAGTACTCGACGCCGTTGCGCTCACCCGGGCGCTGCTCGCGGGTCGTGGCCGAGATGGCAAGCTCGAGCTCGGGGAAGCGGCCGAGCAAGGCTCGAACGAGTGTGCCCTTCCCGGCCCCGGACGGCCCGGTGACGACGAAGACGGGCCCGGGCAAGTGCGGCCTAGCGGCTGAAGAGGCCGATGAGCTCGGCGCGCTGGCGCTCCGAGAGACCGCCCACCGTCTTCGACTGGCTGATGCGCGCCTGATTCAGGTAGCGCGTCGCCTTGACGCGCCCGAACTTGGGCACAGCCATGAGGATGTCGAAGACCTTCGCGGTCGAGACGTAGTCCGGCGGATCGCGAAGGATGTCGTCGATCGAAACCCGTCCGAGCTTGAGGTCCTTCTTGAGCTGAGCGCGCCGGACGCGAATGTCGTTGGCGCGCTTCAGGGCCTCCATCCGCTGGTCGGGTGACCGGAGCGGGGCTTGCGTCGGGGACTTCGTCGCGATCACTGAGCGCGGGAGGCTACCAGATTCACAGCGCGGTGCAACCGCCATAAAATAGCGCTTTTGCAGGCCTTTTGCAAACCGCTACTTTTGGCTAGTTCCGTGTTCCCACTGGGTCGGGCACGTCCGAGTGAGCGACTCCCCAAGCGTCGGTCGGATCGGCGAGCCCCACGGCGGCCGCCTCCGCAGCGAGTTCCGCTCGGATGCGGCCGGGCGCGTCCGGGTCGGTGAAGAGCACCGTTCCGAGCGCCACCGCGTTTGCTCCTACGGCAACGAATTCGAGCGCGTCCCGGCCGTTCATCACCCCGCCCACGCCCACGATCGGCAGGGCACTTGCGCGCCGGCAGGCGTGGACGGCGGCGAGGGCGACGGGCTTGAGCGCAGGCCCCGAGTAGCCGCCGACGGCGCGGGCGAGCCGCGGCCGGAGCGTGTGGTCCAGCGCAAGCCCGCGGATCGTGTTGACCAGGGTGAGACCGTCGGCGCCGGCCGCCTCGGCGGCGCGGGCGAGCTCGGCGACGTCCGGCACCGCCGGCGAGAGCTTCACGTACAGGGGCAGCGTCGCCGCCGCGCGCGCGGCGGCGACCAGCTGGGCGACGGTGCCGGCCGCCTCCTCCACGTTCGGACAGGAGACGTTGAGCTCGATCGCCTCGATCCCCGGCTCGGCCGCGAGCGCCTCGCACCCCTCGGCGTAGTCGCCCGCGCGGAAGCCGCCCACGGAGACCCAGAGTGGAACGCCGAGCTCGCGCAGCCGTGGCAGGTGCTCGTCGACGAAGCGGTCGAGACCCGGGTTCTGGAGGCCGATCGAGTTGAGCATCCCGCGATCGGTCTCCGCGATGCGAACCGGCGGGTTGCCCTGGCGCGCCAGCGGCGTCACGGTCTTGGTCACGAAGACGTCGAGCGCCCGCGCGACGTCCGGCGCGGCCAGCGCGTCGAGGCAGCCTGAGGCGTTCAGGAGGCGGATCATGCCGCCGCCCCTAGGACCGGGCCGTCGACGCACAGGCGGCGGAGGGCGCCGTCGATCTCGACGACACAGCCGTAGCAGGCGCCGTAGCCGCAGGCCATCGGCGCCTCCCAGGCGAGCTGGGCGTCCGGCGCGAGCGCGCGCACCGCCTCGAGCATCGGCCCGGGGCCGCAGGCGAGCACGTCGTGCCCGTCGGGCAGCGCCTCGGTCACGTACGTCGGCTCGAGCACGACCTCGGCGTTCGGGAGGAGCACCGCCGCCTCCGCATGGAGCGCCGTGCGGAAGCCCAGCAGCGCCGGCACCCCGCCCATGCGCGCCGCGGTGAATGGGAACGGTGCGACGCCCACGCCCCCGCCGACGAGCAGGGGCCGCGGCACGTCCAGGCGGAAGCCCGTGCCGAGCGGCCCGTAGACGCTCATCTCGTCCCCTGGCTCGAGCGCCGCGAGCGCGTGCGTCCCGGGGCCGACGACGTCGATCAGGAACCCGAGCTCGCCCGCTTCGTGCAGGCAGAGGCTCATCGGCCGCGGGAGCAGCCGCCCGGGCGGCGAGAGCATGAAGAACTGCCCGGGCTCCCCGGGATCGAGGCCGCCCTGCTCCACGCGCAAGAGCGTGTACGGGCCGACGGCCTCGCGGCCGGCGACGCTACGCGCTTCGCGCCTGGGCATGGCGTTCCTGAAGCGAGAGCGCGGACTCGCCGCGCGCGCCTGAGATCGCCTCGGCCGCCGCGGCCGCCCCGGCCAACGTCGTGATGCAGGGAACCCGAGCGACGAGGGCGGCCTCTCGGATCCGGTACCCGTCCGAGCGGGCGCCCGACCCCTGCGGCGTGTTGACGACGAGGTCGCAGCGGCGCCGGCGGATCAGGTCGACGACGGTCGGCCCGTCTCCCTCCTCGGTCACCTTGCGGACTGTCCGCGCGGCCAGCCCGGCGGAGGTCAGTGCGGCTGCGGTGCCCGAGGTGGCGACCAGGTCGAAGCCCAGCGCGGCGAGCGCGCGCGCGACCGGCACCACGCCTTCCTTCTCGTCGTCGCGGACGGAGAGGAACACGGTGCCGGTATCGGGGAGGCGGCGCCCCGCGGCGCGTTCGGCTTTGGCGAACGCGGTTGGGAAATCGGCCGCGGAGGCCATGACCTCGCCGGTGGAGCGCATCTCCGGCCCGAGGACGGGGTCGCTGCCTGGGAAGCGCGTGAACGGCAGCACGGCCGCCTTGACGGAGACCTCGCTGGGGCTGCGGCCCCAGGGCAGGTCCAGGTCGGCGAGGCGCCTGCCGACAGCGATCGCACAGGCGGCGGCGACGAGGTTGACGCCGATCGCCTTGCTGGCGAACGGGACGGTCCGCGAAGCGCGAGGGTTGGCCTCGAGCACGAAGACCTGACCGTCCACCAGCGCCAGCTGGACGTTGACGAGCCCGACGACGCCGAGCGCCGGGGCGAGCGTGCGCACGATCTGCTCGATCTCGGAGGTGTCGAGCGACGGCGGCGGGAGCACACACGAGGAGTCTCCGGAGTGGACACCGGCTTCCTCAACGTGCTGCATCACGGCGGCGACCCAGGTCTCCTCGCCGTCGCAGAGCGCGTCGACGTCGATCTCGACCGCACCCTCGAGGAAGCGGTCGACTAGCGTCGGACCCTGAATCCCGCCATGCAAGGTCATGGCCGCGCGGACGTCCTCGACCGAGTAGCAGACGCGCATCGCGCGGCCGCCCAGCACGTGCGACGGCCGCACGAGCACCGGGTAACCGACGCGATCGGCGACCGCGGCCGCCTCATCCGGGCCACGGGCGATCCCCCAGTCCGGGCAGCGGATGCCCAGCCGGTCACAGAGGGCGGCGAAGCGCTCGCGGTCCTCGGCCAGGTCGACGGCGTCGTGCGAGGTGCCGAGGATCCTGTAGCCGGCGGCGGCGAGCGCGGGTGCGAGCTTGAGCGGCGTCTGCCCGCCGAACTGGATCGCGATCCCGGCCGGCCGCTCTCGCTCGCAGACGGCGAGCACCTCCTCGGCGCCGAGCGGCTCGAAGTAGAGGCGGTCGGAGGTGTCGTAGTCGGTCGAGACGGTCTCCGGGTTGCAGTTGATCATCACGGCCTCGTACCCCAGCGAGCGGAACGACTGGGCCGCGTGCACGCAGCAGTAGTCGAACTCGATGCCCTGTCCGATCCGGTTCGGGCCTGAGCCGAGGATGACCACTCGTGGCGCGTCGCCGTCGGGCGCCGCCTCGTCGGCCTCGCCCCAGGTCGAGTAGAGGTAGTTCGACTCGGCCTCAACCTCGCCCGCGCACGAGTCGACGCGGCGGAATACCGGGCGGATGCCTGCTGCGAGGCGCTCGGTGCGCGCCTCCCTTTCGGAGATGCCGCGCGTCGTCGCGACGTCGGCGTCGGACAGCCCGATCCGCTTGAGCGAGAGCCAGTCGCCGCCCACCTCGAACGCCCGCCGGATGCGGTCGAACTCGGCGAGGAACCACGGGTGGACGCCAGGTGGGACGTCGTCGAGGCTCTTCCACGGCGCGGACGCGACCGCGTCCAGCTCCCGCGAGCGCATCGCCTTCAGGAAGGCCTCCGTGAAGGTGCGGCCGATGCCCATGGCCTCGCCGACCGCCTTCATCTGCGTGCCGAGGGTGGCGTCGGCGCCGGGGAACTTCTCGAACGCGAAGCGCGGGAACTTGACGACGACGTAGTCAAGCGTCGGCTCGAAGCTCGCCGGCGTCGTGCGCGTGAGGTCGTTGGGGATCTCGTCGAGCGTGTATCCGATGGCGAGCTTGGCGGCGACCTTGGCGATCGGGTAGCCGGTCGCCTTCGATGCGAGCGCGGAGGAGCGGGACACGCGCGGGTTGAGCTCGATGACGCGGAGCTCGCCGGTCTCACGGGAACGGGCGAACTGGATGTTGGCCCCCCCGGTCTCGACGCCCACGGCGCGGATGACGGCGATGGCGGCGTCGCGCATCTGCTGGTAGTCCTCGTCGCACAGGGTCATCTGGGGGGCGACGGTGACCGAGTCACCCGTGTGCACCCCCATCGGGTCGAGGTTCTCGATCGAGCAGACGATGACGACGTTGTCGTTGCGATCGCGCATGAGCTCGAGCTCGAACTCGTCCCAGCCGATCAGCGACTCCTCGACGAGCACCTGGCCGACCGGGCTCTCGGCCAGCGCGCGCTCGAGGAGCGCCGAGAGCTCGTCGGCGGTGTGCGCGGTGCCGCCGCCGTGCCCGCCGAGCGTGAACGCCGGGCGCAGAATGACCGGGAACGAGAGATGTTCGGGCAGTTGCCGCGGCTCGGTCACGACGACGGACTCGGGCGAGCGCAGCCCGACCGACGCGACCGTCTCGCGGAACTCCTCGCGGTCCTCGGCGCGACGGATGACCTCGGGCGGAGCGCCGATCAGCTCGACGCCGAGCTCGTCGAGGACGCCGGCCTCGGCCAGCTCGAGCGCGACGTTGAGTGCCGTCTGGCCCCCCATCGTGGGCAGGAGGGCGTCGGGCCGCTCCCGCTCGAGCACCCTCGTGACGCCCGCGGCGTCGAGCGGCTCGAGGTAGGTGCGATCGGCGAAGCCGGGGTCGGTCATGATCGTCGCCGGGTTCGAGTTGACGACGATCGTCTGCAGCCCTTCCTCGCGCAGCACCTTGAGCGCCTGCGAGCCCGAGTAGTCGAACTCGCAGGCCTGCCCGATGACGATCGGACCGGAGCCGATGAGGCAGATCGAGGACAGGTCAGGCCGCCTTGGCAAGGGACACCCCCTCGACCCACTGCTCGATCAGGAAGCGCGCGTCGTGCGGTCCCGGCCCGGCTTCGGGGTGGAACTGCACCGAGCGGGCCTGCAGGTCGGGCGCGTGCAGGCCCTCGACCGTGCCGTCGTAGAGCGACACATGCGTCGCCACGCGGTCCCCGGAGGGCTCGACCGCGAAGCCGTGGTTCTGGCACGTGACGAGCACCCCGCCCGTCCGCCGCTCCAGCACCGGATGGTTCGCGCCGCGGTGGCCGAACGGCAGCTTGAACGTCTCGAGGTCGAGCGCCCGCGCGAGCAGCTGGTGGCCCAGGCAGATGCCGAGAAGCGGCATCCGGCCGAGCATTTCGCGGATCGTCTCGACCTCGTCGTCGAGCGCGCCCGGATCCCCCGGGCCGTTCGACAGCAGCACCGCGTCGTGGTGTGACAGCTCCTCCGGCCCGGCATCGTGCGGGTACACCGTGACGCCCGCTCCCGCCTCAGTGAGCCGGCGCAGGATCGAGCGCTTCACCCCGTAGTCGAGGACACCGACGGAGACCCGTCCGCCCCGGGAGACGACGTACGACTGCTCGGCCGACACCCCGGCCGCGAGCGCGCGGCCCGCCATCGGCGCCTGCGCGCGCGCGCCGGCAACCGCCTCCTCGACCGACGCCTCGCCGGCGACGATCGCGCAGCGCATCGAGCCGGCCCCGCGCAGGTGCAGCACGAGCGCCCGCGTATCGACGCCCGTCAGCGCCACCGTCCCCTGCGCGTGCAGCCAGTCCGTCCAGGCTGGACCGCGCGCCTCGCGCATGACCACCCCGCGCGCATGCACGCGCGACGACTCGCTGCGTCCCGGCGCGACGCCGTAGTTGCCGACCATCGGCGCCGTAAAGCAGACGACCTGCTCCGCGTAGCTCGGGTCGGTGACCACCTCCTGGTAGCCCGTCATCGCCGTCGTGAACACCGCCTCGCCGAAGGCGAAGCCCGGCGCCCCGACCGACTCGCCGCGGAAGACCGCGCCGTCCTCGAGTGCCAGGAGGCCGCTCACCCGAACGCCACCCGGCCGGCGGCGACCGTCAGCAGGATGCGTGCGCGCAGCGTCTGCCCGAGCAGCCAGGAGTTGGCCGAGCGCGAGCGGAAGCCTCGCTCCTCGACCGTCCACTCCGCGCCCGGGTCGATGAGGACGAGGTTCGCTGTCGCGCCCACTGCGATCGCCGGCTCGTCCAGCCCGTAGATCCGGGCCGGGCCCGCGGACATGCGCTCGAGCAGCGTCTCGAGCGGAACGAGGCCGGGCGCGACCAGGTGCGTGTAGAGCACCGGAAACGCCGTCTCCAGGCCGATGACTCCGAACGGCGCCGCCTCCCATGGCACCTCCTTCTCGTGTCGAGCGTGCGGCGCGTGGTCGGTCGCGACGGCGTCGACGGTGCCGTCGAGGAGCGCGTCGACCAGCGCCGCACGGTCCTCGGCCGCCCGGAGCGGCGGGTTCATCTTCAGGTTGGCGTCGAGCGAGCGGACGGCCTCGTCGGTGAGCACAAGGTGGTGGGGCGTGACCTCACCGCTGGCGGCGATGCCCGCCTCGCGGGCGCCGCGGAGCGCATCCACCGACTCGCGCGCCGACAGGTGGAGCAAGTGGAGCGGCCGCCGCTCGTAGGCGGCGAGCGCCAGGTCGCGCTCGACCATCACGCTCTCGGCCACCGACGGGTAGCCGGCGAAGCCGAGCTGGGCGGAGACGTCGCCCTCGTGCATCTGTCCGTCGCGGGAGAGCGCGGGCTCCTCGCAGTGGACGGCGACCGTCCGGCCGGCGACCGCGCTGTACTGGAGCGCGCGGCGCATCAGCCCGGCAGAGGTGACCGGCTGCCCGTCGTCGGTAAACCCGGCGGCGCCGGCGTCGGCGAGCTCGCCCATCTCGGTCAGCTCGGTTCCGCTCTGGCCCTTCGAGATGGCCGCCAGGAAGCCGACCGGTACGTCGGCGGTCGCCCGCGCGCCGTCGATCAGGGAGCCCAGCACCGCCGCCGAGTCGACGATCGGGTCGGTGTTCGGCATGGCCAGGATGGCGCAGTAGCCACCGGCCGCCGCCGCTTGTGTGCCGGTGGCGATCGTCTCCTCGTCCTCGCGGCCGGGCGTACGCAGGTGGACGTGTGGGTCGACGAACGCCGGCGCGAGCAGCCTGCCCTCGCCCTCGACGACACGGTGCGCGTTCGTCGGCAGGTCGTCGCCGAGCTGGGCGATCACGCCCCCGTCGACGCGGACGTCCATCACCGCGTCGATCCCGTGCACCGGGTCGAGCACGCGCGCGCCGCGGATGACGACGTCGGCCGGCTCGATCTCCCTGGCGAAGAGCATCACGCCACCTCCCCGACCGCGGCCACCTCGACGGCGACCGGGCCGTGCGTGAGCAGGTCGTAGAGCACCGCCATCCGGACGACGAGCCCCGAGCGCACCTGCTCGACGACCAGCGCATCCGCCGCGTCGGCGACCCGCCCGTCGATCTCGACGCCCCGGTTCATGGGGCCCGGGTGCATGACCTTCTGCCCGGCCCGGAGGCGCTCGGGCGTGATGCCCCAGCGAGCCGTGTACTCGCGCAAGCTGGGGACGTAGTTGGCGCCCTCCTGCATGCGCTCGCGCTGCATGCGGAGGACGTAGACGACGTCCGCATCGCCGATGGCATCGATGTCGATGCTGGTCTCGCAGCCGAGCGCCTCGATCCCCCGCGGCAGGAGCGGCGGTGGCGCGACGAGCGTCACCCGCGCGTCCATGAGCACCAGCGCCTGGACGAGCGACCGCGCGACGCGTGAGTGCAGTACGTCGCCGACGATCGCCACGTGCAGCCCGTCGAGCTCGCCCACCTCCTGCTGGAGCGTGTAGAGGTCGAGCAGCGCCTGAGTCGGGTGCTGGTGCTTGCCGTCCCCGGCATTGACCACGTGGGCGCCAGTGTTCGCCGCGACGAGCTGCGGCGCGCCGATGTGCGGGTGGCGGATGACGATCACGTCCGGGTCGTAGGCGGCGATCGTCAGCGCGGTGTCCTTCAGCGACTCGCCCTTGTCGACCGACGAGCCGGCGGCCTTGATCGACATCGTGTCCGCGGAGAGGCGCTTTGCGGCGAGCTCGAAGCTCGACGACGTCCGCGTCGAGGACTCGTAGAAGAGGTTCACGACCGTGCGCCCGCGCAGCGTGGGCAGCTTCTTCATCTCCCGCTCGAGCGAGCGCGCGAACGAGCGGGCTACCGAGAGCAGCCGCTCGACGTCGTCGCGCGCGAGATCCTCGATCGAGATCAGGTGCCGCCGCTCACGCGACGGCGGCGGGAACAGGTCCTCCCGCACCAGGCGGATGTCAGTCATCGGTGACCTCCTCAGGGGTCGAGACGAGCAGCACGCGGTCGACCTCGTCGACCTCGACCAGCTGGACCTGGACGCGCTCGCCGCGCGAGGTGGGCAGGTTCTTGCCGACGTAGTCGGGGCGGATGGGCAGCTCACGGTGGCCGCGGTCGGCGAGCACGGCGAGCTGCACGCGTGCCGGGCGGCCGTAGTCGAAGAGCGTGTCGATCGCCGCCCGGATCGTGCGGCCCGTGTAGAGGACATCGTCGACGAGGACGACGGTCATGCCCTCGAGCCCGAACTCGAGCTTGGTGTCGCGGACGAGCGGCTGCGGATGCAGCGGCGCCGCGCCGCCGCGCACGTGCAGGTCGTCGCGATGGAAGGTGATGTCGAGGCTGCCGAGCGCGACTTCGCGGCCGCTGAACTCCTCGATCAGGCGCCGGAGCCGCTGGGCCAGCGGGACGCCGCGCGTGTGGATGCCGACGAGTGCGACGGTTGCGACGTCGTCGTTGCGCTCGATGATCTCGTGCGCGATCCGCGAGAGCGTCCGCGAGATCGCCTCGTCGTCGAGGAGCACCTTCTCCGACTCGACGCTCGTGTCGTTCAACGCCCGCGAGCGGTCGCGGGCAGGCGCTGCGGATGCATCATCGTTTCGTCTCCTTCTCGGCCTCACGGGACCGTGTTAAAGGGCTCGGTGTGCGGGAGGAGTGTAACCGGGCCGGGCGGACGGAGTACATTCGGCGGGTGCCGACGCCCCGCTTCGAGGCGCGCGACCTCGTGCGCCAGGTGTTGCTGACGACGCCGGCCGTGTCGTCCGACGGGTCGCAGGTCGCCTATGTCCGGCGGACGATCGAGGACGGCGGCTACCGCAACCGCATCTGGCTCGTGCCCTGGCGGGGCGGGCGCGCGCGCCGGCTGACCGGCGGGCCGACCGATGCGCAGCCCCGGTGGTCACCGGACGGCGAGCGGCTCCTGTTCCTGTCCGACCGGTCCGGACGGATGCAGCCCTGGGTCCTGCCGCTCGCCGGCGGCGACCCCGAGCAGCTCGTCGAGGTCGACGGCGAGGTGGTGGCCGCCGAGTGGTCGCCGGACGGACGGCGCGTTCTCTTGCTGGCGCCGAGCGGCGTGCAGCGCTTCGTCGTCGGTGACCCGGACGATCCGACGGCGCGCGTGATTCGCGACCTGACGTGGCGCCTCGACATGGTCGGAGTGCGTGACCAGTTCACGAGCGCGTGGGTCGTGGATGGCGGACGGGCACGGCGGGTGACTGCGCCCGACTACGAGGTGGCAGGCGCGGACTGGCATCCGGACGGCGAGCGGCTCGCGGTGGTGGCCGACCGGCGCCCGGCTGTGCCCCTGGTCGAGGAGCCGCAGGTCTGGACCGTGCCCCTCGGCGGCGGCCGTCCGCGCGAGGCGGCGCGGCTGGCGCAGGGCATCTACTCGGCCTCGTGGTCGCCGAGCGGCACGCTCGCCGTGGTCGGGAGCGAGGCGGACAGCGACCTGGGCGGGGAGAACCTGACCTTGCACGTCGCGGGCCGCGGCGGGCTCCGCCGGCTCGCGCTCGAGCTCGACCGCACGCACTTCAACGCGACGGGCAGCGACATCCTCGATGTCACCGCACGTTTCGCCCCGCCGCTCGTCTGGCTCGACGACACGTCGCTCGTGACGCTCGTCTCCGACCACGGGCGCTCGATCCCGTACCGGTCGAGCGTCGACGGCCCGGCGGAGGCGCTCGTCGCGGGTGAGGTGGTCGCCTACGCGCTCGGCGTCGGCGGCGGACGTGTCGCCGTGGCAGCGTGCGTGGACGGTCAGGCGGGCGAGGTCTACGCCGTCGAGGACGGACGGCTTCGCGCGCTGACGCGCGACGGGTCGCGCTGGTTCCGTCCGTATGCGCGCGAGCCGGAGCGCGTGCAGGCGAAGGTGCGCGGAGGGCCGGTCGTCGAGGCCTTCCTCTGGCGGGCGCGCGGCCGGGCGCGTGGGCTCGTGCTCCAGGTCCACGGCGGGCCGCACCTGGCCCATGGCCCGGTGCCGTGGACCGAGATGGTCGCGCTCGCCGACGCGGGCTTCCACGTGCTCGCGCCGAACCCGCGCGGGTCGGTCGGCTACGGCGAGGAGTTCGGCACTGCGCTTCGTGAGCGCTGGGGCGAGCTCGACCAGGCCGACTTCCTTCGCATCCTCGACTGGGCGCTCGCGGAGGGGCTCACGACCCGGGAGCGTGTCGGCATCCTCGGCCTGTCGTACGGTGGGTTCACCGCGACGTACCTCCTCGGCCGGCACCCGGGCCGCTTCGCGGCCGCGGTGGCCGAGAACCCGGTCACCGACCACCTGGCGGAGTACGGCTCGGCCGACTTCGGCATCGACATCGGCCGGGTCGCCGCCGGCGCCGAGCCGTGGCAGGACGGCGAGCGCATGCGCGCCGCCTCGCCCGCGGCGCAGATCCACCGCAACGAGGCGCCGCTGCTGCTGCTCCAGTGCGAGAACGACGTGCGCTGCCCGCCGGTCAACAGCGAGATCGTCTTCGCAATCCTGCGCGCGCTCGGCCGGCCGGTCGAGATGGTGCGCTACCCGGGTGAGTACCACCTGCTCTTCGCGGTTGGCCGCCCCGACCGCCGCATCGACCGCATGGAGCGCATCGTCGACTGGTTCCGGCGCTACTTGTAGTAGCCGGGCGCCGGCTCGGACGCCGGCGCCGGGATCTCGTCGCGCGCGAGCGGGCCGAGCGTCCAGACGCCCAGGAGCGGGAGCGCCGCGAGCGCGGCGAACCCGGCCGTCCAGGACGTGGCCGATACGAGCCAGGCGAACGGCGGCGGCGCGACCGCGCTGCCGACGGCCAGCGCCGTCTGCTGGAAGCCCAGCGCCGCGCCCGCCTTGCCCCGCCCCGCGAGCTCCGCGGCCGCCGTGAACGAGAGCCCGTTCCAGGCGCACGAGATCGCCCCCGCGGCGACGAGCACCGGGACGAGCACCGCGTCCGGCGCGTCCGATAACGCCGCGGTCAGCGCGACCGCGGCGGCGAGCACGACCCCGACCGCCCGCAGCGGGATCACCCGCGTCGCGAGCCGGTCGGAGAGGCGACCGAGCAGGATGCGCAGCGCCCCGCCGAGGATGCTGATCACGGCGAGCACGGCGGCCGCCTCGGCGAGGGAGAAGCCGCGCTCGTCATGCAGGTAGACGACGACGAAGCTGGTCAGCGCGATCTGCACGCCGACGTAGAACGTGCTCCCGGCGGAGAGACGCCACAGGCGGCGGTCGCTGAGCGGCCGCCCCGGGTCGAGTCCCGCGTCCGCGAAGCGCGGCGGATCGCGCAGGAGCAGCACACCGACCATCGCGCCACCGAGGCAGCCGATGCCAAGGGCCGCCAGCCCGGCGCTCAGGCCGCCCGCGTGAACGATCGGCGGCAGCGCCAGCGCGGCGATCGCCCAGCCGAGCGGGACGGCGGTCTGGCGAATCCCGAGCGCGAAGCCGCGCTCGTCGGCGGCGAACCAGCCCATGACGGCGCGGCCGCTCGCCGCGCTGACCGATGCCCCGGCCATTCCGGCAAGCGTGAGGAGTGCGAAGACGACCGCGTAAGGCGGCAGGGTCGAGGCAGCCAGGAAGGCCAGGCCGGCGACGCCCAGCCCGAGCGCCACGACGACACGCTCGCCCACACGGTCGGTCAGGAGGCCCCAGGCGATCAGGGTCAGCACCATGCCGCCGCTCGCCGCAGCGAGCAGGAGGCCGATCTGCCCGAGCGAGAGGCCGTATTCGCTGCGAAGGTCGGGGACGAGCACCGCGACGCCCGTGCCGAGCGCCGAATAGGCCGACTGCGCTGTGACCCCGGCGCCGAGCACGACCCAGCGGTACCTGCCCATGTCTGCCACGCTAGCGACCGGTGGATCTGCTTCGGGAGCACGTCGAGCGCTTCAACGCCGGCGTCCGGGCGGGCGACTTCTCGTCCATGCTGGACGGGCTCACGGACGATGCAGAGCTCGAGTTCGTCGGCGTGCCGGCCGGGCCGTTCCACGGCCGCGCCGAGATCGCCGAGGCGTACCGCGTCCAGCCGCCCGACGACGAGATCCTGATCGTCGACGAGCGCGCCGACGCGGACACGCTTGTGGCCGGCTACGCGTGGTCAACCGATCCGGGGACGCGGGCGGGCGAGCTGCGCCTCACCGTCCGCGACGGCCTGATCCGCCGCATGGTCGTAACCTTCGACCAGCCCTAGCCCAGGTAGCCGCCGCGCTTAAGGAAGGCGCGGAACTGCACACGGCTACTCCGCCAGCAGGTCGTCCGGCTCGGTCATCGCCTCGATCGCCTCCTGGGCGGCCTCGAGCGACGACTCGGGGACGAGCACCTTCTGGGGCGTGTCCTCCGTCTCACGAGGATGGTGCTCGACGGCCGGCTCGAGCGCCGATTCGATGCCCGCGGCGTCCAGGATCGACTGCAGCTCCTCCGCCTCGCCGATGTCCTCCGCGACGGCCAATTGCACCATGCGGCTCATCTCGACGCATCCTCCTCCACTCCGGCCACCGCCGCCGGCTCGACGACGGCCCCGGGCTGGTCCTCGAGCGCGCCTCCCTTGTGAAGGCGCGGTTTTCCCCGCTCCGCGAACGGGACGGCGATGATATCGAAGTCCTTCGGCACGACCGTCTCCGCGAAGACGGCGCGCGCCTGCCGCGCGACCTGCCCGCCCGGGTAGCGGCTGGAGATGTGCGTCAGCGCGAGCAGCCCGACCTCCGCGTCGCGGGCGATGGCCGCCGCATCGAGGGCCGTGGAGTGCATGGTCTCGCGCGCGCGCTCCTCCTCGTCGTCCAGGAACGTCGCCTCGTGTACCAACACGTCGGCGCCTCGGGCGATGGCGAGCACGGCCGCCGAGGGCGCGGTGTCCCCCGTGACGACGATCTTCCGCCCGGGCCGCGCAGGCCCCAGCACCTCGTCGGGCGAGACGACGCGTCCGGCCACCGTCACGCTCTCGCCGCGCTGCAGGGCGCCGCGCTCGGGGCCGAACGGCACGCCGAGGGCGTCCGCCGTCTCGACGTCGAAGCGGCCCGGGCGCACAGCCTCGACGAGCGCGTAGCCGACCGCGCTCACACCGTGCTCCGTCGGGAAGACCTCCAGCTCGTAGTCCTCGCGCGCGAGCGCGTCGCCGGGCCGGACGGTCACGAGCCGGTACTCGTAGGTCAGCCGCCCGAAGATGCGCTTCAGGGCGCCGAACAGGTCCTCGAGCCCGGGTGGGCCGTAGACCGTCAGCGGCATCTCCCGACCGCGTAGCGCGAACGTCTTCATCATCCCGGGGAGCCCGAGGTAGTGGTCGGCGTGAAAGTGCGTCAGGAAGACCTCGCGCAGGTCGACGAGCCCCACGTTCGAGCGTAGGAGCTGGCGCTGCGTGCCTTCGCCGCAGTCGATCAGCAGGCGCTCGCCCCCGCGGCGCACGAGCAACGCCGACGGGCCGCGCTGCGCGGTCGGCGCCGAACCAGCCGTACCCAGGAAGACGAGGTCGAGATCCATCGCGCGCGAGTGTATGGAGGTCGCGCGCCAGATCGCGCTCCTGCGCGAACGCCGGGGCTACGGCAGCGTCAGCACGTCGCCAGCCTGGAGTCCCCCTGCGACCTGCGGATTGCCCTGCTGGAGGCGCCACACCGCCTCGCGTGTGTCACCGGCATAGCGGGACGCGGCGATCGACCAGAGGCTGTCTCCCGGCCTGACGACGTAGTGCCGCGCGTGCTGCGCGCTCTGCGACGGGCGGGCGATCCCGCCGACGGCGGCGCCGATCAGGGCCGTGACGATCATGAGCTTGGCGAACATGTGTTCGACTGTACACCGAACACCTGTTCGTGTCAAGCCTTCTAGTGCTTCTTGTTCGCCGAGTGCTTCGGCGCCGGGGCCTTCTTCTTGGCCGGTGCCTTCTGCGGCGCCGCCCCGACGCGGAACGGCTTGCCGGTCAGGAACGTGACCCGCTGCGCGTTCATCTCGGCCGTCAGCCGGATCCCGTACACGTAGACGCCGGCCTTCACGCGCTTGCGCGGGAACGTCACGGTGCGCCCGAAGGGCGCGAGCGCGCGCCCGGTAAGGCGGAGCGCCGGCCTCATCGTCTTCGGCGCGTGCACGGCCAGCGCGTTGCCGATCAGCGCGCGCGAACGGGCCGTGAGCACCGTTCCCGGCAGCTTGAAGAGCCCGGCCGTGAAGAGGGCGTTCTCCTTGACGCCGAGCGGGAAGCTCCAGGCGACCGACTTCGCTGGCCGCGACTTGCGCGCGTCGAAGCGCGGCGCGACGCCGACGACCCCCGTCGTGTGCTTCCACGTCGCAGTCGCGCCGGTGCAGGCGCCGTGCGACGCGGCGAGCTCGGCCTTGACGGCGTCGTAGGACGGCCGGGTGGTGCCGTCGGCACGGATGAGGCCGGCCTGCCAGGCGGAGAGGTCGGTCTCGTCCTCGAGCCCGAAGAAGTCGAGCGACTTGACGGCCGGGTCGCATGCGAGCAGGCGGATCGCCTGCGTGTAGTCGGCGGCCTGGTTGGTCTCGTCGGTGGTGGGCACGTTCTCCGTCCCGGTGTAGGCGGCCTGGGCCGACGGGACGATGCCCACCTGCCAGCCGACCTCGGCGACGCGGAGCCGTAGCGCCGGGAGCATCACCGACTGCCCGGTCTCGGCGAACGTCGGCTGCGCGGTGCCGTTGAAGGCGTCCCACACGGCCTGCTTCAACCGCGCCAGGTCGACGAGGCCAACCTTCGGCCACGACGAACCCACACCGAACGGCTGCGTGTCGAGCTCCGGATAGGCGTGGAACGCGATCTCGTCCATGATCGGCGTCGTGCGCCCGCTCGCCCGGTAAGCCGCGCCGATGTCGCGCAGGCAGCGGACGGGCGACGTCGACGGGTTGTTCGCGGCGGTCGCGATGTCGTTCCCGCGCGGGGAAAGGCCGAGCCCGATCACCGTGATGGCGGGGTTGACACTCTTGAGCGCGTCGTAGCCGGCCGCCAGCACGGGCTCGTACGTCGCGCAGGCCAGGGGCGTGCCGGCGGTCGAGAACTGCGGCTGCCAGAAGCGTGGCTGGTTCGGCTCGTTGCCGACGACGAAGTCGGTCACCTGCGGGTACGCGCTGGCCAGCTCGGCCAGGAAGGAGACGAAGCGGCCCGAGGCGTCGGGCGTCGCGGTCAGCGCGCCGGCCCGCCCCGGGTATACCGAGAGGACGAGGCGCACGCCGGCCGCGGCGGCGTTCGCCACGTAGGCGTCGAGCTGCGGCTTGGACGGGATGGTGTCGGGTGTATCCGGGTTCCAGACGACGGAGACGCGGTTCTCGGTCAGGCCCACGTCGGCCAACGTCGCCAGGAACGCCGCGCCGCCGTCGGCCGAGTCGCGGCCGGAGTCGTCGGTGATGCCGACCGTCAGCGCCGCCCCGGCGGTGCCGGGGAAGGCGACGGCGAGCAGGACCAGGGCGATGAGCAGCGCGGGCCGACGCACGTGGTCGCCATCGGCATGAGCAGGTCGGGTCTTGAGCATCACCGCTCAGACATATGAGCCGCGCCGGCCTTTCGTGCCGGCAGCGCCGCGAGGACGGCGTCGAGGAGTCGGCCCGCGCCGAACCGCACGGGATCATCGGCCGGCAGCCCCGTTGTGTCGGCCGCTTCGTGCACCGCGTGCGCGGCCGCCGCGGCATCGAGGCCGCGCGTGTTGACGGCGACCGCGGCGACGCGCGCGGGCCGCGCCGGCAGCGAGATCTCCTCGTGCAGGCGGACGAGCGCGTCGAGCGGCGGGATCGGGTGGCCGGGCGCGCCCTCGATCTCGGTCGAGCCCGCCCGGTGGCAGAGCACGTAGGCGTGGGCTGCAGAACCGTGCATCAGGCCGAGGGTCACGCCCGAGTACATCGGATGCACGAGCGAGCCCTGCCCCTCGACCCAGAGCAGGCGTCCTCCGCGCTGCGCGCCCTCGACGACGAGCTGCTCGGCGGCGCCGGCGAGGAAATCCGAGACGACGGCGTCGACCGCGATCCCCCACCCCGCAATCGCGATGCCCGTCTGTCCGGTGGGGACGAAGACCGACTCGAGTCCGCGCTCCCGCGCTGCGCGGTCGAGCTCGAGTGACACGGTCATCTTCCCGATCGCGCAGTCCGAGCCGACCGTGAGCACGATGTCGGCGTTCGCCTCGAGGTTGGCCCCGGTCGGGACGTTGAGGCCGACGGGAGGCCGGCGCAGGTCGCGCAGCTCGACGCCGAGCGTCTCCGCCAGGCCGGCCAGCTCGGGATCGAAGGCGAGGAACTCATGCAGGCCGTTCTCGACGTCGAGACCCGCCGAGATCGAGGCGCGGAGCAGCGCCCTCCACTCGGGCGGGAAGCGGCCGCCCTGGGTTGCGACCCCGACGAGCACAGTGGTGGGCCTGTACTCGAGCCCCTGCGCGACCGACCCGACGATCGGGATGCCCTTGTGCGTCTTCCCCGCCCGCTGCGTGTCCAGGATCGCAACCACCGGGTCGAGCCCGTAGTCGACGACGCCGCGCAGCGTCTTGCCGTAGTGCGGGTCGTCGCTCTTGCCCTCGGCGAGGACGAGGTAGCGCTTCACGCCCGCACGGTGGCCGGCTGGACGCCCAGGCCGGGAGCGGCCGGGGGCACTTGGATGCCCTCGACGAGCTCGACGCCTGGGCACGGGTCATCGGCGAGCAGGAGGTTGCCGTCCAGGTCGACGTGGTCGCAGAGGCTCGCGACCTGGCAGCCGGCCGAGATGCCGAGGCCGGACTCGATCATGCAGCCGAGCATCACGCCGAGGCCGAGCGCGCGGGCGGCGTGGGCCATGCGCACGGCCTCGCGGATCCCTCCCGACTTGGCCAGCTTGATCGTGATCCCGTGCGCGCGCTCGGCGCAGGGAGCCACGTCTGCGAGCGTGTGGCAGTCCTCGTCGACGTAGATCGGGACAGGGGAGCGCCGCCTCAGCTCCGGCCCGTAGGGGTCGCCTGCGGGCAGGGGCTGCTCGCAGTACTCGACCCCGAGCTCGGCGAGCTGCGGCAGAGCCTCGAGCGCCTGGTCGAGCGTCCACCACTCGTTGACGTCGACCTGCATCGGCACCCGCGCGACGCTGCTGACGGCGCGGACACGCTCGATGTCGAGGCCGTCGCCGCCGCCGAGCTTCAGCTTCAGGCGGTGGAACGGCGCGCCGGTGCGCTCGGCCTTGCGGGCCATCGAGTCGGGATCGTCGAGCGGGATCGTCCACGAGGTCGGCGGCCCGGTGCGCCGGTGGCCGAGCAGACGCCAGACCGGGACTCCCGCGAGCTTGCCGCACAGATCGTGCAGCGCGGCGTCGATCGCCGCTTTGGCGGCATGCTCGCCAGGCCGCTCGGCGAGCCGCGCCTCGATCTCGTCGAGCGCGAACGGGTCGTCGCCGAGCTCGACCTCCTCCACGAACGCGAGCGCCGACTGGACGGACTCGTCGTAGCGGTCGATCGGTGCGGCCTCGCCCCACCCCGCTTCGCCGTCGTGCTCGACGGCGACATGGACGACCTCGGCCATGTCCTGCGCCCCGCGCGCGATCGTGAACCGCTCGGCGAGCGGCATCGCGACGATTCGCCCGGTCACCCGCACGTGGCGAACCCTACTGCCCCGTGAGCCGGCTCTCAGGTCACGGTACGCTCGCCGGAAGAAGGGGATCGACACAAGGGAGGAAGAATGATTCGGACGCCCAGGCGCTGGGCGGTGCTCGTCGCTGTGGTGGCCGCCGGCGCGCTGCTCACCGCGGGGACTGCATCGCCCGCCCGCGCGCTGCCGCACGGCAAGTTCGGGCTGGCACTCGCGAGCTGCATCGACCGCACGACGAGGACGATCGACCGCTTCAGCGCCCTCAACCGCATCACGTACGGCTACTCGGCGCGTGGCGACAGCCGCGAGCCGGCTCTCGGACAGCTGTCGCAGGATCTGCCGGCGTCGGCAAAGGGCAAGGCAGGCAAGACCTTCAGCGCCACCGTACCGGTCTGGTTCCACGTGATCACCGACGGCGCGATCGGCAACGTGTCGGACAAGGTCATCAGCGATCAGATTCGCGTGCTCAACCTCGCCTACGCCGGGTTCTACGGCGGGGCGAAGACCGGGTTCAGCTTCACGCTCGTCGGCGTCGACCGCACGAACAACGCCGACTGGTTCTACACGGGGCCCGGCAGCAAGGCCGAGCGGGACATGAAGGCGGCGCTCCACCGCGGCGGGCGCGAGACGCTGAACATCTACTCGACGACCGCAGGCCCGTACCTCGGCTGGGCCTACCTCCCCGGCAGTATCGATCAGCAAGGGCAGGCGCTGAAAGACGGCATCGTCATCGACTGGGAGTCGGAGCCCGGCGCCTCGACGACGTATGCCGGCCGCTACGACCTCGGTCATACCGCCACGCACGAGGCCGGCCACTGGCTCGACCTCGAGCACACGTTCTACGGCGGGTGCAACCATTACGGCGACTACGTCGATGACACGCCGCCGGAGCTGACCCCCACGAGTGGGTGCCCCGCGGGCAAGGACACGTGCCCTGATCCGGGTCTCGACCCGATCCACAACTACATGGACTACTCCTACGACGAGTGCTACTCGGAGTTCACGCAGGGCCAGGCACAGCGCATGCGCGATGCCTGGCTGCTCTACAGGGCGCCGTAGCTCCTGATCGGGGCGGGCCGGTGCCGGCCCGCCCCGATACACTTGGGGTCTTCCCGCGCCAGTAGCTCAGGGGATAGAGCGCGCGCCTCCGGAGCGCGAGGTCGCAGGTTCGATTCCTGCCTGGCGCATTCCGGCATTCGAACGCGAGCGGGCTGCCGCGCAAACCCGCATTCCATCGTGGGTCACACGCGCCGTGTGCGCCATGCGTAGACAGATGATGCTCGTGCGGCGCAGACCTGGTAAGTACCTCCCATGGCTCGTGACCGTCGCGTCTGGGTGCTCTGATGAGCGTCGCCGCCGCCCTGAGCCGCGAAGCGGAGACGCAGGAGCTCCGCGACGCGTTCGACGCCGCGAAGGCGCGCACCGGCCTGGTCGCAGTGCTGCTCGCGGTCGCGGGCCTGGCGTGGTGGCTGGCGTCGGAGCAGATGGTCGGCATGGACGACGGCCCGGGATCGCACCTCGGGACGCTCGGCTGGTTCGTTGGCGTGTGGCTGGCGATGATGACGGCGATGATGCTCCCGTCAGTCTCACCGACGGTTGCCCTGTACGCGGGGACCATGCGCAGGCGCGAGCCGCTCGCGCCGCTCGCCTTCGCGGCGGGGTACCTGATCCCCTGGATTGCTGCCGGACTCGCTGCCTACGTGCTCACGATGCTCGCGCACCGCGTAATGGAGGTTTCGTGGGGCAGCACCGGGCACTGGCTGGCGGCCGGTGTGCTTGCCGGTGCGGCTGTCTACGAGCTAAGCCCGCTGAAGCACGTGTGCCTCGCCACCTGCCGTAGCCCGGTCGCGTACCTGCTTCGCTCGTGGCAAAGCGGGCGCGTCGGCGCGGTGCGTATGGGAATCGGGAACGGCGCCTGGTGCGTCGGCTGTTGCTGGGCGCTCATGGCGGCGCTGTTCGCGCTTGGCGTAATGAGCGTGGCGTGGATGGCGCTCGTGGCCGCGCTGATCACGGTCGAGAAGCTCCTGCCGTGGCGCCGCACGGCGACCTGGTCGACGATCGCCGTGCTGCTGCTGCTCGCGGTGCTGCTCGCGCTCGCGCCCGACTCCGTCCCGGGGCTGACGATGCCCGGCGGCTCGATGGCGCAGATGGGGATTCGTTGACAGCCTGCTGCCGCCAAACGTCCCAGCGGGGTGTGTGGCGTTGCCCATAAAGAAACCCGTCGGCCCCGGTCGCGTTATGGTCACCCTTCTGCGGCGCGTCCGCTCCGTGGGCGGCGAGGCTGTTAGGGACACTTCTCTCCCCGTCCCTTCCCCCCACAACCGTCCGCGGGGCGGTCCTTACGCGCGGTCACGCGCCAATCTGTCGCAACCCGCTTGAGGTGCGGAGAGTGGCGGTACGATCGACGGAATGGACAAGCCGCGCTGCCGTCAGCCGAGCCGCTTCAGGCGGCTGATCGCCTCCGTTCACCGCCGCCGCGAGCAAACGGTGCCGACCGCCTGGCTCGACGAACCGCCTCCCGATCCGGACATCGGCGTGCGCGAGCCGCGCCGGCCGCGGCCCCACGGCAGCGCAGGCACCGTTTCGCTCGAGCCGCCGCGGTAGCGGTATCGGGGACGCGATGCCGACTTCAGAAGGACGCATGGGTGGCAAGGAGCGGAGTGCGTTTCTCGCGCTGCTCGGGATCTCGGCCGGGCTGATCGGCTTCTTTGCCTGGCTGTCGCGGCGCGGCTCCTGAAGGTCAACGCGTCGGGACAATCCCCCTCGGGGACTGTCCCAGTGCCTCGGTGAGCGCCTCCGCGAGTGTTTGCAGATCGTCGCGCGTGTTATAGACCTGTACCGAGACGCGTAAGAGCGGCCGCCCGTTCCACTCGTCGGCGACGACCTCGATCCGGTGCTCCTGCCAGAGGCGGCGGCGCACGTCGGCGGCGTCGCACGACGGGAGCTCGACGCTCGCCATCTGCTCGAACGAGGCGGCCACCGGCGCGCCGAGGAGCGGCATGAACTCGGCGAGGAGCGCATGGCAGTCCGCCCGGGCCGGCGCGAGATGCTCGCGGTGGAACGCGATCGCAGCCGGCACGGCGAGATAGGCCGCGGGGTCGACCGTACCGTGCGAGGCATGCCGCTCCGTGAACCGTTCCGAGGGCGCGCCCCAGCTGATCACGTGCGGTCGCAGGAGATCGCGCAGCTCGGACCGCGCCCACAGGAAGCCGCTGCCCTTGGGCGCGCAGAGCCACTTGTGGCAGTTGCCCGTGTAGACGTCCGCGCCGAGCGCTTCAAGGTCCAGGTCGAGCTGGCCCGGCGCGTGGGCGCCGTCGACCACGCTCAGGATCCCCGCCTCGCGCGCGCGGCGGCAGAGCTCCTCCACTGGGAAGCGGATCGCGGTCGGCGATGTGATGTGGCTGAGGAAGAGCACCCTCGTGCGCGGCGTGACCCCGGACCACACCTCCTCGACGACGTCGCCCGCCGGAATGCCGACCGGCTGCTCGACCCACGTCGCGTCGGCCCGCTCGCACGCGTCCTGCCAGACGAAGCGCATGGCGCCGTACTCGTGGTCGGTCGAGAGCACCTCGTCGCCCGGCCGCAGCTCGAGCGACCGGGCGGCCACGTTCACGCCGGCGGTCGCATTCGGCAGCAACACGAGCCCTTCCGGGTCGGCGCCGACGTACGCCCCAAGTTGCGCGCGCACGTCCTCGAGCAGGCCGTTCAGCCGCCGCGCGAGGAACGCGACCGGCTCGCGCTCCAGCTCGCGCTGCCAGCCCTGGTACTCGGCGAAGACCGGCTCGGGGCAAGCCCCGAAGGAGCCGTGGTTGAGGAAGACGACGCCGTCGTCCAGCAGGAACGGGGCCCGCGCCATGTCAGCGCAGGATGCCGGTATGGCCGAGCGAGTGGCGCCCGGGCTGGGGCCACACGCATACCCCGTGCGGCCCGTTTCCGACCGGGATCCGGGCAAGCAGCTTCCCGGTCCGGGTCGAAATGGCGTAGACGACGGCGTTGTACCGCCCCGACAGCCAGAGCACCTTCCCGTCGGCCGAGACGCCGCCCATGTCGGGGCTGCCGCCGCCCGGGATCCACCACTTGCGGAGCACCTTCCCGGTGCGGAAGCTGATCACCGAGATCGAGCCTTCACTGCGGTTGGATGCGTAGAGAAGACGCGCGTCGCGGCTGGGGTAGAGCCCGTGCACGCCGCGCCCGGTCCTCACGAAGCCGCGCACGCGGAAGCTCCGCGCGTCGATCCTCCACAGGCCACCCGCCGTCATGTCGGCCACCCAGAACGTGCGGCCATCGGGCGAGAGCTTGACGTCCTGCGGCATCGCCGAGGGGCCGTCGGGCAGCAGCAGCGTCCGGAGCACGTGCGGGTGCTCGACGTCGACCTCGACGAGCTGCCCCGAGAACTCGCAGCTCGCCACCGCGCGGGTGCCGTCGGCCGAGAAGTCCATGTGGTCGACGCCCGCACACGGGACGTCGACCGAGCGCTGCAGGGCGAACGTCCGTGGGTTGCGGAAGTCGAGCCGGTGCAGGCGCTCGGCGACCACGATGGCCGAGCGCCCGTCGGGTGTGAAGTAGAGGTTGTACGGATCCGCGACCCGGATGGTGCGATCCGGTCTCGCCGTGTCCGGATCGATGCGGGTGAGGGTATTGCCGAGGTCGTTCAGGACGTACAGCCAGCGCAAGTCCCACGACGGCGTGACGTGCTGCGGCAGCTCGCCCACGGCGAAGTGGCGGACGACCCGGAACGTGTGCGGATCGATGACGTCGACGGTGTTGCTCCGGCTGTTCGGCACGTACACGCGCTGCAGCGCGTGCTGCGCCGGTCCGTCGAGCATGCCGGCGCCGTCGGCCGCGTAGACGTCGGTCTTGCGTAGCCTCACCGGTGCGGCGCCCCGGGCGACGCGCATCCGAAGGAGCGTGTCGGTAGCACCGCCGATGCCGCGTCCGCCGACGACGAGCACGCCGTGCCCGAGCGCGACCGCGGCAGCGTCGGAGAGGGCGGTCGGCAGCGTCCCCGCCGGGCGCACCCGCCGCCGGAGCACGTCGACGGCCTCGATCGCCGCGGTCGGCGTGTCGGCCGCGGTGCCGCGTCCGCCGATCACGTATGCCGTCGCGCCGAGCGTCGCTGCGGCGGCGTGCGTGGTCGCGCGGGGCAGCCGCCCTGCGACCGCGACCCGGCGGGTCCGCGGGTCGAATGCGTAGACGGCCCGCGAGGCCGTCCCGTTCGGGAGCGACCCGCCGGCGATCACGACGCGCCCCGCGGCCGGCGTGACGGCCGCGTAGCGCAGGGGCGCGGGCAGGTGACCGACGACGCGCGCCGTCGCGCCCGGCCGCCAGGCGACGACGGTGTCCAGCCACGCCGAGCCGGTGTAGCCGCCGACGACGTAGACGGTGCCGCCGACGACCGCCGCGGCCTGGTCGGAGCTCGGAGCCGGCAGGCGCCCGACCGCTTGCGGCGCCGCGCCCGGGTCGATGCGGAGGATGGCGTCGTGCTGGGTGGTGCCGTCGCCGCCGCCGAGCAGGTAGGCATGCCCGCCAACCGACGCGGCGGCCGCGTCGTGCAGCGCGAGCGGCAGACGGGCCACGGTGCGCCCGCCGTGCTGCGAGACGACGCGCACGTCCGCGGTCGACACGTCGGCGACGGACAGTCCTCCGGCCGCGACCGCGCGCGTCGCGGAGAGCGGCGCCGCCGCCACGTCCTGGACGGCCGCGGGCAGCGCCCCCGTTCCGGCCGGCACGAGCCGCGTGACGCCGGGCCGGTGGCGCTTCGCCGACTCCGGCGCGGAGGTCGTCTCCGGTGGCGACGTCGCCCGGCGGCCGTCCTGGGTGACGAGCACGGTTGCCACCGCGGCCGCGACCGCGGCGACCGCGATCGCCGCTACGACGGCCCGGAGGACGCGCCGGGGGCGGCGGCGAAAGCGCAAACGACTGTCCGAGGAGGTGCGCATGACGAGGCGCCGGAGGCGGCCCGACGCTCGCCTACCCCGCCTGACGCCTGCCTGAACGACGGCGCGGCCGCGCGGGGAGGCGAACGGCGCACAGGGTAGAATCGGGACTGTGATGCCGGCGACCGAGGATCCGTTCAGTACCCATGCCGAGCCTGCCTCGGATCCGTCGCCCGCGCGGCCGGACGCTCCCCTCGCAGGAGATCCTCCGGCCCGAGCCCGCTGAGGTCGAGGCCGCCGGCCTCACCTGGGTCCACCTGACCTCGCCGACGGCGGACGAGGCGACGCAGCTCGC
>DASTZE010000149.1:0-6378 GCA_035764425.1 Gaiellaceae bacterium
GCTTGCGGCCAAGAGGGCCGCGAGCGCGACAGCAGCGAGCGTGACAGCGGTGAGGCGTCGCATCAGTGGTTGTCGTGGTTCATGCGCTCGAGGATCTCTCGCTGCGCCCTGATCGCCGTGCCGGTCGCGGTCGGGTCGAGACGCACGGCCTCGGCGTCGGCCATGACCTGGAAGAACGGGGTGTCGACGATGTGGTCCTTGTCGCCCGTGTCCACGGGCGTCGTCCAGTCGATCGACCCGTCGGCGAAGTTGAGCCAGCCGGTGAGCAGCGCGCGGTCGAGCTCCTTGATCGGCGCCTTCTCACCGGTCTTCATCTCGAGCACTGTCCCTGCGGCGTCGAACGTCGATGCGTCGATCGTCTCGTTGAACACCGTGCTGACGTAGCCAACGATCAGCAGGTAGCAGGCGCGGACCGGGTCCGGATACGCGTGCTCCCAGGTCGGCGTCCTGTACTGGTCCTTCCAGAAGCCGTGGTCGAAGCGCCGCGCGGCGTTGCCGGTGATGATCACGTGCACCGAGTCGGGAACGGCCGCGCCGCCGTCGTCGTCCGCCGAGCCGAACGTGGTCGTGTACAGGCAGGCGTCTCCCCAGGTATGCGTCTGCGTGTCCGTGACGTCGCGTGGGTTCACCGTCGGGCTGGGGAACGGATCCGGCAGGGGCGGGTCGTTGAGGTACGTCGTGACCGTGTCGGGCGTCAGGTCGCCCCAGTGCCAGGTGACGGTGAGGTCGTCGGAGCCGGGGTCGGTCGAGCGTCCGTTGACGGTCACGGGCACGCCTGCGTGGGCGATGATCGTCGGCAGGCCGTTGATGATCGTCGCGGTCGAGGTGTCGATCGCAGCGGTCGGGTTCACGTTCGTGATCGTCACCGGGAGCGTCTGGCACACGTCGTTGTCGTCGTTCCCGCACAGGGTCGCCGTGAACGTGCCGTTGTCGCCGTAGTCGTGCGTGACGGTGAAGGTCAGCGTCGCGTCGGGCCGGACGTTCTCGAGCGTGCCCGCGATGGGCTGGACCGGCGTACCGTCGCCCCAGTCGATCCGCGCGGTGAGCGGGTCGAGCCAGCCGGGGTCGGTGACGCTGCCCGAGACCGTGACGAGCGAGTGCTCGGGCTGCGGGGAGTTGGACGAGAGCGACAGCGTCGGCGGGACGTCCCCCACGACCACGGTGGTCGTCGCGACGTCGATCGCGCCGTCCGGGTCCGTCACCTTGAGGCCGACGGTATACGTGTCCTCCTCGCCGACGCGGTTGTACATCGGCTTCGGCCCCGTGGCGTCGTCGAACACACCGTCGTTGTCGAAGTCCCACGCGTAGGTCAGGGCGCCGCCGTCGGGATCGAACGAGGCGGAGCCGTCGAGCTGCACGTCCGTGCCCTCGACCGTGGCGTAGGGGCCGCCGGGCTTCGCCACCGGAGGCACGAAGTTGAGCTTCCAGAGGCCGCGGCCGTACGACGACGCGTACTCGGCGTTGTGATCCTCGTCGAAGAAGAAGCTCGTGATCTCGGGCGCGCGGTTCAGCGAGCCGGTCAGCCGGAACCAGTTGGCGCCGCCGTCCAGCGACGCGAGGATGCCCGAGAGCTCGGTGCCGACGAAGATTCGGCTCGTCGCCTCTGGGTCGTAGGCGATCGTCCACGCCTCGGTACCGTTGCCGTTCCGCCAGCGGAACTCGCCGTTGTTGGTGACCAGGCTCGTGAGCTCGGGGTCCGTCCGCCAGGTCGCGCCGCCGTCGGTCGAGACCTTCATCTGCTGGCTCGCATCGTCGGCGGCGTAGAGCTTGCTCGGGTTGGACGGGTCGACGCCCCAGACGAGCGGGCAGTACCAGGTGCCGCCGGCGCCGCAGTAGCTGCCGATGTTCGAGAGCCGGTTCGGGAGTGCCCCGCTCGCGTCCGAGATCGTCGCGCTCGAGTCCAGCGGCCCGGTGATCTTGCGCAGCCGGAACGTCGGCCCGCCGACGTCGACCCCGAAGTAGAAGGTCGGCGAAGTGGACGGCCCCGACGCCTGGATCGGCGAGGCCAGGTTCTGCGTGAACGTCGGGCCGAGCCTCCCCCAGACGCCCACGGTCGGGCACCCGTCGTTGACGGTGCCGTCGCCGTCGTCGTCGCTCGCGTTCAGGCACTGTGCGCCGGTCTCCGGGTCGGGGTGGCCGTCGCCGTCGACGTCGGGGCCGACCGCCGGGCACGCGTCATTGACCACGCCGTCGCCGTCGTCGTCGGCCGAGTTGGAGCACTCGGAGCCCTGCTCGTCCGAGAACTGGTGCGAGCACCCGTCGTTGACCTTGCCGTCGCCGTCGTCGTCCGAGGCGTTGTGGCACTGGGTGCCCGTCTCGGCAGCGCCGTCGGCCGGGCAGCCGTCGTTGACGGCGCCGTCCGAGTCGTCGTCGGCCGCGTTCCCGCACTGGGACCCGGTCTCGGGGTGCATGACGTACGCCTGCCAGGTGGCCGGGCTCTGCTCGTCGTTCGAGATCTGGATGTAGCGCTTGTTGCCGAAGCGCACCGGGCTGCCGGCGTTGCCGGGAGGATTCGGCCAGCCGAAGCGTCCGGCGAAGCCGCGCTCCGAGCCCTCGTTGTTACAGGCCGAGCAGTTCACGTAGACCATCTGGATCTCGCCGAGGCCGCCGAGCGGGACGCGGTGATCGGTCTGGCCGTAGAAGCCCTCGCAGCAGAAGGGCAGGATCCACGGGCTCATGCCGTTGTCGAGCGTGTAGAACCAGTTGTTGTCCTGGGTGCCGAAGTAGATGTCGGTGTCGCTCGCCCCTGACCCGCGCACCGTGCCCCAGACGTTGTAGAGCTGGAGGTCGAGCCGGCCGACGTTCGAGTCGGTCCAGTTGGCGCCGCAGTCGCTCGTCGTCCCGACCCCGCCGTCGCTCGAGTAGTAGAGCGGGCAGCCGGGCGACGACGTCGGGTCCCAGGCGAGGTCGGCCGGGTCGACATGGCTCCCGTTGGTGAAGTACTCCATCTGCGGGCAGCCGTCGTTGACGGCGCCGTCACCATCGTCGTCGCTGTTGTTCTTGCACTGGCTCGGGGTGGCGCCCGCGTCCTCCGCGTTCGGCCCGACGGTCGGACAGCCCTCGTTGACCATGCCGTCGCCGTCGTCGTCGCTGTTGTTGGAACACTGGCCGCCCGACTCGGCCGTCGTGGGACAGTCGAGCGCCGGGCTCCCGGTGGCGGTGCAATGCTGCCGGTAAACGCCGAAGCCGTTGCCCCAGAAGAGGTCGTACCCGCTTGCGGCGGCGTGGGTCAGCACGAAGCCGTCGCGGTTGTTCGCGAACGGCCCGGTGATCTCGGTCCAGTTGGCGGCCGAGTCGTCCGACTCCCAGAGCCGCACGCCGTACTGGTTCGTGCAGCTCATCGGCGGAGCCGGGCAGTTGCGGTTGGTGAGGAAGACGACGCTCGGGTCGCCGGGCGCCGTGTCGATGCCGCACCGGCCACTCGCGGCTGCGGGGTAGCCGCTGGAAACCCGTGTCCACGTCGGGGCCGCCGAGCCGGAGACCGTCGTCGTCCATACGCCGCTCGTCCCGCACGTGTACGCGGTGACGGCGTCGGCGCCGGTGCGGACAGCGGCCACGTTGTAGGCGATCCCGCCGAAGAGCGAGAAGGTCGTCCAGGTCGCGCCCGAGTCGTTCGAGTACGCGACGCCGCAGTCGGTGCCGACGAACATCTTCGTATGGGCGTCGCCGCGCGCGGTCGCCAGCCCCCAGGCGCTGGGTTGCGTGGTGCACGGGAACGGAACCGCGGCGCGTGACCAGGTCGCTCCGCCGTCCGTAGACCGCCAGACCCCGGACTGCGCCGTCGTCCGGCCGTCGTAGAGCGTCGTCGCGAGGACGACGTTCGCATCGCCGGCGTCGTAGCGCACGTCCTCCATGCGGAACTGCGGGAGGGAGTCGATGTGCGTCCAGCCGGCGCCGCCGTTCGTCGTCTTGTCGAGGCCGCCGCCTTCGGCGGTGGCGATCGCGGTCGTCGTCCCGCCGGGCGCGATGTCCACGGCCGTGGAGCGCCCGCCGTACTTCAGCGCGGGCGTGAAGACGTAGGGGTCGACCGTCGCGTTGGCGGCGCCGGCGAAGGCGAGCGCGAAGAGCGCCACGGCGAGCCAGCGGCCGGGACGAGCTGCGGCCATGGTTCCTCCCCTTCCAGGTCGCGGGGTGCGCCGCAGCTGCTGCGGTGGGTCCTACCTCCTCGCGGGGGCTGCTACAAGGCCCCGATCGAGGGATTCACGACCTTTGCACCGCGGCGCCAGACGAACAGCGCGCGCGGCGAGCCGCGCCCGTCGGAGTCATCCACCACGGCCTCGACCTTTAAGCCGACCGCCCGGTGGAAGGCGATCGAGCGCTCGTTCCCCGGCGAGGTAACGGCGCGGACGGCGTGCATCGATGACGCCGATCACGCGTGCGTGGTCGGACGGCTCGGCATTGCGGATCACGTGACGCGCAGCCGCTCGGCGGCCACGTCGCGGTAGCGGCCGCTCTCAGCCAGGCCGGCGAGCCGATCGACCGCGTCCCAGACGTCGGCGAAGCGCGAGTAGAGCGGCGGGAAGGCGAGCCGGACCACGTCGGGCGCGCGGAAGTCCGGGATCACGCCGGCGAGCCCGATCAGCGCGCGACAGAGCTGCCAACCGTCGTCGTGGGCGACGCCGACGTGGCCGCCGCGCCGGTTGCGCTCGCGCGGCGTCGCGAGCCGGAACCCGAGCGGCGCGAGTCGCTCGTCATGGAGCGCGATCGTGAGGTCGGTCAAGGCCAGCGACTTCTCGCGCACCGGCTCGATGCCCGCGTCCAGCACCGGCTCGAGCGCCGCGTCCACGGCCGCGAGGCCGAGGATCGGCGGCGTGCCGGCGAGGAAGCGCTCGATCCCCGCCGCCGGCTCGTATCGTGGCCCCATCTCGAACTGCTCGCGCTGGCCGAACCAGCCCTGGATAGGCGAGCGCAGCACCTCCTGGAGGTCGCCGCGCACGTAGAGGAACGCGGGCGCTCCTGGCCCCGCGTTGAGGTACTTGTAGGTGCAGCCGACGGCGAGGTCGGCCTCCGCAAGGTCAAGCGGGATAACGCCGACGGCGTGGCTCACGTCCCAGAGCATCGCCGCCCCGGCCTCGTGGACGGCCGCGGTGATCGCCGCGACGTCGGCGAGCGCGCCAGACCGGTAGCCGACCACCGAGAGCACGACGAGCGTCGCGCCCTCCGCCGCGGCGGCGACCTCGCCCGGCTGCGGCCCGGCGACCGGGTCGGACGCGAGCCGGCGCAGCTCGACGCCGCGCCGCGCCGCGAGGCCCTCGAGCACGTAGCGGTCGGTCGGGAACTCATGCTCGTCGACCACGACTGGCCCCGGGCGACGGTCGAGCGCCGCCTCGGCGAGCTTGTAGAGGTTCACCGTCGTCGAGTCGCACGCCAGCACCTCGCCCGGATGGGCGCCGACGAGCGGTGCGAGGCGGTCGCCGACCCGCACCGGCAGCTCGATCCAGTCCGCCCAGCCGCGAACGAGCCGTTCCCCCCAGTCTGCGACCAGGGCGTCCATGCGATCGGCGACCGAGCGCGGCAGGCGGCCGAGCGAGTTGCCGTCGGCATAGATCGGAGCGTCGGCAACGACGAAGCCGTCGCGGAAGCCGGCGAGCGGATCGGCGCGGTCGAGCGCCTCGGCGTCGGCGCGCTCGATCACAGCCACTCGCGCACGGCGGCCCAGGCGGCCGAGCGCGGGTCGAGGTGCTCGAAGTGGCCCACGCCCGGCAGGATCGCAGTGTCGACGGCATCGCCGGCGGCACGTGCACGCTCGGCGTAGGCGGCGCTCATGGACGAGGGCACGGTGTCGTCGTCGGCGCCGTGGACGAGGAGCTGCGGCACGCCGAGCGGCAGCCGGGCCGCCGGCGAGCACGCCGCCAGGTCGCCGTCGCCGACCAGCTCGCGCGCCGCGCCGCGGCTCAGGCCGAGCCGGATCGCCGCCTCGAGGTCGACGACGCCGGCCTGCGCGACCGCACGCGTCACGTTCGGATGCCCCGCCGCCCAGAGCGCGAGGTGGCCGCCGGCCGAGTGCCCGATGGTCACGACAGGCGCACCCACCAGGTCGAGGGACGCCGTCACGTCCTCGAAGGTCGCGGGCCAGCCGCCCCCGCCGCCGAGGCGCCGGTACTCGACGTTCCACGCCGCCCAGCCGGCGCCGGCCAGGTCGTCGCACAGGTCGTCCATGAGGTGACGGTCGTACGCGTCGCGCCAGAAGCCGCCGTGGAAGACCGCGGCGGTGCCTCGCGGCTCCCCGGCCGGCGCGAAGCGCTCGACGACCTGCGCCGGATGGTCGCCGTACCGGTGGAGGGCGCGCGCCGTCAAGCGACGGTTACCGTAATCCCGTGGCAGCCATCCAGGACGCGATCGCCCGTCTCGTCGACGGCCACAACCTCTCCCGCGACG
>DASTZE010000150.1:0-2984 GCA_035764425.1 Gaiellaceae bacterium
CGACGTCGACGCGTTCACGGTCGCCGCCGAGCCCGGTGACGTCTACTTGCTCTGCTCCGACGGCCTGACGGACATGCTCGACGACGGCGGCATCCGCAGCGTCTTCGAGGAGCACCCCGACGATCTCCGCGCCGCGGCGAAAGGCCTCGTCAACGCAGCCAACCGCGTGGGCGGTGACGACAACATCACGGTCGTCTGCTTCGCCATGGACGACGACATGCCCCAGGGCGACACGGTGGCCGGTAGCGACGCGCCGACCGAGGAGGACACGTTGCACGGAATAGAGCTCGACGCGCCGACGGCGGTCGAGCCGCCCGAGCACAAGCGCCGCGGCCTCTTCGCCCCCGCCCTGCTCGGCGCCGCCGTGGTCGCGATCGGCGTCCTGGTCTGGCTGGTGCTGCGCTGATGGGCGCCCGCAACCGCGAGCTCTGGAACCTCATCGTCGTCGGCCTGCTGATGAGCGCGGGCTTCGCGAGCGTCTACATCGCCCGCCAGGAGCAGATCTCGTCGGGCTCGCTCACGGCGGCCGGCTTCTTCTTCGCCCTCTACCTGATCGCGCATGTGGTCGCCCGCTACACCGTGCCGTACGCCGACTCGTACCTGCTCCCGCTCGGGGGCCTGCTGACGGCAATCGGCCTGACGGAGATCTACCGGCTCAACCCCGACGACGCCTTCCGCCAGGGCACCTGGGTCGTGGTCGGCGTGGCCATCTTCTCGCTGACGCTGCTCGCGCTGCGGCGCGACTATCGCCAACTCGAGTCGTACAAGTACCTCTTCGGCATCGCGTCCATCCTGCTGCTGGCGCTGCCGGCGTTGCCGCACTTCGGCGCGACCGTGAACGGCGCACGGCTGTGGGTGCGGATCGGCTCGCTGCAGTTCCAGCCGGGCGAGTTCGCCAAGATCTTCCTGATCGTCTTCCTCGCCGCGTACCTGCGCGAGAAGCGCGAGGTGCTCGCCCAGGGGCGGATCAAGGACTACGGGCCGCTGCTCGCGATCTGGGGCGCGGCGATGCTCGTCCTGATCGAGACCCACGACCTCGGAAGCGCGCTGCTCTTCTTCGGGATCTTCCTGGCGATGGTCTATGTCGCGACGGGCCGCGCCGTCGTCGCGCTGATCGGCGTCGTCCTCTTCCTCGGCGGCTCGTACGTCGTCTACCAGCACACCGCCCGCGTCAAGGAGCGCGTGGAGGTCTGGCTCGATCCCTACAAGTACGCGCACGACCAGGGCTACCAGACCCTGCAGGGCCTGTACTCGATCGCCCACGGCGCCTTCGGCGGGACGGGCCTCGGCAAGGGCACGTTCACGACGACGACCGGCCAGCAGATCATCCCCTACGCGAACACGGACTTCATCTACTCGGCGCTCGCGCAGGAACTGGGGCTGATCGGCGTCGCGGCGCTCGTGCTCGTCTACATGCTCGTCGTCCTACGCGGGATGCGCGTCGCGCTGCTCGCGGATGACGGGTTCTCGAAGCTGCTGGCGGCGGGGCTCACGTTCGGGTTCGCCCTGCAGACGTTCATCATCGTCGGCGGCGTCGTCCGGATCATCCCGCTGACCGGGATCACGATGCCCTTCGTCTCCTACGGGGGGTCGAGCCTGCTCTCCAACTTCCTGCTCCTCGCCGGGCTGATGCTCGTCTCCAACCGGTCCAACCGCCCGTGAACCACCAGATCACCCGCCTCGGAGTCGTCGCCGTCATCCTGCTGGCGTCGCTGATCGTGATGACGACGTACTGGCAGGCCTGGGCCGCGACCGACCTCGCCGACCGCCAGGACAACGCGCTCGAGACGGTCGCGGCGCTGACCGTGAAGCGCGGGAACATCTACGCCGGCCGGACGCTCGTGGCGACGAACACGAAGCGTCGGGTGGGCGGCCAGACGCTCTACTTCCGCCACTACCCGACCGGCGGGCTCTTCTCGCAGGTGGTCGGCTACTCGACGCAGGTGCGCTCCCGCGCCGGGCTCGAGCAGTCGCTGAACGACTTCCTCACCGGCGCGAACACCAACCTCTCGACGGTCGTCGACACGACGCTCGACAAGCTCCAGGGCAAGACGATCAGAGGCAACGACGTCCACCTGACGCTGCGCCCGGGCGCCCAGCGGGTGGCCTACCAGCAGCTCGGCAGCCGCTGCGGCGCGGTGGTCGCGATCGAGCCGTCGACCGGGCGCGTGCTGGTGATGGCCTCCACGCCGACGTACAACCCGAATCTGATCGAGAAGAACTACGGCAAGGTCGCGAACCAGCGCACGGGCTGCGGCGGCAAGCTCGTCAACCGTGCGACCGCGGGCCTCTACGCTCCCGGGTCGACGTTCAAGGTCGTGACCGCCGCCGCGGCGCTCAACTCGGGGAGGTTTACGCCGGCCTCGACCTTCGACGACCCCGGCTACTGCGAGGAGTACGGCAAGCGCGTCTACAACGCGGAGACCAATTCGCCGTTCGGCGTCGTCACGCTCGCGCAGGGCCTCCAGCACTCGATCAACTCGGTCTACTGCAACATCGGCAAGGCGCTCGGCGCGATCAAGATCCTCACCGAGGCGAAGGAGTTCGGCTTCTACTCGAAGCCGCCGCTCGACCTGCCGAGCGGCGAGGTCAAGGCCAGCGGGCTGTACAGGAACAACAGGCTCTTCTTCCCGAAGAACGACTTCCAGGTCGATCCGGGCCGCCTGGCGTTCGGCCAGGAGCGCCTCGGGGTCACCCCGCTCCAGATGGCGATGGTGGCCGCCACCGTCGCCAACAAGGGCCAGCTGATGAAGCCGCAGCTCGTCGAGAAGATCACGGCGCCGGGCGGGAAGACCGTCGTGAAGCTCCATCCCGACGCGCTGCACGAGGCGATGAAGCCGGACGTCGCCGCCGAGATCAACCAGATGATGCAGTCGGTCGTCGCGGCCGGCACCGGCACGAACGCGCAGATCCCGGGCGTGAAGGTCGCGGGCAAGACCGGAACCGCCGAGACGGGCGTGTCCGGGCGCAACACGACCTGGTTC
>DASTZE010000151.1:0-10565 GCA_035764425.1 Gaiellaceae bacterium
CGAGACAGACGACCCCGAAGCCCTCGCGGTGCGACGGGACGGCCACGACGGCGGCGCGCGCAAGACGCTCCTGCAGCTCCGGGTTCGGGAGGAAGCCGATCGCCTGCGGCACCTGGTCGCGCAGCGGGCCGTCGCCAACCACGACAAGCGGGAGCCCGTCAGCGGCCGCGACCAGATCGAGGATGCCCTTCTCCGGCGAGAGCCGCCCCGCGTAGAGGATGTGCGGCGGCTGCTCCTCGACGCCCGCCTCGGGCGGGAGATCGATGCCGCTCGGGATCACGCGCACGTCGGCGGCACCGAGCTCGTGCGCCGCATCGGCCAGCGCGGTCGATGGCGCGATGACGAGCCGCGCGCGATGCAGGATGCGGCGGGCGACGCGCGGCGCGCGGCGCGCCAGCTCCACGTCCGTGCCCCAGAGCTGGACGACGAACGGCTTGCCCGTCAGCGCGGCGACGACCCCCGCCGGCAGCCAGTGGGCGTGCACGAGGTCGGCGTCCCGCGCCGCGCGCCGCGCCGCGCGCGTGAAGGAGGCGAGCATCGCCGGCAGGAGCAGCGTCTTGGCCGGATGGGCGCGCAGGTTGCCGACGACGCCGGCGCCGTAGGCGATGCCGAAGTGCCGGAACTCCGCGGGCGAGACGACCTCGACCTCCACGCCGCGCCGCCGGAGCGCCTCGACGGCGTCGCCGACGAAGTGCCCGGCCGGGTCGCCCGGGTGGCGCGGGTACGACGTGGTCAGGACGGCGACGCGCAAGCGCCGTATTCTCGGCCCGTGCACCGGATCACGCGCGACCAGGTCATCTGGGCCTTCGGCCCGGACCTCGACTCGGTGCTCGAGATCGAGCCCGGCGAGACAGTCACGTTCGAGACGAACGACTGCTTCACCGGGCAGATCCGCAGCGAGGACGACCTTGTCACCGGCATCGACATGTCGCGGATCAACAGCGCCACCGGGCCGGTCTCCGTGCGCGGCGCCGAGCCGGGCGACTCGCTGATCGCCGAGATCCTCGACGTTCGCCCGGTCGAGTGGGGCGTCGCCACGCTGATCCCCGGCTTCGGACAGCTCGACGCGCTGGTGCAGAGCCCGGTCACGCGACTGTTCGAGGTGCGCGACGGCGAGGTGCGCATGAACGAGCGCGTGCGCTTCCCGGCGAAGCCGATGGTCGGCGTCGTCGGTGTCGCCACCGACGGCGAGACGGTCTCGAACGGCCTCGCCGGCGTGCACGGCGGCAACCTCGACGACCACTTCCACGGCGCCGGCGCGCGCGTCTTCTTCCCCGTGCGCCGGCCGGGCGGCATGTTCGCGGTCGGCGACATGCACGCGGCCATGGGCGACGGCGAGATCTGCTTCACCGGCGTCGAGATCGCCGGCGAGGTCGACATCCGCCTCGACGTGCTGAAGGGCAAGCAGGCGACCTGGCCGGTGACCGAGCTCGGCGACCGCTGGCTGCCGCACGCGACCGCGCCCGGCTACGAGGAGGCGCTCCAGCTCGTATCGGAGGAGGCGGCGCGGCTGCTCGTGCGCGAGCACGACTTCACCATCGAGGACGCGTTCCTGTTCCTGTCGGTCGGGTGCGACGCGGGCGTCGCGCAGGCGTGCAAGCCCGCGCCGGGGTTCGGGGCGATCGCGCGCTTCGCGATCCCGAAGATCGACGCGTGCCCGGCGCCGTTCAGCGCCTGATACAGAGCGCGGCCAGGTCGATCTTGTACAGCGGGTTGAAGACCTGGCAGCCCATGCGGGCGGAGAAGAAGTCTTGGCTCGATGCGTTGCCCCACGCCGCGAGCGGAGCGCCGTTGCGGACGAGGTCGTCGTTGAGCTTGCTGTAGGCCAGGTAGCGAGCGGGTCCGGACAGGCGCGCCGCGGCGGCGAGCTTTCGCTGCGCGGCCGGGTCCTCGAACGTGGGGTCGGTGCCGCTCGAGAGCAGCGCGTTCAGGAACTGGTCCGGATCGATGTAGTCGGCGTACCAGGCACCGAGTGCGATGTCGAACGGCTCGCCTTTCTTCGCGACCCGCGCGAACAGTGGCTGGGGCGCCGGGAAGCTCTTGACCTGTACGTCGATGCCGATCGCGGCCAGGTTCTCCTTGACGATCTGCGCCTGCTGCGCGCACGTCTGGTTCGTGCACGTGTACATCACCGCGCGTCGCCGCTTCGTCCCCGCGAGCCGGCGCGCGGCGGCCACATCAGGGGTGGACGGGTATGCGTGCACCTCGGTCGAGCCGGGGATTGCCGACGGGAGGTACGAGTCCGTCGTCTGGTCGGGGAACCCGGAGACGAGGTTGCCGACGCGGCTCAGCGCACGGCGGTCGAGGGCGTAGTTGACGGCCCGCCGCAGGCGGACGTCCCGGAAGAGGGGCCGGTGCGTGTTGAGCATGAAGTAGTCGAGCACCGGAAGCGCGTTGACGAAGTACTGCCGCGCGGCCTTCTTCGCCCGCCCGTACCGGCCCTCGAGACGGCGATCGAGCGTCGCCGGAACGCCGTCGGCGGCATAGTCGGCCCGTCCGGCCTCGATCTCACGCACCGCCTTGTCCTGAGGAATGCCGACCACAAGGGTGATGCGATCGAGTCGGTGAGGGCGGCCGCCGTGGTAGTTGCGATTCCGCTGCAGCACCACCCCCTGTCCGGGGACGGACGAGACGACGGAGTACGGACCGGCCGAGGGGATGACACGGACGCCCTTTGCCGCGAGCGGGGTGCCGACGGGAACGGCACAGAAGAACGGGAGCGAGATGAAGGTAAGGAAGTCAGGCGCCGGCTTGACAAGCCGGATCGTGAGCGTGTCCTTGCCCGCGACGATCCCCGAGATGTGCGGCGCCCGTCCGGACATGAAGGCGTCCGCGCCGGCGACGACGCGCATGTAGTCGTTGCCGATCTCGTGCATCGGGCTCCTCGTCTTCGGGCTGAGCGTGCGCTCGATCGTGTACTTGAAGTCATGCGCCGTGACCGGCGCGTTCGAGGGGGGCGAGAAGCGAAAGCCCTTGCGGATCGTGAACGTGTAGGTCCTGCCGCCGTCTGAGATGCGTGGCAGCGCCTGGGCGACCTCCGGGACGAGCTGCGTCCCTCTGGGCGCCGGCAGGTCGGCGTAGTTGAGCAGCTTGGCGCATGTCGCGTACTCGAGCTCCCAGCCGAGGGCGCTCCACGAAAGCGCCGGATCCGTGGAGTCGACGTCGCTCTCGGCGGTGAGGCGCGCCGAGCCTCCTTCGGGACCCCCCTCCAGTCCCGGAGCGACGGCCTGAACGGTGACCCATACGTGCCCGCCGCCGACCGCGACGCCGCGGGGGCTGCCGCCGACCACGATCGTCCTCGTGGCCAGCGTCCGCGAGTCGATGCGCGTGACGGTGCCGTCATGGCTGTTCGCCACCCACACGGCGCCCTGGGCGACCGCCAAGCCGGCCGGGCCCGCGCCCACGGAGATCGTGTTCGTCACGCCGTTCGTGCCCGGGTCGATGCGCGTGACCGAATTGCCGAGCGAATTCGCGACCCAGACGGCACCCTCGCCGCCGGCGATCGCGGCCGGCCCGCGGCCGACGGTGATCGGCGTCGTCAGGCCTGTAGCCGGGTCGACGCGCGTGACCGTGTCTGCGAACGAGTCCGTCACCCAGACCGCGTCACGGGAGACCGCGACGCCGGCCGGGGCCGCGTTTGGATCGACTCGATCGGCGACCCGCCCGGTCGCGGGCCGCAGCCGGGCGAGCAAGCCCGTGGACGGAGCCACCCACACCGCGTTGCCGAGCGCCGCCACAACGCCGGGGCCTCCCGGCGTGACATTCCCGACGCTCCCCTGCGTCACCGTCTCGTACCGCGGGTCGATGCGTTCCACCGACACGGCCGGCAGCCCTGCGGACGCGCCCACCACCCAGATCGCCCCCGGCGACGCGGCCAGGGCCATCGGCGTGCCGCGCACGCTCAGATTGCGCGTGACGGTCCGCGAGTCAGGGGCGATGCGCGCGACCGTCTGATCATCCGCGTTCGCCACCCAGAGCGATCCCGCTCCGTAGGCGATTGGACCTGGGCTCGAGCCGACATTCGCAACCGTTCCGATCACGTCGCTCGAGCCAGGGTCGATCTCCGCCACGCCGTTCCCCTCGACGCTCGTGCCGCCGGACCCGCCCTGCCCGAGCGCGAACACCGGGATGGCGACCGCGGCGGCCACGACCCCGACCAGCGCCGCCCCCAGGTACATGCGCCGCCGCCGGCGCGCCAGCTCGACGTCGAGCGTATGCAGCGCGCCGAACTCGCTCGGCAGGCCGTCGATCACGAGCTGGTAGACGTGCTGCGGCTGCTCGATGTCTTTCAGGCGGCGCTCGCCGAGGTCGCGGATGGTCACGCCGGGGGCGAGGTCCTCCTCGGCGAGCTCCTTCGTCGTCGACGACAACAACACCTGGCCACCGTGACCGGCCGCACCGATCCGCGCGGCACGGTGGACGCCGATGCCCACGTAGCGCTCTTCGCCGACCTTGGGCTCCCCGGTGTGCAGGCCCATCCGCACCTTGACGTCGCCCCGCCACGCCGTCAGGTCGCGCTGCGCATCGACGGCGGCCGCGACCGCGTCCGCCGCGGTGCGAAAGGCGACGAAGAAGGAGTCGCCCTGCGTGTCGACGACGCGGCCCTCGTGGGCCGCGAACGCGGCGCGCATGAGCGTGTCGTGCTCGGTCAGCAGCTCGTCGTAGCGGTGCTGGCCAAGTGCCGACAGCAGCCGTGTCGAGCCTTCGATGTCCGTGAACAGGAAGGTGACGGTGCCGGAGGGAAGCCCGGCGTCGGTCATCGCCGAGAGCGTCGCTCGGCGTGGGTGCCTACGTCAAGCGGTGGCGAGCGCCGGCCGGCGGACGCGTTCCGCCGCGAGGTACGAGCCGATCACGAGCAGGGCGGCGAGCGCCTGCGCGGCGAGCCCCTCGACGGTCGGGAAGGCCGCGAACCAGAGGTTCACGAAGCCCGGGAAGTCGACCCCGATCGGCGTGGTCGGGATCCAGCCGGCGAGCTGCATCTCCTGGACGCTCTCGCCGACCATGACCAGCAGCACGAAGCCGAGCAGGATGCCGGTGGCGACGAGCATCTTCCGATACGGCAGCCGGCGCTGGGCCGAGAAGGTGATCGCGCCCGCGACGACGGTCAGCCCGAAGCCCAGCGCGACGCCCTCGAGCACCGCGGCGTCGCCGGCGCTGAGGCGCAGGTTCTGGAGGAAGAGCACGACCTCGAAGCCCTCGCGGTAGACGGCGGTGAAGCCGAGGATCGCCAGCCCGAGCAGCGCGCGACGGCCGGCCTCCGGCGTCGCAACCCGGCGCCGCACCTTGTTGTGCGCAGAGATCCAGCCCGTCCAGTAGATCTTGTGGAAGAACCAGTTCATGACCACGAGCAGGACGGCGACCGCGAGCAGCCCGGTGGCCGCCTGCAGGTCGAGCCCGGGGCCGCCGAGCGCGCCGATCAGCAGGATCGCGACGAACCACGTCGCCACCGACGCCAGCAGCGCCGAGCCCGCACCGGCCGCGACCGGCCGGCGGAGGCCGCCGTTGGCGCCGACGAAGCTGGCGGTCAGCGCCGCGAGCACGAGCACGGCCTCGAGGCCCTCCCGGAACACCAGCAGCCCGCTGTCGACGACGACCGCGCCGTGGCTCAGCGACGTGTCAGCGGTGGGGTCGGCGACCCCGTCCGGCGACGTGATCGCCTTCCAGGTCAGCGCCGCGATGGCGGCGAAGGCGACGAGGCTCCAGGCGGAGCGGCGCAGCAGGCGCCGGCGCGCCGCGAGCTCTTCGGCGGTCTCGCAGTGGAACATGTAAGGGAGACCTTACAGGCGTCGTGCGAACACGACGGGCACAGCGAGCGCGAGCATGGCGAGCGCGTAGAAGTAGTAGAAGGGGATGGTCAGGTAGAAGGCGTTCGCGGCCAGCGTTCCGGCCAGCGCGGCGGTGAATCCCCACGCGAGCGGCCGGACGCGCCGCGCGAGCGGATCGTGCAGCTCGGCGAGGCGGCGGCCGAGGCGACGCGCGACGCGGAGCCGGTAGAAGACCCAGACGAGGAAGGCGGCGAACACGGCGGCGCCGACGATTCCGGTCTCCACGAACAGGGCGACGTAGAACGAGTGCGGCCCCCAGTTCGACTTGCCGGTGACGAACTCGTAGTAGACCGAGAAGTTGTTGTAGCCGAGCCCGAACAGCGGGTGCGTGTGCAGCACGTTCGGGATGAAGCTGTAGACGTCGAAGTGCGGTGACGCCGCCGCCGCGTTCGTCTGGATGCGCGACTTGATCACCGTCTCGAAGAAGTTCTGGCGGCGGCTCACCACCGCGAGCAGCACGACCACCACGCCGGCGAGCGGGAGCAGGAAGCGCGCGGACAGAAAGTGCCTGCGATAGGGCAGCAGCAGCACGAGCATCCCGACCACGAGGCCGAGCACGGCCGAGCGCGAGAGCGTCGCCACCTCGACGATGAGGAAGAAGCCGAGCAGGACGGCGAGCGGACGCCGCCAGCGGTTGTCTTTCTCCAGCCGCAGGTACAGCGGCGTGACCAGGAGCAGCGGGACGACCAGCATCACGCCGAGGTGGTTCGGGTCGCCGGTGAGCGCGTTTGGCCGGTAGACGCTCTGCCCGCCCACCGCGCCGTAGATGTTGATCGAGCTCGCCCCACCGGTGAGCGGCGAGAGCAGGGTTGAGTCGAGGTCGCCACCGCGCTCGGCGTCGATCAGCTGCAGCACGCCGTAGGCGGCGTTGGCGGCGAAGCCGGCGATGAACGCGCTCAGCGCGTGCCAGTAGAACGTCTGCGAGCGGCGCACGAGGTACGCGAGCCCGACGACGAGGAACGTGAAGTGCACGCCCCACTTCACGACGCCCTTCACGAACTGGTTCAGCGCGTCGGTCGTGTCGAGGTCCCAGAACCCGATCAGGTACACGATCAGGAACGCCGCGCCGAAGGCCGCCACGACCAGCACCGAGCGCGGCACCTTTCCGACGCCGTCGCCCTCCTCGACCCACGTGAACAGCAGGGCGAACAGAAACAGCGCCGACACGAGGTCCGAGAGGTTGACCGTCCCGGCGACGTCCCAGTGGATCTTCTCGAACGTCATCACGAAGAGCGACGCGAAGAAGAGCCACCCTGCGACCTTGTTCATGCCAGAGACCGCACCAGCTCGGCGAGCTCCTCGACGCGCGTGCGCCGCGAGAGCCGGTCGCGCCACTCCTCCGCCAATGGTGTTCCGTCCAGCGTGCCCGCCTTGAAGCGGGCGTCGAGATCGGCGAGCGCGGCGCGCATGCCGTCGATGTCGTCGGGGGCGACGACGACGCCGGCGCCCGTCTCGCGCAGGAGCTCCGCCGCGGCGCCGTCGGGCGGGACGACGGCGAGGATCGGCCGCTCGGCGGCCAGGTACTCGAACACCTTCCCGGAGAGCACGCCGCGGCCGCGGCCGCCGGCCTCGGGGATGAGCAGGAGCAGCGCCTCGGAGTCACGCTGAAGCTCCAGCGAGCGGCGTCGCGGCACGTATGGGAAGAGCTCCAGCCGGTCGCCGAGACCGCGCCTCTCCGCCCACTCGCGGTCCTCGCTGCGGAAGCCGCCGACGAAGCGGGCGACCGCGTCCACGCCCGAGGAGGCGAGCGCCTCGAGGAACGGCTTCGGGTCGCGCTTGCCGAAGAAGCTGCCGGTGTGCGTGATGCGCAGGCGCTCGCCGGGGTGGTACTCGAGCCCGCCGAAGTCCTCGAAGTCGGAGCCGTTCGAGATCGTCACGACCCTGCCCTTCGGGTCGAGCGCGCGCGCCTCCTCCGCGATCGCGTCCGAGACGGTCACGATGGCGTCGGCGGAGCGCGCCACCAGGCGGGCGACGCCGTGCTCCACCTTCTCCTTTACGCGGACGGCCGCGCTCTCCGCCCGGCGGTGCGGGTGGGCGACGAGCGAGTCGCGTAGATCGGCGATCCAGCGCACGCCGGTCGCCTTCTTGGCCGCGGCGCCGACCAGGTGCACGGAGCCGGGCGGGGAGGTCGTCAGCACGACGTCGATCTGCTCGCGGCGCACGGTCTGGATCGCGGCCGGGATCGCGGTCGCGTTCCAGGTCACGCTCGCGTCCGGGACGAGTGCGCGGCGGAAGGCGAGGCTCGCCTGCGTGCCGAGCCGTTCCAGCCCGCCCTTGCCGTGCAGCTCCTCCGCCGGGCGGCGGGCGCGCGGCCCGAGGTAGCGGACGCGATGCACCCACGCCTGGCTCGGCTGCTGCAGCTCGTCGTCGCGGTGGATCCACTTCGAGTCCTCGGGCGCGAGCACGTGCGTCTCGATCCCGAGCGCCGGCAGGTACGTCGCGAACTTGAGCGGCCGCTGGACGCCCCCGCCGCCCGCGGGCGGCCAGTACATCGTGACGATGAGGATGCGCACTACCGAAGGCGGTACAGGAAGTACTTGCCGTCGTGCCAGACCGGCCTGATCGTCATCGGGGTCCTGTTGCGGTGGCGGTTGATCACGATCCACTCGGCGCCGTAGCGGCGCGGGATGGACAGGTCTCCGGTGTTCAGGAACTCGACCGAATCGTCGTAGCGCTCGTACGGTCGGTTCTCCGTCGTGTCGGCGACGTGCGCCGGCGGGTCCGTGGCGACGTAGACGGGCAGGAACGCGCCGATGCGGTAGCTCGTGTCGGCGTCGGAGAAGACGACCTGGCCGGGGCTCGTCCTGCTCTTCAGCGCCGCGCGGAGCCCGGGGGTGAGGTCGTGCGACTTGTCGCGCGCGGGCGTCGACCAGTTCGCCGCCGCGTGCACGCCGACCGGCAGCACGAAGAGAATGGCGGCGAGCGCTCCGAGCCACTCCGCGCGTTCGTGCACGCCGGGCCAGCGGATGACCGCGGCGACCGCGAACGCCGCCCAGCCGCCGAGCACGGCCGCCCACGTGACGTACGCCGGCCCGCCGTCGTGGAGCCGGTAGCCGAAGTCGCCCGGGAAGGCGACCTGGAGGCCGATCCCGGCCGCGAGCGCGAGCGGGAGCACCCAGTAGCGCAGCAGCGAGGCCAGCACGAGCGCGCCGCCGGCGAATGCGAACGCGAAGGGCAGGAAACCTGCCGCGCGGCGTGCCTGCGAGATCGAGACGAGGTCGGCGAAGGTCGGGAAGAGCGCGGACGTCAGCGTCACGGTCAGCACCGCGAGCGAGCCGCCGAGCACGAACGCCGACCAGCGCCGGCGCGGGACGAGCGCCGCCAGCGGAAGCAGCAGGAGCGCCGCGATCGCGATCGCGCCGCCCCGGCCGAAGACCTCGGGCGCGAGCCGGTAGCTGGCGTCGGAGAACACGTCGAGCTGGTCGGGGTACTTCGCGATCGCGGCGTGCAGCGCGTTTGCGCCAGGGTCGTGCGAGACGGTCTTGTGCACGATCGGGAGCAGCGCGCCCGAGACGGCGACCATCGGCGCGGCGAAGGCGCCGAACGCGATCGCGGCCGGCGCGAACTCGCCACGGGGGTGGGCCATGATCGTGCGCGCGACCAGGTAGCCGGCCAGCGGCACGGCCAGGAAGACGGCGTACGTGGGGTGCACAAGCGCGATCGCCAGGCCCGATGCGGCGAGCGCGGGCAGCAGCGCGGTCGAGCGGTCGCGCAGGTACACGAAGAAGAGCGCGATCGCCGCCGGGACCAGCAGCTGGCGGCTGGCCGTCGGCGGCAGGGCCAGCGCGTTGTAGGCGCCGCCCGAGCCCGGCGCGAGCGCGATCAGCCCGACCTGGGCGACGGCGACAGCGACGGCGGCGGCCCGGCTGTTGAAGAGGGCGTGGCCCGCCTCGTACGCGACCAGCACCGCCAGCGGCGCCAGGATGCTCGCCTCGTGGCGCACGACGAGCGACGGGTCGACGCCGGCGAGGTGAGCGATCATGGCCAGGAAGCCATGCCAGAGCGGGAAGGCGTAGCCGGGGTGGAGCCCGCCGTCGATGAACTCGTCGACGGCGTGCAGTGAGAGTCCGTTGAGCGCGTCGAGCTTGCGCACGCGCGCGAGATGGAAGAGCGCGTCGCCCGAGAGCGCCGGCGCGACGCGCCAGAGCGCCGCGCCGAGCACCGCCCCGCCGCCGAGCACCAGCAGGGTCCCCAGCTTCGGCTGGATGCGCACGCCGCGGACCGCGAACGGCAGCGCGGCCGCGGTCAGGACGGCGAGCGCGAGCAGTGCGGTCTCGATCGAGCCGCCGACCGCGAACATCACCGTCAGGGCCAGCGCCACGGCGGCCAGCGCGAGCGGGAGGGTGGCCGCGATCCCGCGCAGCGACAGCGCGCGCGCGACGAGGAAGCCCGGCAGCAGGATGCAGCCGGTGGCGAAGGCGAGCCGGAGCGCGAGCCCGACCCCGGTCTCCGGCAGTTCACGCGCGACGAGCAGCCCCGGGACGACGAGCAGCGGGAGCAGCGCCGAGAAGGCGAACGTCGGCCGCGGCCGCGCGTAGGAACGGCTGAGCTCGACGGCGTTCACGCCTCGACTCCCGCGAGCGTCGCGACCGGCGCCGACGCGAGGTAGTCCGCGGCGTCGCGGTAGCCCTGGCCGCGCGCGCCCCGGAAGACGGCGCCGCGGATCAAGAGCGAGGTGCGGAGCAGCCGCCGCGTGCGCTCGGCCGCGCGCAGCCCGTGGTGCTTGGCCATGAAGCGGAC
>DASTZE010000152.1:0-20012 GCA_035764425.1 Gaiellaceae bacterium
CAGCGGGGATCTCGTCGACGGACGCCAAGGCTTACCTCCCGGTGTGAATTTTGCCTGTCGCCGGGCGTCCTACGGGCGTCCCGAGCGGGATGTTCGACGATAGGGACCGGCCCGGACGGAGGGACCGCTGCAGGCGAGAAAATCTTCGGAACGTGCGGGAAATCCGGCTCAGCCGGGCTGATCCTCCCGGGTCACGCGCCGCGCCTGGACATGGCGGTTCGCGACGCCGACCGCGCCCGCGGCGAGAAGCAGGATCGCGAGGCCCGCAATGAACAGCAGCGGGAGCGGGAGGCTGTCGGCGGAGCTCGGGCCGGCGTTCAGGATGACGCTCGCCGGACCGCCGGGGTCGCTGCTTCCGGAGTCGGTCGGACCACCGCCGGCACTGCCGCTGCCGCCGCCGCCGGAATTTCCGCCGCCGAGGCTCTGAAGCTGGCGGGCGTCCTTCTTGTTGAGCGCGGCCTGCTTCGCGGCCATGATCGCGTCGGGCGCGTCCGAGTAGTAGCGCAGGTCCGGCCCCATGTTCTTGATCGCCTGGTCGTAGCAGGCGATCGGATAGGTCGTCTTGACCTTCTGCCTCGCGGTCCAGTCGTTCAGCACCTGCTTCCAGCAGGGCGTCGCCGCCGACGACGAGCCGCAGGCGGTGAGGGCGGCGGTCAGGGCGGTGAGCAGAACGAGGGCGTGCGGAGCCCGTTTCCTCGTTAGGCGCACCGCCGGAGTATGAGTGTCGGGAGTAATCGTCGGGTGAGGCTTAGGTAAGCGGGGTGTAAGCCGGGCCGACGGCCACGGCCAATGGTAGCTTCGACTCGATGCGGGCGCCTGCCGAACGCCTTGGGGCGGGGCTTGCAGCCTGCGTCCTGGCGCTTTGTGTCCTATTCACCGGAGGTGCAAACGGTCCTCGTCTTGGGTATGGCCCCGGGCCGAACGAGGCGCGCAATGCCCTGATCGCCTCGGCGGCCGTGCTCGCCGCCGGCGCGCTCGGCGCGCTCGCGCTCTTCGGCGCCGTCGCCCTGCCGCGTGTGGGTCGCGCGGGCATCTGGTTCCTGGGCTCGCTCGCGGCCCTGGCCGCGTGGATGCTGCTCTCGCTCTGGTGGTCGATCCAGGCCGACCGCTCGTGGGACTACGCGAACCTCACGCTCGCGTACGTCGCCTGCGCGGTCGTCGGCACCTTCGCCGGGCCGCGGCTCGTCGCCGGCGCGCTCGCTGCCGCGACGGCGCTCGCGGTCGGCTGGGGGCTGCTGGGGAAGGCGATCCCGCCGCTCGACACGCTCGGCGACACCAACGGCCGGATGACCGGCACGGTCGGCTACTGGAACGGGTTCGCGCTGATCGCCGCCTGGGGCTTCCCGCTCGGGCTCTGGGTCGCGACGCGATCGCGGCTCGCCGGGCTGCTCTTGACGTATGGCAGCACCGTCGCGCTGCTCCTCACCTTCTCGCGCGGCGGGCTCGTCGTCGCCGCGGCGGCAGTCGGGCTCTGGTTGCTGCTCGCGCGCGAGCGGCTGGCCACCCTTGCCGCGCTCGCGATCGGGGCGCTGCCCGGCGTGGCCGTCTCGCTCGTCGCGTTCGCGCTGCCGGGCGTGTCGAAGGACGACCAGCCGCGGCACGTGCGCGTCCACGACGCGCCCCTCTACGCCGCCGCGGTGCTGCTCGGAGCGGCGGTCGTGGTGGGCGTCTGGTGGTGGCTGCGCCGTCATCCCGTCGCCATCTCGCCGGCGCTCGTCAAGCGGCTGCTGATCGCCCTTGCGGTGGTCGCCGTCCTCGGCGTCGTCGCGACGGCGAGCGTCTCGTCCGGGCCGCTCACGATCCACGGCGGCCCGTCTCGCTTCTTCCATATCGGGTCGAGCGACCGCGTGCACTGGTGGAAGGACTCCTGGCACATCTTCCGTGACCACCCGCTCGGCGGTTCCGGCGCGGGCACGTTCCAGCTCGCGCGCCGGGCGCTCGGCACGAGCAGCTCCGACGCGCTCGAGCCGCACAACCTGCCGCTGCAGTTCCTGGCCGAGCTCGGGATCGTCGGCGCGCTCCTGCTCGTCGCCCTCGCCGCGTCGGCCGGGGCGGCCGTGGTCGCCGCCGTGCGGCGCAACGGGCTCGCGACCAACGCCCTCGCCGCCGTCGTCCTCGCCTACGGCCTGCACGCGCTGCTCGAGTTCGACTGGGACTTCCAGGCGCTGACCGGTCCCGTGATGCTCGTCGTCGGAGCGCTCGCCGCCAGCGCGCGGCCGGAGCGCGAGCCGGTGCGGGCGCGGGTCGCGGCGCTCGGCGTCGCGGTCGCCGCCGTCGCGGCGGTGCTGTCGGTGACGACGCCGTGGCGCGCCGACCGCAGGCTCAACGACGCCATCGCCCTGCAGGACGCGGGGAACTTCGAGCGCTCCGCCGTCGCGGCCCGCGACGCGCACGACATCAACCCGCTCTCGGCCGAGGCGCTCCTCACCTGGGCCTACGCCGTGCGGCGCCTCGGCGACGTGCCGGCCGCGCTCGAGCTGTACGCGCGCGCAACCCGGCTGCAGCCGGAGAACGCGCTCACGTGGCGCTCGCTGGGCGAGTACCAGCTCCGCGTCGGCAGGCGCCAGGAGGCGGTGGACTCACTCACGCGCGCGCGCGAGCTCGACCCGAGCGATCCGGTCGCGGCCGACCTGCTGGCTACCGCCCGAGGATGACGGCCACGGTGGCGTGGCGCATCCGCGCGCGGCTGATCCCGTCGAGCGGGCCGACCAGCTTGATCCCGACCTCGCGCGCGAGGCGCCGCGCCTCGCGGACGCGGCCGCGCGGATAGAGCACCGTGCTACGCCCGTAGTCGGAGCGGGCGGCGTTGCCGACGGCGGCCACGCGGTAGCCGAGAGACTTCACCATCGCGGCCTCCGACGCGGCGGCGCCGTCGAGGCCGTTGCCGTTCAGGATCAGGATCCGCGTCTTTGACCGCGGCAACACGTGCGCGGGCGGTTGGCGTGGTCGGCGTGCGGCGTCGTGCCTCGCTCTCGGCTTCGTCTCGTTTGCCGCCGATGCATGGCCGGTGGACCCAAGCAGCAGCGCGATGACGAGGATCAACTCGACGGCCGCGACGCCGACCGCCACCAGCGTCGCCGTCCGCCAGGGCTGCACGAGCGCCGCGTCGACCACGGCACTCGGTTCGGCCCGAGCGTCAGACTTCCTTCAGAAGCACCCGCATAGACTGAGGTCGGTGCGCCCGGGAGTCCTCGTCGGCATGGTCCTGGCCCTGGCTGGTCTCGGCGTCGCCATGGACGCCGGCGCCGCGCGGCAGATCGGCACCAGCGACCCGCTCGCGCTCGCCCGCCTGCAGCGGCCGGGGGACGCGATGCCGAAGCCCCTGCAGCGCGCGCTGCCGTCGCTCGCGCAGTCGCGGCTCGTCGCCACGTACGGCACGGGCAAGGGCAAGGCGCGGCTCTACCTCGCGCAGACGCGCAAGGGCTGGCTCTGCGCCGTGCTCCTCGCCCACGCCCACGCGAGCGGCACCGGCTGCATGCCGGCGCCGGCCTTCTTCGGCACCCCACCGTCGGTCGCCGCCATCAGCGGCCGCTACTTCGCCGGCGTCGCCGCGAACGACGTCGCGCGCGTCGTGGTGACGCAGCGCAACGGCGTGCTGGTCGACGTGCCGCTCACGGCCGACCACGGCTTCATCGTCGCCTGCACCGGGCCCGACCAGTGCGCGTGCGCGGTCGCCTGGGTGGACGCGTACAACGCCTCGGGCGCGCTCGTGTCGCACGCGCGCTGGCTCGCGCCGCGCTGCTGGCGCGTCCCGTAACTAACCGTTGACCCAGGCCCAGGTCTCGGCCAGGCCCTCGTCGAGCGAGCGCCGCGGCCGCCACGCCAGCTCGTCGATGGCCCGGTCGATCGCCAGCACGCTGCGCTGCAGCTCGCCGAGGCGCGCCGGCGCGTACTCCGGCTCGACGTCGACGCCGGCGACCGCGCGGCAGGCGTCGAAGAGCTCCACCACCGACGTCTCGCGGCCGGTGCCGACGTTGAAGACCCCGCCCCGCGCGCCGGCACCCGCGAGCGTCGCATCGACGACGTCGCCGACGAAAACGTAGTCCCGCGTCTGCAGCCCGTCACCGAAGATACGCGGCCTTTCGCCGTCCCTGAGCCGGTTGAAGAAGATCGCCACGACGCCCGCCTCGCCGTGCGGGTCTTGCCGCGGGCCGTAGACGTTGCCGTAGCGAAGCGCGACGTGGCCGCTCTCGTAGAGGCGGTTGTAGGTGCGCATGTACTCCTCGGCGGCGAGCTTCGAGGTGCCGTAGGGGGAGAGCGGCTGCCGCGGCGAGTCCTCGGTCGCGGGCTCGGGCGACTCGCCGTAGATGGCGCCGCCGGTCGAGCTGAAGACGACGTGCGTGCCGTGCCGGCGTGCGCCCTCGAGCACGCGCACCGTGCCGATCGTGTTCACCTGGGCGTCGAACTCGGGGTCGGCAACCGAGACGCGGACGTCGGCCTGGGCGGCAAGGTGGAAGCAGACGTCCGGACGAGCCTCGTCGAAGACGTCGCCGAGGTCCTCGCGCACGTCACGCTCGGCGAGCGTCGCCCCGGCGTGCACGTTCTCGCGCTTGCCGGTGGCGAAGTTGTCGATGACGGCGACCTCGTCGCCGCGCGCGACCAGCGCGTCCACGACGTGGGAGCCGATGAAGCCCGCGCCGCCCGTGACGACGGCCCTCACGTCGCGTCCGCCAGCAGCCAGACCTCGGTCCAGAACGGCCCCATCGCGCGCGTGACCAGCGGCCCGCCGAAGTGGCGCGCGACATCGACCGGCGCGTTCGTGAACAGCGCGCGCCGGTTCTTGTGCAAGCGGCGCACGTTCGCGAAGCCGGCGCCGCGCGCGAGCTGCTTCAGCCGCCGCGCCGAGTAGCCGGCCTCGGTGACGCCGTGCTCCTGCGACGCGGCGCGCCCGGCGAAGCGGTGCATCCAGTTGGGCTCGTGGAGCAGCAGGCGGCCGCCGGGCTTGAGCGTCTTCCGCGCCGTCGCGAGGACGAGGTCGGGGCGCGTGCTGTGGTGGAGCGCGTCGTAGAGCAGGCAGGTGTCGAACTGCTCCTCCGGCTCGAGCGTCTCCATGTCGGCGACCTCGTAGCGGACGTCGAGGCCCTCACGGGCCGCCTCTTCGCGCGCGATATCCACCATCCCCGGGGAGATGTCGTAGCCGACCGCCCGGACGCCCTGGCGCGCCGCGAAGCGGCTCAGCCAGCCGGTGCCGCAGCCGAGCTCGCAGAGCGAGATGCCGTCGTGCAGATCGAGCACGAGGATGATCAGCGCCGCGTCGACGAGCAGCCGGCTCACCTCGGCCGGGTCGTTGCGGAACGGCTTCGAATGCAGCCAGCCGCGGTGCGTCTCGTCCACCGTGTCCGGGTACGCCCGCTCGGCGTCCTTCGTGTCCACGCCGGCGAGGGTAGTCCAGACCGACCTAATCGGCCGCGACGGGCGCCGCGGCGTGCGCCGGTCTGCGGATGCGGACGCCCTCGGCGCCGACGGCCAGAAACGACACGAGCAGGGCGATGAGGATCCACAGCTCCCAGTCGCTCCACGAGACGGTGTCGTGGTAGCGGACGAGCGCGATCAGCTGCAGGATCCCGAAGGCGAGGAAGCTGATCGCCGGGCCGCCGACGCGTTCCCAGTCGGCCTCCTTGAGCGCCCAGGTGCTCGCCACCGCGAGACCGAGCAGCCCCGCGCCGACGGCGCGCGCGGTCAGCGGCGTCAGCGTCCACGGCCAGACGTCGGTGCTCGTGTGCGGCGCGATGTACAGGGCGAGCCCGACGCCGAGCGAGAGCATCAGCTGCGCGACGAGCAGCGCCCGCACCCAGCCGGCGTACCCGTGGAGCCCCGGCGGGTCAGTGCCCGCCACGCGCTGCTGCCGGAACCAGGAGCACAGGGCCCGGCTCGCCTGCCATCGTGACGGCGATTCTACGACCTAGAGTGGCACCGGATGTTCGTCAGCTTCGAGGGCGTCGACGGCTCGGGGAAGAGCACGCAAGCGCGGCTGCTGGCCGAGCACCTCGACAGCGCCGGCCGCGACGTCGTGCTCACACGTGAGCCCGGCGGCACGCCGCTCGGGGAGGCGATCCGCGAGCTCCTACTCGCGGGCGAGGCCATGGCGCCGTGGGCCGAGGCGGCGCTCTTTGCCGCCGCGCGCGCCGCGCTCGTCGCCGACGTGATCGCGCCCGCGCTCGACCGCGGCGCCTGGGTCGTGTGCGACCGCTTCGTCCACTCCTCGCTCGCCTACCAGGGGATCGCCCGCGGCCTCGGCGTCGACGAGGTGCTGGAGCTCAACCTGCCGGGCCTCGCCGGCCGCCTCCCGGACCGCACGTTCGTTCTGCTCCTCGACGCCGAGCAGGCGGCCGCGCGCCTCGGCGCCCCCGACCGCATGGAGCGCGAGGGCGACGCCTTCCGCGCGCGGGTGAACGACGCCTACGCAGAGCTGGCCCGGCGCTTCCCGGAGCGCATGGTGACCCTGGACGGCGGGAAGACCGTCGACGAGCTCGCCGCCGCCGTGCGCGAAGATCTCCAGGCGCATGTCTGATCTCCTCGCCGAGGCCGTCCCCGAGCAGGCCGAGGCCAAGCGCCTGCTCGCCGCCGCGCTGGCCGAGCCGGCGCACGCCTACCTCTTCCACGGTCCGCCCGGCGTCGGCAAGCGCGAGCTCGCCGTCGCCTTCGGCGCGGCCCTCCTCGGCGGCGACCCGGGCCGCGCGCTCCGGCGCGCGCACCCGGACCTGTACGTGCTCGAGCCGCTCGGCGACCAGATCCGCATCGACCCGATCCGCGACCTGCGCCGCGACCTGCACATGCGCCCGTTCGAGGCCGACCGCCGCGTCTACCTCGTCTTCCACGCCCACCTGATGAACGAGGACGCCGCCGACGCCCTGCTCAAGGACCTCGAGGAGCCGCCCGACTACGCGACCGTCGTCCTTGTCGCCAACGAGCTCGGCCCGCTGCCGGAGACGATCCGCTCGCGCTGCCAGCTCGTTCCGTTCCGTCGCCTTTCCGAGCGCGCCGTCCGCGCCGAGGTGGAGCGCCGCGCGCCCGGCATCGACCCGGCGGAGCAGCGGGCGATCGCCCGGCTCGCCGCCGGCCGCCTCGACCGCGTCGAGCGCCTGCTCGACCCCCACGCCGCCGCCCGCCGCGCCGCGCTGCTCGACACGGCCCGCGCCGTCTACCGCGACCCGGACTTCGACGCTGCCGCCGCGGCCGGCACGGTCCTCGCGGGCGCGCGCGAGCGCGCGGGCGAGGCCAGGGCGGAGCTGGAGACGCGCCTCGAGGGCCTCGACCTACCCGCGCGCGAGCTCGACCAGCAGCTGAAGCGCGCGGCGCGCGGCGCCGAGCGGGAGCAGCTGCTGCTCGCGCTCGAGGAGCTCGCCGCCTGGTTCCGCGACCTGGTCGCCGTCGCCGCCGGCGCGCCGGACGTGGCCGTGCACGCCGACCGGATCGAGGAGCTCACGAGCGACGCCACGCCGGAGCGGCTGCCCGCCGCCGAGCTCGCAGCGGAGCGCGTGCGCACGCTCTGGCGCCTGCTGGAGGAGCTGAACCTGCAGGCGAACATCGCGCTGGAGGCGCTCTTCATCGAGCTGCGCCGCGCGCTCGCGGTCACCGCAACGGCCAGGTAGTCTCCGCGCGCGCAGTGAGGACTGCGCCCGTGGGATGACGCTGAGGGGTCTCTGCTTGGCGGCGGCGCTCGCCGCTCTGGTCTTTGTGGCGCTCGCGTCCGGAGCCGCGCCGCGGCCGCCCGCGCCGCCGTCCGGCGCGACGCTCGCGCTCCTCTCGCAGCCGCCCACGCGGCTCGCGCTCGCCTCCGACCGCATCTACTCGGTGATCACCGACCGCTACGCCAACGGCGAGCCGGCGAACGACACCGGCGGCATCACCGGCGACAAGTTGGTGACGGGCTTCGACCCGGCCGACGCCGCCTACTTCCACGGCGGCGACCTGCGCGGCCTGACCGGCGACTGCGCGAGCACCACCAACGGCCTCGCCCGCATCAAGGACCTCGGCTTCAACGCGATCGCGGTGTCGCCGCCCTTCGTGCAGCGCACCGTCCGCGGAACCGGCGCCGCCTATGACGGCTCCTGGCCGCGCGACTTCACGACCGTCGACCCACACCTCGGGAACGAGGCCGACTTCAGCGCGTTCGTCGGCTGCGCGCACGGCCTCGGCCTGAAGGTGATCCTCGACGCGATCGTGAACGACACCGCCGACTACATCGGGCTGTCGCGCAGCTCCGACTATACGGACGAGCCGTTCCGCGACTGCCGCGGCGACCGGTTCGACCCGGCGAGGTTCGTCCGCAGCGCCCATTTCCCGTGCCTGAAGGCGGCCAACATGCCGAAGATCCCGACGCTCTTCGGCGCCGACCGCACCGCGAAGAAGCCGTCGTGGCTGAACGACGTCACCAACTACCACGACCGGGGCGACGTCTCCCCGGCCTGCGAGCAGGCCTGTTTCGAGCAGGGCGACCTCGCGGGCCTCGACGACCTCTTCACCGAGAAGCCGGCCGTCGTGCAGGGGCTCGCCGACGTCTACGCCACCTGGATCCAGCGCTTCAAGATCGATGGGCTCCGGATCGAAGCCGCCCGCAACGTGAACAAGGCCTTCTTCACGCTCTGGATCCCGAAGCTCCTGGCGGCGGCGCGGACGGCGGGCATCAGCAATTTCCAGCTCGTCGGTGACGTCGCCGGGCTGAGCGCGGTCGACCTGTCCGACTACGTCCGCGCGCGCGGGCTGCCGACCGTGCTCGACGGCCCGATGCAGGGCGCGCTCACCGCCTTCGCGAGCGGGCAGGCAGGCCCGAAGGCGATTGCGACACGCCTCGACGCCGACGACTACTTCCAGCGGAACGGCGTCGTGGCGACGCCGGCCACCTTCCTCGGCAACGCCACCATCGGCCGGGCGGCTCAGCAGCTCCGCGCCCGGTCGAGCGGCGCGGGCGACCTGCTCAAACGCGACCTGCTCGCGCACGACCTGCTCTTCCTGCTGCGTGGGGCGCCGGTGGTCGAATACGGCGACGAGGTCGGCATGATCGGCTCCGGCGGAGGCGCGGCCGCGGGCCAGGACATGTTCCCGACCCAGGTCGCCGGGTGGAGGACGGAGGACCGCGTCGGCTCGCCGCCGATCGGCACCGGGTCGTCGATCGCCGAGCCCCAGCATCCGATCTCGCAGCGGCTGCGCGTGCTCGGGCACCTGCGCGACACGCTCCCGGCGCTCTCGACCGGCGCGTCGTTCGTCCGCTACGCGCGGGGCACGGTGCTGGCCGTCAGCCGCATCGACGCGAACGAGCGGCGCGAGGCGCTCGCCGTGTTCAACGCGGACACCGCGCCGGCGACCGTGTCGCTGAAGACGTCGACGCCGTCGGCGGCCTGGACCGCGCTGCTCGGGTCGGCGTCGGTCTCGTCCGACGCGAAAGGCGCGGTGTCGGTGACCGTCCCGGCGCTGTCGACGCTGCTCCTGCAGGCGAACGCCCAGGTGCCGACCCGTGCGCCCGGCGCGCCGAGGGTGCGGATCAAGCTCGACTCCGCGAGCGGCTTCTGGCGGCTCGGCATCGCGGCCGTCAACGGCCCCGTCAGCGTGGCGTTCGCCGTACGCCGCGAGCACGGCAAGGCGTGGATCCGCGTCGGCGTCGACGACTCGCCGCCCTACCGGGCGTTCGTCAGCCCGACCACGTTCAAGCCGGGCGAGCGGGTCTGGGTGGTCGCCGTCGCCCGGGCGCTGAACGGCTCGGTGGCGGTCTCGCCCGCGCTCCGGTTCAAACCGCGCCCCTAGGGGTACCGTACAGGTGGGCACCATGCGCAATCCGTTCCGGAGCGAGTCGGAGGCCTTCTCCTTCCTGCTGCTGGTGATCGTCGGCGCAGCGCTGATCGTCGTGGCGGGATTGCTCGGCGGTTGGTGGGTCGGCCTCCCGGTCGCGATCGTCGTGATCGTCGGCGTGATCGCGGTCTACCGCCGCAGCGAGATGCCCCCGCCGAGACCGGTCGAGCCCGCGCCTCACGGCGAGAACGAGCGCCGCATCCTCGTGATCGCGAACGAGACCGTCGGCGGCGACACGCTGATCCGCGAGATCCGGCGCCGGTCGGAGGGCGCCGCGACGCAGGTGCTCGTCGTCGCGCCGGCGCTCAACTCGCATGTGCGCCACTGGACGTCCGACGAGGACGGCGCGCGCGCCGCGGCGGCGGGGCGCCTGGACAAGTCCGTGCGGGAGCTGCGGGCCGCCGGCGTCGACGTCGAGGGCCGCGTCGGGGACAGCGACCCGCTGCAGGCGATCGAGGACGCGCTCCGCACGTTCGGTGCCGACGAGATCCTCATCTCGACGCACCCCGAGGGCCGCTCGAACTGGCTCGAGCGCGGCGTCGTCGAGGCGGCGACGGAACGCTTCACGCCGCCGGTCTCGCACGTCATCACCCGCGTGCCCGAGGCGGCGCCGGCCCGCTAGCCCACCTAGGGATGATCCCGGCCGCTACCGTGGCCGCAGGGTGAACAGCACCTTCACGCTCGGCCGCATCGCCGGCATCCGTATCGGCGTCAACTGGAGCTGGCTGCTGGTCTTCGGGCTGCTGACCTGGTCGCTCAAGTCGAGCGTCTTCCCGGAGACCAACCCGGGGCTCTCGGACTCGACCTACCTGGTCATGGCGCTCGTCGCCGCCTTCCTCTTCTTCGGGTCGCTGCTGCTGCACGAGCTCGGCCACGCGCTCGAGGCGCGCCGCGAGGGCATGGTCATCGAGGGCATCACGCTGTGGCTGTTCGGCGGCGTGGCGAGCTTCCGCTCGATGTTCAGGACGGCCGGGTCCGAGTTCCGGATCGCGATTGCGGGCCCCGCGGTCTCGCTCGTGCTGGGGCTGCTGTTCATCGCGCTCGCGGCCTTCACCGACGTGTCCGGCGAGGTCGACGGCGTCGCCGCCTGGCTCGGCTACATCAACCTGACGCTGCTCCTCTTCAACCTGCTGCCGGCGCTGCCCCTCGACGGCGGGCGCGTGCTGCGTTCCGCGCTGTGGGCCTGGCGCAAGGACTTCCGCTGGGCGACCGCGGTCGCGGCGAACGTCGGGCGCGCCTTCGGCCTGCTGATGATCGGCGGCGGCATCGTGCTCTTCGCCGTGGACGGCACGTTCTCGGGCGCGTGGCTGGCCTTCCTCGGCTGGTTCCTGCTCGGCGCGGCGAGCGGAGAGGCCCGCTACGCGGCGACGAGCGATGCGCTGCGCGGGCTGCGCGTCGGCGACCTGATGGTGCGCGCGCCGGCGGTGGCGCGCGCCGACGCGACGATCGGGCAGTTCATGGCCGAGGTCGCCGCCGCAGGCCGGCGCTTCACGACGTACCCCGTCGTCGACGCGCAGGGCGGCGTGGTCGGGCTGCTGCCCTTCGAGCGCGTGGCGCGGGCGCCGCGCTGGGAGTGGGACATGCGCCTCGTGGGCGAGCTCGCGTTGCCGCTCCGCGAGGTGCCGCTGCTGCACGAGGACGAGCCGGTCATGGAGGCGTTCGAGGAGCTGAACTCGGGCGCCGTCCAGCGCGGGCTCGTGGTGGACGACGGGCGGCTGCGCGGGCTGGTGTCGATCAGCGACATCGCCCGGGCGGTGCGGCCCCGTTCCGTCCGGCCACAGCCCTAGCGTTTCGTATCGAGTGCAACGACGGCGAAAGCGGCAGCGGCGCTGCCTGAACTGTGGATCCCCGCTCGTGGTCGAGCTGGGGTTCTCGCCGTTCTGCTCGTCGTCCTGCGTCCGGGAGCACGACCGGCTGAGGCGTGAGGCGTCGCGGACCGTGGAGGTGCTGCGCGAGCACGTGGAGACCCGCCCGCGGCGCCTGCGGGTGCTCGAGCTCGACGAGGACGCGGCTGCGGTGGTGGCACTGAGCGAGGCCGGTGCGACGGTGTGGCAGATCGCCCGCTACACGGCGCTCGACCCGGACGCGGTCGAGAAGCTGGTCGTCAGCGACGACGAGGCGCGCGCCGCGCGCCGCGAGGCGCGTGAGCGGGCGCGGCGGCGGCGGAAGGGCAACACGCGCGCGGCGGCGCGGCGGGCCGGCGCGCCTGACGCGGCCGCGTAACGCAAAGCCTCAGCCGGGGTGGGCGGCGTGGTAGGCGCGCTCGGCCTCGGGCATCCATCCTCGGATCCGTTCGATGCGATGCGCGTCGCTCGGGTGGTCGCTGATCCACTCGGGCGGCTCCTGCCCACGCGAAGCGCGCGCCATGCGCTGCCAGAACGGCAGCGCCTGCTCGGGGTTGTATCCGGCTCGGGCCATGTAGACGAGCCCGATGTGATCCGCCTCGGATTCCTGGCTCCGGCTGAAGTGCAGCCCGGCCGCTTCGCCGCCGGCGCCGAGCAGCGCGACCACGTGGACGTACTGGCTGGGCGTGAAGGCGACCCCGCCCGCGATGATCGCCGCGGCGACCCCGGTCAGGTGCTCGCGCTCGATCGCCTCGGCCGAGTGCTCGGCGGTCGCGTGGGCCACCTCGTGGCCGAGCACGGTGGCGAGCCCGGCGTCGCCCTTCGTCAGCGGCAGGATGCCCGAGTAGACGACGATCTTCCCGCCCGGCAGGCAGTAGGCGTTGGCCTCGTTCTTGCGGATCAGCGTGACCTTCCAGACGAAGTCGGGCTTGTCCTTGGCGGCCACGGCCTCGATGCGCCTCGCGACGCGCCGGACCTCCTGGTAGCCCGCGCCCGAGTCGACGATCCGTGACCGGTTCTGGGCGAGCGTCTTGGCGTACTGCTGTGCGCCGAGCTGCATCTGCTGCTGGTCGGTGAGCGCCACGCGCTCGTGCCGGTTGGTGACCGGCGTGGTCTCGCTCCGCGCGCGGAGGTAGATGACACCCACCACGATTGCGGCGATGGCCACGGCGATCAGGGGCCGGGCGAGCAGAAAACCAATGACGGCCTTCACGACTCCATGATCGCCTCGCGCGCGGCGGTTTGCATCGGTGCAGTTTCCGATCCGGCGCGCGATCTGCGCAAGTGGAACCCCGCTACGATGCGAGCTGCGCCGACGTAGCTCAGCTGGTAGAGCACTTCACTCGTAATGAAGGGGTCCCCGGTTCGAGTCCGGGCGTCGGCTTCGTTAGCTCGGCCCGTTCCCCTCTGATCCGGTGATTACGACGCTGCCCTGGCTGCCGAGGTCGTCTGTCGCCGACTGCAGCAGGAATGCGGCCACATCGGCGCGCGAGATCTTGTCGGACAGGCCGACCTTCTCGGACTCGGGGACGACCCTCCGTCCCGTCTCGTGGCCGTTGGTCAGCTTCGTGGCGTAGACGATCGTCCAGTCGAGGCCGCTCGCGCGCAGGACGTCCTCGCCGGCTGCCTTGTCCTTGATCTGGCTGCCCATCGCCATCCCGGTGACTGCCTTGGCAACGGGCGTGAGCCGGTCACGCGCGACTGCGAACGACGACAACATGACGACGCGCTCGGGACCGACCTGTTTGGCGATGTCGACGATGGCCTGCGTCGCGTCGGCCATCACTGGTCCTCGCGCGCCGAGGACGCTGATGACGGCGTCGGCCCCCCTCATGGCCTCCGAGACCGCTCTCGGGTCGGTTGCATCGCCCTCGACCACGTGGAGATTTGGGTTGGTGATCGGCAGCTTCTGCCGCGAGTGAACGAGAGCGGTCACGCGATCCCCGGCGGCGAGCGCCTGCTCGACCAGGGGAATGCCGGTGGCGCCGGCGGCGCCGAGGACTGCAACGCTCAGGGGTCCGCTCCGATCGCGTTCGTTTCGCCCGTGATGTGATGCCATGGATGCCTCCTAGGTTTGGTTGGAGGCCATCGTCCGGGGAGGCGCTGCCACGCGGCTGCCACGACGCTGCGACCACCGCTGACCACGCGCCAGGCCGCATGTTCGACGAGAACGGCCTCGCTCCCGGAAGGCCGTTCTTCGCTCGTAATGAAGGGGTCCCCGGTTCGAGTCCGGGCGTCGGCTTCGCCGGTTTAAGGCGTCTGCCGGCCTCGGCACCACGCTAGCCGGAGAGCCTCGCGGGCGGGTGTGCCGCACCTTGCGCACCTCGGGGCTCCGCCGCCCGATCGTCGCTGATACTCGAACGACTGATGCGCCTATCGCCGCGGGTCAGATCCAGCGCCGGGCGCGAGCGAACCCGAACGTCGCCGATGCGACCGCGACGATCCCGACGACTCCTGTCCAGAAGACGGCAGAGGTGACAAAGGCGCTGGCCGAGAAGTTGATGTTCATCCCAAGGACGCCCGCTATCAGCGTGCCGGGCAGCAGCAGGATCGATGCGAGCGTCAGCACCTTCACGATCTCGTTCGTCCGATGTTCGGTCCGGACGATCAAGACGTCGAATGAGCTGGCGATCGCGTCTTTGACCTCACGCGCGGAGGCGAGCGCGGCGTCGAGCCGCGCGGTCAGCTCGACGAACCGCTCGCTGGAGCTCTCGGAGGAGAGCGGGTCGAATTCCGTGTGGCCGAGCGCCGTAAACACGTCCCGGTGCGGGCTGAGCGATCGGCGCAGCCGCCCCACCCGTCGGCGGGCGGCGATCAGCGTCTCGATCTGAGCGTCCGTCTCCCTGCTCGCCGAACTGAGTACCTCGATGTCGAACTCCTCCAGCCGTGTCTCGATCTCGTCGAACGCATGCATGTAGCTGCCGATCACCCACTCGAGGAGCGCCGAGAGAAACGACGGGGCGTCGAGATCCCCGAGCTCGCCCTCGCCCGAGGCGAGCCCCTTGAAGTCCTCGATCACGGCTATCTCGGCCTCGTGAACGGTCAGCACCCAGTTCGGGCCGACGAAACAATCGACGACGACCATCTCGCGCTCGGCATCCTCCTCCTCGTCGGAGACTGCGATCGCGGTCACGGCGAGGTATCCGGGGTGCTGGTCGACGCCGGCTTTTCGCAGTGAGCCCGGGGCGCTCGACCCGTCCTCCAGTCCGAAGACCTCGCGTACGGCGGGTTCCTCTCCAGGGGACGCGGCTACCAGGTCGACCCACAGCACCTGGTTCTTGCTCAGATCGCGAAGCGCCTCCGGCCACGCCTCGACCCGCCGCCCCTCGCTGCGGTCGAAGAGATACGCCGTCAGCATCCGTACCTCGACCCCGCCCAGCTGTAAACGCGGCCGTTGACCGCCACCCGCCACCGTTTCGCCGGACGTACCCTCGCTCCTCCGCTTGCCGGGCGTTGCCTTCCCTGGCTCAAGCCGTTTGCGGCCTGGGCGACACCATTGCTCGAGGGCCCGTCGGCGCGGGGTGGTCGCGTGCCGGCCGAATCACTTCGATAGGGTCGCGTGGAAGTCGTACCCGAGGGAAGGGAGTCCGACATGGCGTCCATTTCCGACCGGGAGCACCGGGAGATCGAGTCGGCAAACGCCTCCGGCAAGACCCCGGTCGTCCTCATCCACGGGCTCTGGCTGCTGCCGAGCAGTTGGGCGAACTGGGCCGAGCTCTTTGCGGACGCCGGGTATGCACCGCTGACGCCCGACTGGCCGGACGATCCTGAAACGGTCGAAGAGGCGCGGGCGAACCCCGACGTCCTCGCCAGGAAGACGCTGAAGCAGGTTGCCGACCACACGGCCGAGATCATCGATGCGCTGAACAAGAAACCGGCAGTGATGGGGCACTCGACCGGGGGCTTGCTGGCGCAGATGCTCGCCGGCCGCGGGCTCTCGCTCGTGACGGTGGCGATCGATCCCGGCCCGTTCCGCGGCGTGCTGCCGCTGCCCGGCTCCGTGCTGAAGGGCGTCGGCCCCTTCCTCGTCAACCCCCTCACGCGCCGCCGCGCGATCACGCTCACGTTCGACCAGTTCAAGTACTCGTGGGCGAACGCCCTCGACGACAAGGAGGCGAAGGAGCTCTACGACCGCTTCCACGTCGCCGGTTCGGGAATCGCTCTCGTCCAGATGGGCAACGCGAACCTGAACCCCTGGACCGAGGCGAAGGTGGACACGGGGAACCCTGATCGCGGCCCCCTCCTGATCATCGACGGCGAGAAGGACCACACCGTGCCATGGGCGATCGCGAATGCCGCCTACAAGCGGCAGAGCCGCAATACCGGCGTCACAGAGATCGTCAAGGTTCCGAACCGTGGCCACTCCTTGACGATCGACCACGGGTGGCGCGAGGTCGCCCAGACCGCACTCGACTTCACCAGCCGGTTCGCATAACGCTGTTCACCTGACGCCGCCCCGCATGAGCAAGTGCCGGATGCGTTCATGCGTCCAGCCGGACGCGGCGGCGATCGCCCGGAGGGACGCCCCAGCCTCGCTCGCGGCGACGACGGCCGCCGTGAATTTGCGCTCGGCGGCGTCGAGCTTCTCCGCGCGCTTGGTGACCGCCGCCAGCGTCTTCATGTTCTTCGTCTGAGTGCTCAGACCGTCAAGATCCTTGACAGCGGATCTCGTTGTCAAGATTCGTGACGCCTGGGGCGAGCCCGCCCTCATCGCCGTCCCTCGGTCGAGTGACCTTCGTGCCTCGATCGAGGGACTCGGCGTTGCCACGAGCTGTTTTCCCACCTACAGCAAGAGGTGCCGACTGTTAGATGGCCTCTCCCCCGAGAGCCCGCACAGCGGCCTGGCGAATACAAGGAGTTTGTTGATGTCACGGAAGCTTGTGAAGGGTGTTGCGCTTGCGCTCGTGCTGCTCGGCATGACCGCCGGCATCGCGTACGCGACGGCCGCGCCGGCGTCGGTGCAGGGCAAGAAGCCGGCGGCGCGGGTGATCAAGGCGTGTGTGAACAAGAAGACCAAGGTGGTTCGTATTGCCGCCCGCTGCCATCGCGGCGAGCGCCGGACTGTCTGGAACGTCGTCGGCCCCCGTGGTCCGAAGGGCGACCGGGGCGAGTCACTGGTCGCGTCCAACGGCGTCGGCCCGAAGGGCGACACGGGGCCGGCTGGTCCGGCCGGCGCGACCGGGCCACAGGGGCCTGCCGGTGCGAAGGGCGACACCGGGACGACTGGCGCCACCGGCGCGACGGGAGCCACCGGCGCGACGGGCGCGACCGGCGCGACGGGCGCGGACGGCAAGGACGCCACCGGGCAGATCGAGGGCGTCGACTCGGCCACCGAGGCCGCGTGCATGTTCGGCGGTTACTACATCACGTTCGACATCTTCGACGCGATCAATGTCTGCAACGGTGCGCCGGGCCAGGACGGCCCGGCCGGCGCGACCGGCCCTCCTGGCCCTTCCGGCGCGGATGGTCAACAGGGTCCGCAGGGCGAGAACGGCCACGACGGCGTCGCTGGTCCTCCCGGGGCCGATGGTCCTCCGGGTCAGACCGGCGCGACTGGTGCTCAGGGTCCGCAGGGGGACAAGGGTGACCAGGGCGACCCCGGTCACGACGGCGTCGCCGGCCCTCCGGGTGCTCAGGGTCCTCCCGGTCAGACCGGCGCGACCGGTCCTCAGGGTGAGAAGGGCGACAAGGGTGATCCGGGTATCCAGGGTCCGAAGGGCGACACTGGTCCCGCGATCTCGACGGTGACCGTGTGGCTCTGCCTGAACACGGTCAACGGCAACGTTTCATTCGGTGGTTTCGGCACCACGGCGAGCTGCGCCGGCATCAACGTCGTCGCGCGCCAGGCGTACCTGGTACCACCGACGCCGTAGGTTTGCGCTCCGGGCGTCGGTCGCTCTGGCGATCCGCTCCTTGTAGACGCACCAGCGAGGGCCGCTTCGGCGGCCCTCGCTCGTTCCCTGGTGTGCGTGGCCTATCCGGCGTCGGCGGCTGACGTCGCGCCGAGGTAGGTCGGCCAGGAGCCGGCGGCCCCGCCTCTCGCGACACACGTGCGTGCCGGCAAGTCAGTCGCTGTCCAGGCCGACGAGCCGCCCAGCGCTCTCTCGACCGCCGTCAGCTCCGACCCCCTCGGCCCATCACTTGGCAGGCGTGAGCATGGCCGAACTGCGGCGGGACGTTCTCCAGAAGAACACCAACTTTCGTTGAGAGTTCAGGAGAAAACAAAGGCTATTGACTTCTACCGAAAGCGGGTCTAGGTTGGAGGCCGCTAAGCGCTCGGGAGAGGGCGTTCAGCGACGGTTTTTGTATCAACCTGTGTGGGGGAGAGAGCGAGATACGTCTCGTAGTGAACAACCGGCGTCTGGGATCCGGGGCAGCGATAGCGACTGCCCGGACTCTGCGTACATCAGGCGCGATCACTAGGGACCCGACGACTCTCTCCTACGCAGCCAAGCCGGTCGGCACCGGTGACCTCCCCGGACGAGCTTGCGTCCCGGCGCCGACTGGACAGAAGGGTGTCGAAGGAGGAGGGAATTGTGGCAAGACAGTTAGGTAGGGCGCGCCGCGGCGTGCGCGCGAGATGGCTCCTGGCGGGGCTGCTCGCGGTCGTTCTCGCCGGCGTCGTGTTCGGTGGAGCGAGTGCTTTCAGCTCGGACGCTTCCCCGACCATCGCGAGCGATTTGCCCGACTACAACCCCGGCCAAACGGTCACGCTCAACGGCACGGGCTGGGAGAGCGGGTCGAACCAGGTTCATATCGTGGTCAACGACACGGCCGGCGTCGCCACGTTTCTTCATGACGTGAATGTCGACGTGGTCAACGGCACAGTCACCGACTCGTTCTCGCTTCCGACGTACTTCGTCGCGAGTTACACGGTGACCGCCACGCAGCAGACGTCGTCTGGCGGAACGCTGACGGCGACGACCACGTTTACGGACGCGAATCCGTCGGCGAACCTCGACCAGTGCGCCAACGATCCGGCTCCGTCACCCAGCAGTGACGGTTGCGACACGAATGCCAACCAGTGGGTGAACGGGAACCTCGGGGCGAGCAAGTCGTTCTACCTCGAGGGAGACTCGATCCCCTATCGGATCGGCATGGACAACCTGGTGAGCGGGAGCTCACACGCCATCACCATCGAGTGGGACACGACGAAGAGCAGCACGCACGCGCTCGACTACATCACGAGCTACAACCGGAGCGTGCTCGACGCGAACCCGTGCCTCGGCGTCAGCGGGTGTAATACGTTCAGCACGTTCCCAATCCCGGCCGACCCGCAGGTGACGGGTGCCGGCGTGACGCAGGCCGCGGGCGTCTTCACGCTCTTCGGCGGAACGATCACGAGCGTCAGCGCGTACTCGTACCCCGACGGCGCCGGCTTCACCGGCGACAAGTCGGCCCGGATCACCATCAACTTCACCGCCAGCAAGACGAACCCCGTGCTCGCGTGGGGCGGGCACATCGCCACGCGGAAGGACTGGGGCAGCGGCAACTCTGCCGTCGCGATCCCCGGCTCTCCGTACCACACGCGGCTGATCGACCTCGACGGCTCGGGTGGTAACCAGGACCGCTCGCTCTCCGCGGAAGCGGTCGTCTTCCCGGGCTCGATCACGATCATCAAGGACGCCCAGCCCAACGGCCCGACGTCCTTCCAGTTCACCGCGAGCCCGTCTCCGCTGGCGAACTTCTCGCTCGTCGACGATGGCACGAGCGCGAACACGAAGCTGTTTAGCAACATCACGACATTCCAGACGTACACGGTGCAGGAGACACCGATCCCCACGGGCTGGGCTCTCACCAACCTCGTCTGCAGCCACACGGACGACAACGGCGGCAGCTCCAGCACGAACCTCGGAACCGGGACTTCCACCATCAACATGGCAGAGGGCGAGAACTACACGTGCACGTACACGAACGTCCTCCAGCGGGTCACGCTCACCGTGATCAAGCACGTGATCAACGACAACGGCGGCACGAAGACCGCCGGTGACTTCACGATGAGCGTGAACAGCGCCACAGGCAGCCCGAATCCCGCCAGCTTCGGTGGCGCGGAGTCGCCGGGCACGTCGGTGTCGATCGCTGCCAACGCGCCGTACAACGTGACCGAGGGTGCGGTCACCGGCTACACGCAGACCGGCACGTCGGCCGGCTGTTCCTCCGCGACCGGCATCCCGCCGGGAGGCAGCGCGACCTGCACGATCACCAACGACGACAACGCCGCGCATCTGATCGTGATCAAGCATGTGGTCAATAACAACGGCGGCAGCAAGGTGGCGTCGGACTTCACGACCACGATCTCGGGTGTGTCGACGGCGAATCCGAGTGCTCCTGGTGCTGAGGCGCCGGGCGTCGACAACACGCTGACCTCGGTCGGCGCGTACA
>DASTZE010000153.1:0-4563 GCA_035764425.1 Gaiellaceae bacterium
ATCGGCGTGGCGCACGTCGCGGACGCGGCCGAGATCATGCTCGACGCCGCCCTCGACGGGCCGGCCAACGTCGCGGCCGAGGCGGTCACGGTCGCCGACCTCGCCGCGTTCGCGCACGGGCGCACCGGCGTGGGCGGCGCCGCCTGCCACTTCGTAACTCCCTTCGAGTACCGGTACGGCGTCGCGGAGTACCTCCGCGAATGCGTCGCCGCGTGAAGCTCCTCGTCACCGGGGCGTCCGGCTTCCTCGGCTCACGAACCACGGAACTGCTGCGCGAGCGCGGGCACGACGTCGTACCGCTCGTCCGACCCGGCGGCCGCGAGCGCAGCCGCGTCCCCGAGGGCGCGATCGCCGTCGACGCCGGCGACGTCGCCGCGCGCGATCTCATCGCGGGCTGCGACGCCATCCTGCACTTCGCCGGCGTCCCGGACCCGGGGTCGTCGGCGGCTGACCCCGCCCGCGCGGTGCGCGAAAACGCTGGCACGACCCTGAACCTGCTCGAGGGCGCCGAGCACCATGGTGCCGGCTTCGTCTACCCGTCGACGATCCGCGCCGCGCTCGAGCCGCCGCCCGACGAGTACGCTTTCTCGAAGCGTCTCGGCGAGCTGGTCTGCCGGCTGCACTGGTGGCCGTCGGCGGTCGTCCGGCTGCCGTCCGTATTCGGCCCGGGCCAGGTCGCCTCGGAGGGAGCGACCGGCGCCATCGCGGCGTTCGCCGCCCGTGCGCTCGCCGGCGAGACGATCACCATCCCCGGCGACCCGCACCGGACGCGCGACTTCGTCTACGTCGACGACGTCGTCGACGGGCTGGAGCGGATCGTCACCGACGCCGCGTGGGTGCCGGCCACGTTCTCGAGTGGGATCGGCACGCCGCTGATCCGTGCCGCCGAGCTCGTCGTCGAGGCGGCCGGATCGCCGTCGCGGGTCGAGACGCCGGGAGGGAACCTCCCCGAGGGCGAGAACGAGAGCTACCGGGGCGACGGCCCGTCGATACGGTTCACGCCTCGTCCGCTCGAAAGAGGAATCTCCGACTATGTCGACTGGCTCCACGCCCATACCGCTGCTCAAGGCCGCACCCGAGCCTGACCAGCTCGCCGAGCGCCTCGAGGGCGGGCGGTGGCGTGGACTGGAGATCGCGCTCTTCGCACGGCACATCGCCGATGACGACACGGTCGCCCGTGCGGTCGAGGCGGTTCGCGGCGCCGGCGCGCCCGCGGGTTTCATCTGGACGGCCGAAGCCCCCGTTTCCTGGCCGAGCGGCGCCTTCGTGCGCGTCGACCGGCTCGACGACGAGGCGCGCGCGGGCATCGTGCGCTCTGCGGAGTTCGCGCGGGCGATCGGCTCGCGCGTCCTGACCATCCACCTCTTCGCCCCCATGACGCCGGAGGAGTACGCCGCGGGCGGCAGGCTCGATGACCGCGCGGTGCATGCGTTCCTGCGCTTCTACGCCGACGCGTGCCTGGCGCGCGGAGTGACGCCCTGTATCGAGAACGTCCCGCCCGTGCTGCGCATGCGCACGGGCGGCGTCTTCCTCTCGCCGATCGGCGGCCACTGGCGCGACCTGGTCGCCTGGCGCGAGCGCGTTCCGGAGCTCCGCTTCACCTTCGACACGTCACACGCCGCGCTCTTTCGCAGCTTCGCGGCCGCGTACGGCTCGCTCTTCGGCCTCGCGTCCGCCGACGACCTCGACCTGGCCCGCTACGTCGAGGAGCTCGCGCCTGCCATCGAGGTCACCCACGTCTCCGACGCTCACGGGCTGCTCGGCGAGGGCCTCCCCTACGGCTCCGGCGAGCTTGACCTCGACCCGATCGTGGCGCGCCTGGCCGAGACGGTGCCCTACCTGGTTGCCGAGATCAACGAGCCGGATCCGGCCCGCTCGCCCGACATGAAGGCCGGCTACCGCGCGATCGAGCGTGCACTTGCGTCACCGTGCCTGGCACCGGAACGGAAGGCGCGCCCGCTGCCGCGCGACGGCTTCGACTGGCAGACCGTCCTGCGGCGGCGCGATCCGGTGCCCGCGCTGCTCGAGCTGCAGGAGATCTTCGGCGGCCGCCGGGTGCTCGTCACCGGCGGGGCCGGTTCGATCGGCGCGGCGCTCACGACCTTCCTGCTCGGCTTCCGGCCCGAGCGCATCTCCGTGCTCGACACGAACGAGGCCGCGCTCACCGCCGACCGGCGCTCGCGTGACGCAGCGGCCGCCGCCACGCTGCAGCACGTCCTCTGCGACATCCGCGATCAGGGCCGCGTCGAGCGCGAGATCGCCGCCGCCCGCCCGGACATCGTCTTCCACCTCGCCGCCTACAAGCACGTCGACTGGGCGGAGAGCTACCCCGAGGAGTTCGTCGAGACGAACCTCGTCGGCAGCTGGAACGTCCTGCGCGCCGCCGACGCGGTGGGCGTCGATACGGTCGTCGTCGCCTCGACCGACAAGGCGGCGCTGGCCGCCAGTTTCTACGGCCGGACGAAGCGCTTCATGGAGCAGCTGACCGCCTATGCCGCGCGCCGCGGCGGCTCGCGCCGAGCGGCAGTCCGCTTCGTCAACGTGCTCGGTTCCGCGGGCAGCGCCTCCGAGCTGTTCCTCGAGCAGACGCGTGCGAGCGTCCCACTCACGGTCACCGACACCGGGATGCTCCGGTACTGGATCACCATGGCGCACGCGGCCACCCTGGCCGCGCACGGCGCGCTGCTCGCCCGCGACGGCGTGCAGCTGGCGGCGCCTTCAGACGCCGTCGTGCTGACCGTCGGCGAGCTGGCCCAGCGCATCTGGCGCGAGGCCGGCGCCGAGGGCGAGGCCGACATCGAGCTGCTCGGCATCCGCCCCGGCGAGACGCTCGGCGAGGTACTCGTCGGTCCGCACGAGGAGCTGGCCGAGCCGCGCTTCCAGGGCATCGCGCCGATTACCGGCGACGTCCCCGCCGCCGCGCCCGCCTGGGTCGCGGAACGTCTCCCAGCGCGTGGGACGCGCGAGGAGACCCGGGCGGTGTGGCTCGAGGCAATGCGTCGCCCGGGCCTGCTCGCACCGGTAGCGCCGACGCGCTCCTAGTCCCCGCTGCTCAGCCGAAGGGCCGCGCAGCGCGAACAGTCAACGAGTGCCGTAGAGGCGGTCGCCGGCGTCGCCGAGGCCGGGCACGATGTAGCCCTTCTCGTTGAGCCCGCGGTCGACAGCGGCGGTCACGATCCGCACGTCCGGGTGCTCGGCTTGCACGTGCGCGATGCCCTCGGGCGCCGAGACGAGGCAGACGAGCGTGACCGAGCGCGCGCCGGCCCGCTTCACCTGCTCGATCGCCGCGGAGCTCGAGTTGCCGGTCGCGAGCATCGGGTCGAGGACGATCGCGTCGCGCTGCTCGAGGTCGGCCGGCAGCTTGATGTAGTACTCGACCGGCTCGAGCGTCTCCTCGTCGCGGTACAGGCCTATGAACCCGACCCGCGCGCTCGACACGAGCGAGAGCACGCCGTCGAGCATCCCGACGCCGGCCCGCAGCACCGGGCAGACGGCGACCTTCTTCCCGGAGATGCGCTGGGTCGTCATGCGCTCGAGCGGCGTCTCGATCTCGACGTCCTCGGTCGGGAAGTCCTTCGTCGCCTCATAGGTGAGCAGGAGCGTCACCTCGTTGGCGAGCTTGCGGAAGTGGACGGTCGGCGTGTCCTTGTCACGCAGGTACGAGAGCTTGTGCTGCACCAGCGGGTGCGTCACCACGGTGAGCATCTCGGTCTCGGTCATCGCGCTCACGAGACGTACGTGGCGTAGCCGCGAAAGCCCGGATAGAGCGGGTGGCGGTCGCAGAGCGCCGTCGCCGCGGCGGCGAGCGCCGGGACGTCGGCGCCATCGGCGAGCCCGTCGACGATGACCCGCCCGACCTCGCGGAAGTCATCCTCGTCGAACCCGCGCATCGTCGCCGCCGGCGTGCCGATGCGAACGCCCGAGGCGACGGTCGGCGGCCGCTCGTCGAACGGCACGGTGTTCCGGTTGACAGTCAGGTTGACCGCGGCGAGCCGCTCCTCGGCGTCCTTGCCCGTCCAGTCGGTGCGGCGCAGGTCGAGCTGGAGCAGGTGCGTGTCCGTCCCGCCGGTCAGCACGTCGAGGCCGCCCTCCTGGAGCCGCTCCGACAGCGCGTCGGCGTTGGCGCGGACCTGCCGCTGGTAGTCACGGAACGGCTCGGTCATGGCGATCTTGAAGCAGGAAGCCTTGGCGGCGATCGCGTGCATCAGCGGGCCGCCCTGGAGCCCCGGGAAGATCGCCCGGTCGATCGCGGTCGCGTGCTCCTCCTTGCAGAGAACGAAGCCGGAGCGCGGCCCGGACAGCGTCTTGTGCGTCGTCGACGTGACGAAATCGCAGTGCGGCACCGGGTTCGGGTGGAGGCCTGCGGCGACGAGCCCGGAGAAGTGGGCCATGTCGCAGAGCAGCAAGGCGTCGACCTCGTCAGCGATCGCCCGGAAGCGGTCGGCCTCGACGGTACGCGGGTAGGCGGAGCCGCCGCAGATGATCAGCCTCGGCCGGTGCTGCTTCGCGAGCCTGAGGACGTCGTCGTAGTCGACCATGTCCGTCTCGCGCGACACGCCGTAG
>DASTZE010000154.1:0-11202 GCA_035764425.1 Gaiellaceae bacterium
GATCGCGCGCGTCGGCCCGTAGACCGCGGTGCTGTGCTGGGCCTGCTCGCGCTCCAGCCGCCTGACGAAGGCGGTGTCCGGGTTCGGGGCACCCTCGTTGAGCTCTTCGAGGACGAACGTCGGCGTCGCGAGCCGCGTCACGACCGGCATCCGGCTCCAGCGCGCAATCCACCAGGCTTCCCCGTCCCATTCAGCGGCGTGCACGACGTCGGGGTGGAGTCGGCGGGCCGCCGCGGCGATGCCGCGCAGCGCGATCAGCCGCTCGGCCGCAGACCAGGGGGCCCAGCGATGTCGCAGCGCGTGGATGGTGACGCCGTCGTCCGTCCGGACGCCGCCCTCGCCGCGCGTGAGCACGTGCACCTCGTGGCCGCGCGCGGTGAGCGCACGGGCGGTGATCTCAGTGTTCGTGCCGATGCCGCCGCCCCGCGCGGCCGGCGGGTACTCGCGGGAGACGAGGACGACGCGCATCCGGCGGCTCACCGTAACCCGGCTGCCTGCCGGTACGGCTCGAGGATCCTCACGAGCCGCGGGCCCAGAGGAGTGCCAGCCGCCCCACCTGGCCGTGGACGCGGCGCCCGATGGCCTCGTCGATCCAGCGTGCGTCGTCCGCGGGGAGGATCTTCACGATCGCTGCGCCAGCGACGAAGACGCCGATGCCGACGGCCAGGCCGAGCAGGAGACCGGCGACGCCACCGAGCGTCCGGTCGACCGCCAGGGCGACGAGGCCGGCAACCGCCGACGCGACGGTCGTGCGCAGGACGGCGCCCGGCGCCCAGTCGACGCTGCCGAATGTGCGGCGCGCCGCGGCGATGATGGGGATGCCGGCTGCGACCTGTGCGCCCGTGTTCGCAAGCGCAGCCCCGACGGCGGCGAACGGCGGCACGAGTAGGAACGCGAGACCGATGTCGATGGCGGCCGCGAACGCGCTTGCGCCGATCAGTGTGCGCTGCCTGCCGATGCCGACCAGTGCGCCGCGCGCGATCGAGAACGTCGGGAGAAACGGGAACGTGGAGAGCATGATCAACAGCACGGGCCCGGCCTCGCGGTACTTCGATCCCCAGATCGTCTGAATCGCGGGCGGCCCGAGCGCGAACCCGGCGACGGTCAACGGCAGGGCCATGATCAGCGCGAGCCGGGCGGCGCGTGCATAGCCGGCGCGTATCCGCTCATGCTCCCCGGCGCCGAACAGCGTTGCGATCGCCGGCGAGCTCACCTCGGCGAGGGCCTCCGGGATGCGGACCATCGCGGAGACGAGCGCGAACGCGATCGAATAGACGGCGATCTCCGTATCCGTCGAGAACGCGTTCAGGAAAAAGAGCTCGGAGCGCCGCCAGACCACGAAGTTGAGCGCGACGCCGATCGAGGCCACGAGCGTCCACCGGATCACGGAGTCCCGGACCGCGCCGGGCCGGGCGGCGGCCGCGCTCAACCGGATCGCCGCCCGCCGCGCCAGGATCGTCGTCCAGACCAGGATCAGGAAAGACGTAGCCGCCTCGACGGCGAACATTCCGGTGATCCCGCCGCCGGCCCACAGGACGCCCACCGCCGCGAACGTGGCGATCGCGCCGTTGACGAGGCCGGCGATCGTCGCCGGGCGCCAGAGCTGCGCGCCGATCAGGAGCGCGCTCGGGACGGTATGCAGGATCCCGAGCCCACAGGCGATGCCCGCCAGCGCCCAGGCGCCCGTCGGCTCCGCGCCGAGCGCCGCACAGACGAGCATGACCGCGGTGCCCAGCGCCGCGGCCGCGAACTCGACGCCCCAGGCCCAGCGAACGAGCCCGCGGACGACATCCGGGCGGCCACGCCCGAGCGTCTCGCCGATGTACCGCATCAGCCCGATCGGCAGCCCGGCGGTCAGCAGCATCACGAGGGACAGCTCGACGAACGCGATGAAGCTCTGACGGCCGAACTCGCCGGTCGTCAGAAAGCGGGCGGCCGCGATCGAGACGACGAGCGTGTACGCCTGCGGCAGCAGCTTCCCGGTGATGCTCCAGAAGCTCCCGCTCAGAACGCTGCTGCCGGTGGTGGCGGCTGCGAGGTCGGGGCCGCTCAGGGACGGAGCGCCGCCGGCGCCCTGGTTCACGGCCTGGCGGCGCGCGCCGCGCCGCCCGTAACGAGCGCCTTCCCCGGAGCGATCACGGCTGCGGAGCCTACCCGCGGCCCGCGCCCGCTCTCCGGCGTGCGGCGGCGGTGACTGCGTCGCGCGCAGCCGGCCGCGGGACACATCTCGAAGGTAGGGGCGGGTCGGAGGGGAAGCTCCGAGGACGACCTCCCCCTCCAGTTGAACCGCGCTCCGGACCGTGGCACCGGACGGGGTCTGAATCCGATGCCGGACGAGCGCAGACCCGCCCGAGGCCGAGTATGACCTATCGTGCGGCGGCTCGCCAAGACCGCGGCACAGGGGATTCGACGGGGCGCGGGAACTGCCCCCGAACCTTCACCAGTCCGTTACTCCCTCGAGCGCCAGCATCCGCCGTTTGTAGTCGAGGCCGAGGCTTCCGTAGCCGCCGAGGCCGCCAGCCGAGACAACACGGTGGCAGGGCACGAACACGGGCAGGCGGTTGTGCGCGCAGAACGTCCCGGCGGCCCGGGCGGCCCCCGGGCGGCCGGCCAGGGCGGCCAGCTCCCCATACGTCACCACCTCGCCGCGCGGCACCGCGACGAGTGCCGCTCCCAGAGCCCGGCCGAACTCCGTCTCCTCCTCCCAGTCGAGCGTCACGTCGTCGAACACCACCTGCTCGCCGCGGAAGAAGCCGACGAGGCGCTGCGTCAGCGGATGGTCGGCGCGGTCCTCCCCGGCCTCGCCGCGCGGCAGCTCGTGCCAGACCGGGCGGCCGCTGTCCAACCACAGCTCGCCGTCGCCCCAGCCGGCCGCCGCGTATGCAAGCCGTGTCGCCACCACCGTGAGTATCCATGCAGGGGCAGTCCCCGCAAGGGGCTGTCCCGAGTGGCATGCGGCAGCCCCCGGCTGCTCCGGGGACAGCCCCTAGAATCGCGATATGAGCCGCCCCGGGATCTTCCGCCCGCCGACGCCGGCCAACGAGCCCGTGCACGACTACGCACCCGGCTCCGCGGAGCGCGAGGCCGTGCTGCGGAAGATCGCCGAGATGCGCGGCCAGCAGATGGACCTTCCGATGGTCATCGGCGGCGAGGACGTCCGCACCGGCAACGCGTTCGAGCAGGTCGAGCCGCATCAGAAGGACCACGTGCTCGCGACCGTCCATGAGGGCGGCGCGGCCGAGGTCGATCGCGCCATCGAGGCGGCGGGCGAGGCCTGGCACGACTGGTCGCGAATGCCGTGGGAGGAGCGCGCCGCCATCTTCCTGCGCGCAGCCGAGCTGCTCTCGGGCCCCTGGCGTCCCACCCTCGTCGCCGCGACCATGCTGGGTCAGTCGAAGACCGTGCACCAGGCCGAGATCGACGCCGCCTGCGAGCTGATCGACTTCCTCCGCTTCAACGTCGAGTTCATGACGCGGATCTACGAGGAGCCGCCGATCTCCTCGCCGGGCGTCTGGAACCGCCTGGAGTACCGGCCGCTCGAGGGGTTCGTCTTCGCGGTGACGCCGTTCAACTTCACGGCCATCGGCGGCAACCTGCCCTCGAGCGCGGCACTGATGGGCAACACGGTGGTCTGGAAGCCGGCGTCGACGGCGGCCTACGCGGCCTTCTTCGTCATGCGCCTCTTCCAGGAGGCCGGCCTGCCGGACGGCGTGGTCAACCTCGTCTACGGGCCGGGCGCCGCGATCGGCGACCCTGCGCTGGCCAGCCCGCGCCTCGCCGGCGTGCACTTCACCGGCTCCACGCCCGTGTTCCAGGGCATGTGGCGCACGATCGGCCAGAACATCGACCGCTATGCGAACTACCCGCGCATCGTCGGGGAGACGGGCGGCAAGGACTTCATCCTCGCCCACCCCTCCGCCGACGTCGACGCCGTCGCGACCGCGATCGTGCGCGGCTCCTTCGAGTACCAGGGCCAGAAGTGCTCCGCCGCCTCGCGGATCTTCGCCCCGTCCAACCTCTGGCCGGCGCTGCGTGACCGGCTGGCCGAGGAGGTGCCGCAGATCCGCATGGGCGACGTGGCCGACTTCTCCAACTTCATGGGCGCCGTCATCGACGCCAAGGCCCAGAAGGGCCACCGCGAGGCGATCGAGCTCGCGCGCAGCCGCGCCGACTCGGAGATCCTCGCCGGAGGCGGCGTCGACGACTCGGAGGGCTTCTTCGTGGAGCCGACGGTGATCACGACGACGGATCCCGAGATGCCGCTCATGAGCCAGGAGCTGTTCGGGCCGATCGTGACGACGTACGTCTACCCGGAGGGCAAGTGGGCGGAGACGCTCGATCTCGTCGACCGCGGCGCGCCCTACGGGCTCACCGGGGCGGTCTTCTCGGACGACCGCGACGCGGTGATCCAGGCCGAGGAGGCGCTCCGCTACGCCGCCGGCAACTTCTACGTCAACGACAAGCCGACGGGCGCCGTGGTCGGCCAGCAGCCGTTTGGCGGCGCGCGGGCCTCCGGGACGAACGACAAGGCCGGCTCGATGTGGAACCTGATCCGCTGGGTCAGCCCGCGCTCGATCAAGGAGACGTTCGTGCCCGCGCGCGACTACCGCTACCCCTTCATGGCCGCCGACCAGCCCGACGCGGGCGGCAACGGCTCCGCACCACCGGATCGGCCCTAGCACTCCCGGGTAAGAGGCTGGCATGCGCCATCTCCTCGACTCGATCGAGGTCTTCTACGACCACATCTCGGCGGTCGACTTCCGCTGGATCGCCGTTGCGCTCTTCCTGCACTTCCTGCGCTCGCTGGCGATCTCGCGCGCGTGGCGCAACGTCATCAAGGAGGCGTATCCCGACGAGAAGGTGCGCTGGCGGACGATCTGGGGGGCGTACCTCGCCGGCGTCGGCGTGAACGCGCTGATTCCCGCCCGCGCGGGCGACGCCGTCCGTCTCTACCTCGTCAAGCACCGCGTCGACAACTCGACCTACACGACCCTCGCGTCGTCGCTGGGCGTGATGGCGATCTTCGACATCACCGCGGCCCTCGCGCTCTTCGTCTTCGCGCTGACGCAGGGCGTGCTTCCGAACATCCACGTCGTCCCCAACCTGCCGAGCCTCGACTTTGGCTGGCTGCTCCAGCACACGCGACTGTCGATCGCTGTCGCAGTCGTCATGGTCATCGCGCTCGTCGTCGGGTACTTCTGGGCCGCCCGGCATGTCCGCGCGTTCAAGGAGCGGGTGGCCCAGGGCTTCGCCGTGCTGCGCGAGCCGCGCCGCTACCTGCGCCGCGTCGCGCTGTGGCAGGCGGTCGACTGGACGACGCGGATCGCCGAGACGTTCTTCTTCCTCAAGGCCTTCCACATCGTCGCGACCGTGCACAACGCCCTCATCGCGCAGGTGGCGCAGAGCGCGTCCACGGCGCTGCCGATCACCCCGGGCGGCATCGGCACCGAGCAGGCGCTCCTGGTCGTCGTGCTCGCCGGCGCGGCGTCGAAGACGGCCCTGGTGGCGTTCAGCGTCGGCGTCAAGATCACCGTGACCGCCGCGAACGTCGTGGTCGGCTTCCTGGCGCTGCTGATCATGGCCCGGACGATCGACTTCCGCGAGATCAAGCGGCGGCGCCAGGCCGAGGAGGCCGCCGCTTCGGCGGTCCCACCCGGCTAGGCGCGCCCGGCCTTGTGCAGCTGCGCGTAGATCGAGCGCGCGGTCTTCGCGGGCAGCCCCGGAACCGCCTCCAGCTCCTCCTCGCTCGCGGCGAGGAACGCTTCCGCGGAGCCGAAGTGCCGCACCAGCGCGCGCCGGCGAGCCGGCCCGACGCCCTGGAGGCGCTCGAAGATCGACTCGCGCGCGCGGGCGCTTCGCCGCTGGCGGTGGAAGCCGAGCGCGAAGCGGTGCGCCTCGTCGCGCAGGCGCTGGAGCAGCTGCAGTCCCGGCGAGTGGCGGTCGAGCAGCACCGGGTCGGAGCGGTGCGGCAGAAAGATCTCCTCCTCGCGCTTGGCGAGCGAGATGACCGCGACCCGAGGCAGGTCGTACGCCTGCATCGCCGCGAGTGCCGCCGACAGCTGGCCCTTGCCGCCGTCGATGACCACGAGGTTCGGGACGGCCGCGAAGCTCTCGTCGTACTCCTCCGCGGTCACGTCCTGCAGGCGGGCGAAGCGGCGCGAGATCACCTCTGCCATGGCCGCGAAGTCGTCGGGGCCCTCCAGCTGACGTAGCCCGAACTTGCGGTAGTGCGCCTTCTTCGGGACACCGTCCTGGAAGACGACCATCGAGCCCACCGGCGACTCGGCCTGGATGTTCGAGATGTCGAAGCACTCGATGCGCACAGGGAGGCTCTCGAGGTTGAGCACCTCGCGCAGCTCCTCGAGCGCCTCGACCCGGCGCAGCCGCCGCTGCTCGGTCGCCGCGGCGTCGGTTTCCAGCGCGAGCTGCGCGTTCTGGGTGGCCAACTCCTGGAGCCGGCGCTTCTCGCCGCGCTGGGCAGGCCGTACCTCGACGTGCGCCCCGCGCCGCTCGGTCAGGAACTCCTCGAGCGCCTCCGTGTCCTGCGCCTCCTGCGGCACCACAATCTCCGGCGGCAGGCTCGGCGACGAGCCGTAGTACTCGAGCACGAAGGCCTCGAGCACCGTCGGGATGTCCTGGCCCTCGACGTTCTCGAGGTGGAAGCTGTGCCGGCCGACCAGCTTGCCGTCGCGCAGCGGGAAGACCTGCACGGCCGCGCGGTCGCCGGAGGCGGCGATGCCGATGACGTCGATCGTCCCGAACTCGCGCCGGTCGGCGGCCTGGCGCTCGGCCAGGTGGCGCACCGCGAACAGGCGGTTGCGGTAGCGCGCCGCGTCCTCGAAGCGCTCGAGCGCCGCCGCGTCGAGCATCTGCTGCTCGACCTCGCGCTGGATCGACTTCGTGTCGCCCGAGAGGAACTGGACGACGCCGTCGATGATCTCGGCGTAGTCCTCCCTGGAGACGTACCCCACGCACGGGGCCAGGCAGCGGTCGATGTGGTAGTCGAGGCACGGGATGCCCGAGTGGCGGCCCGGCTGCGGCCCCTCGCACGGACGGAAGCGGAAGACGCGGTTGAGCACGTCGAGCGTCTCGCGCACTTTCTTGGCGTTCGCGTACGGGCCGAAGTAGACGACGCCCCGCCGGTGGCGCTCGCGCGTGAACATCACGCGCGGGTAGTCGTCCTCGACCGTGACCGCGATGTACGGGAACGACTTGTCGTCGCGCAGGCGGACGTTGAACGGCGGCCTGTGGCGCTTTACCAGCGTCTGCTCGAGATGGAGCGCCTCCGCCTCGCTGCCCGTGACGATCACCTCCAGGTCGGCGATGCGGCTCGCGAGGTCGGCGACCCCGCGACGCGAGTCGCCGGACTGGAAGTACGACCGCACTCTCGGGCGCAGCGACTTCGCCTTGCCGATGTAGAGCACCTCGCCCTTGTCGTCCCGGAACAGGTAGACGCCCGGCTTCGCGGGCAGAGTCTTCAGCCGCGGCTCGAGCGCGTTCGCCACCCGGCCAATCTAGCCAGCGCGCTGAAACGTGACCGTCCGGCGCACGGAGCGGACGAGCGGGCATACGATCCCTCGAGTGGACGGTCAGTACGTCGCGTACAGCTTCTACCGTGTCGACCCCGCTTGGCGGCGGCTTCCTGTCGAGGAGCGCGCGGCCGGCAAGGACGCGTTCGCGGAGGTGGTCGAGGACTGGACCGAGCGCATGCCCGGCCTGCGCGCGTACACCGTCACCGGCGTGCGCCCCGATTGTGACTTCTTCCTTTGGAAGATCACCGAGCGGTACGAGGATCTGGGCGAGCTTGGCGCGGCCCTGAACGGCACGCCGCTGGCGGGCTGGCTCGAGACCCCCTACTCCTACCTCGCGACCACGAAGGCATCGCAGTACACGTCGGCGCGACGGCCGCGCAAGGTGACGCCGCACGAGCTGCCCTACCTCGTCGTCTATCCGTTTGTGAAGGTACGGCCCTGGTATGCGCTCACCGAGGAGGACCGCCAGCGCGCAATGGACGAGCACATCCGCATCGGCCGCGAGGAGTTCCCGGGCATCAAGAACCACACCACGTACTCGTTCGGTATCGACGACCAGGAGTTCATGACCGCGTTCGAATGCGAGGAGCCGGCCGACTTCATGCACCTGATGCTGCGGCTGCGTGACTCAGAGGCGAGCGGCTACACGGAGCGGGACACACCGATCTTCGTCGGGCAGCGCGTTCCGATCCGGGCTGCGTTGGACGCACTGGACGGCGCCGCCGCCCGAGTGGTTCAGTAAGTCGTCTGGTCGCGCCAGACGCGGAACATCGAGAAGCCGCAGATGATGAGGATCAGCAGGAAGGCGGCCGCGTTCGGGCCGGACGCCCCGATCGCCAGGTACGAGCCGACGGCGAAGACGGCCAGCACGGCCGCCCCGTAGAAGGCGACCTGGGCACGCGTCGGCCACGTGGAGATCTCCGTCCGCCGCTCGCGCCAGATCAGGTAGACGAAGAACGCGATCGCCAGGAAGAAGGCGATCTGCGCGATCACGTACAGGGCTGCGAGCGTCGCGTACAGCTGGAAGATCACGATGACGAGCGTGATCGCGCCGACGATGAGGAGCCCCCGCACCAGGGGGTTCATCTCCGAGAAGAAGCGTCTCATCCTGCGGTCATGTACGCACGGCCCGCCAGCAAGCCCGCCAGGAGGGTAGCTCCCGTGAACCAGAGCAGACGGCGCCTCGGCTCGGCCGGCGCGTAGAGCCAGGGCGCCAGGACGGCGGCGAGAGCCAACGTCCCGTACGCATAGTGCAGCTGGTCGGCGGCGCGGCGGTTGTCCGAGAGGAGCAGCAGCCCGAGCGCGACCTGCGCGACGAGCAGCGTCTGGACGAGCGCCAGCAGGTGGCGGGCGTAGCCGGTCGCCGTTCCTCCGCGCCGGTACGCGATCGCGCCGACGACCACGGCGACGGCCGCGGAGACGAGCACGAGGACGGCGACAGTCTGGTGCGCGCCGAGCACGGCGCGACCCTAACGGCCGTCGAGACCTCGACCGTGCCTACCGATCAGTGCCAGGCACGGCTGCAACGTTGTGACAGTGCCAGGCTCTGTAACGCGGGCGTCACAGTGCCTGGCACTGATTGCCAGGGCGCAATTCTGCGGCGGATCGGGAAAAATCGAGACGGTGGAGGAGCTCTCGCCCGGTCTGTGGCACTGGACGGCACCGCATCCGGAGTGGCGGCCCGGCGAGCCGTGGGATCCGAACGTCTCGTCGTACGCGATTGACGACGGCGAGCGCCTGCTGCTCTTCGACCCGCTGTGCGTGCCGGGCGACGTCGAGGCGCGGGCGGTGAGCCGCGATACGGCAATCGTGCTCACCGCCCCGTGGCACGAGCGCGATGCCGAGGCGCTCGTCGAGCGGCTCGGGGTCCCGGTCTACACACCGCTGCCCGACACGGCGGCATACCTCATGGAGAAGTGGGGCCTCGCGGCCGAGCAGGTCGGCGACGGCTCCCCCGACGTGGCGTGGCTCGTCAAGGAGGGCAAGGGCGAGGCGCACCCCTACGCCGCGGGCGACCGGCTGGCCGTCGACGTGGAGGCGTTCCCCGGCGAGAAGCCCAACGACCTGGTGCTCTGGGTCGAGAGCCACGGCGCCGTCGTCGCCGGCGACACGCTCGTCGACTTCGGCAGCGGGCTGGAGATCAACGCGAGGTGGCTCGATGGAGACACGACGCGCCAGCAGGTCGTCGCCGGCCTGCGGCCGCTGCTCGACCTGCCGGTGCTGCACGTGCTCGCGGCCCACGGCGGCCCCTTCGACCGAGCGGCGCTGGAACAGGCGCTCGCTCGCTGAGGCTCGTCTATTTGCCGAAGGCGAAGACGGCGGAAAAGGCCTCGGCGTCGGATGGCTCGTTGTAGAACCACACTTCGGCGATCTTGCCGTCACTGATCCGGTAGACGCCGATCTCATACCCGTCGGATCGTCTTCCCTGGCGCTCGCCCCACCACCGCACGAGCACCGCTGAGTGCTGCTGCATGTTGAGGAAAGCCTCGGGCTCGAGCTGAAACGTGCCCTCGCTCACGGCGACAAGCTTTGCCAACAGCGCGACGACCTCGTCACGGCCTCGATAGTCCCCGGAGTGATCCTCGTCTCCGGGCTCGTGATAGCCAACCTCGTCGGCGAGAAGAGCCCCCACCCCGGCCCAGTCGCGCCGCGCGCGGGCTTTGTAGAAGTCGCGGATCGCCTGCTCGTTCTTGTCGATTCCGCGATCGTACGAGGAGGCTTCATCCCCGATCAAGCCCGGTATCCTGTGTACAGTAGGCGCGCGAGACGGGTCTAACGGAAGATGGCTGACAAGGACGCGGGTCAGAGCCGCGAGGCCTCATGCAGCTGCGGGCAGCTCCGGGTCAGAACGCAGGGCGATCCCACGCGAATCTCGATGTGCCACTGCCTCGCCTGCCAGCAGCGAACGGGCAGCGCGTTCGGGATGCAGGCTCGGTGGCCGACGAATCAAGTCGCCATCGGAGGACGGTATACGGAGTTCGTCCGCGGCTCGGACGACGGCGCGCAGCACACCTTCCGGTTCTGCCCGGACTGCGGCGCAACCGTGTTCTGGACGACCGAAGGCCGGGACGCGATCGCGGTCGCGATCGGTGCGTTCGCCGATCCGTCCTTCCCGCAGCCGACCGTTTCCGTGTACGGGTCGCGAGCCTATCCGTGGCTGTCTCTCCCGCGCGGGATGGACGAAGAGAACGACTAGTTGTTCACGATCGCTAGGCTCGGACCGATGGTGACCGAGGGCCAGCCGGCACCAGATTTCACGCTTGAAAGCGACGCCGGCGAGCAGGTGTCGCTGTCGCAGTTCCGCGGCAAGCCCGTGGTGCTCTACTTCTATCCCAGGGACGACACGCCAGGCTGCACGGCGCAGGCCTGTGGCTTCCGCGACGACTGGGAGGAGTACCAGCGGCGTGGCGCCGTCGTCCTCGGCGTCAGCCCCGACGACGTCGGCTCCCACGTGCGCTTCCGACAGAAGTACGAGCTGCCGTTCACGCTGCTCGCCGACCCCGACCACCGGGTGGCGGAGCTCTACGGCGCCTGGGGCGAGAAGACGCTGTACGGGCGCAAGTCGATCGGGATCATCCGCTCGACCTTCGTGATCGACCCGGACGGCAACGTCGCCACGGCGATGCCCAACGTCCGGGCGCAGGGCAACTCCGAGAAGGTCCTCGCCGCG
>DASTZE010000155.1:0-5398 GCA_035764425.1 Gaiellaceae bacterium
TGGGGTGCGCGTAGTTGCGCTTGCGCAGCTCGAGCGGGTCGAGGCCGAGCTTTTGGGCCAGCTGGTCGAGCAGGGACTCGAGCCCGAACGTGCCCTCGACGAACCCGGGCGCGCGGACCGCGAGCATCGGCGGCGTGTTGAGCCTGGCGCTGTACGTCAGCGTGCGGACGTTCTCGCACGCATAGAGGATCTCCATCGGCCCGTAGGTGGGCGCGGTCCAGCCGCCCCAGCCGGTCGCGTTCACGAACTCGCCGGCGAGCGCGAGGAGCGTCCCGTCGCCGCGGGCCGCGGCGGTCAGGCGCTGGATGGTGGCGTTGCGGTTGCCGGTGGCGAGGTTCTCCTCGCGGCGGGTCAGTGCACAGCGCACCGGCCGGCCGGTGCGCTTCGCCAGCTCGGCACCGATGAAGGTGTAGTCGCCCGGGCCGTTCTTGGAGCCGAACCCGCCGCCCATGTACTCGCAGACGACCCGCACCTGGTCCGGCGGGAGCCCCAGCTTGTCGGAGACGGCATCGCGGACGCCCCAGATGTACTGCGTCGAGATGTGGACGTCGAGCCGGTCGCCGACCCACTCGCAGACGGACTGGTGGGTCTCCATCGAGCTGTGCAGCACGCTCTGCGTGCGGTACTCGGCCTCGACGACCACGTCCGCCTCCGCCAGGCCGCGCTCGACGTCTCCGCGCTCGAAGCGCCGCGGCTCGCCGTGCAGCTGCCCGCGGGTCACGGCCTCCTGGGGGTCGATCAGCGGCTCGAGGATCTCCCACTCGACGTCGACCAGCTCGAGCGCCGACCGCGCCTGCCCCTCGGTGTCGGCGGCGACCGCCGCGACCGCTGCGCCCTGGAACCCGGCCGTCTCCTCGAGCACGTGCACGTCCCCCGGCACGACCGCGGCGCGCACCCCTGGTGCCTCGAGCGCACGGGACACGTCGATTCGCTGCACGCGCGCGTGTGCGTACGGCGAGCGCAGCACGGCGGCGTGAAGCATGCCCGGAAGCTGGATGTCGGCCGTGTAGCGTGCCTCGCCGCGTGCCCGCTGCCGACCCGTCTTGCGCGTCGCCGGCCGGCCGACAACGTCGCGTGCGCCCTGCGGCCACTGGTCGAGCGCGTCCTCCTCGACGACGAGCCAGACCTCCTCGTACCGGCCCTCGACCTCCTTTTCCGTGCGGATCAGTCGCGCCACGTGGCTATCGCCTCCTCGATCTTGGGGTACGCGCCGCAGCGACAGAGATTCCCGGCCATGGCGTGCCGAATCGTCTCGGCGTCCGGATCGGGCGCGGCGGCGACGAGCGCCGCGGCCGAGACGATCTGGCCAGGCGTGCAGAAGCCGCACTGGAGGGCGTCGGCGCGGACGAAGGCGTCCACGAGCGGGTGGTCGCGCAGGCCCTCGATGGTCGTGATCTCGCGGTCGCCGACCAGGTGGGCGAGCGTGATGCACGAGAGCACCGGCACGCCGTCGAGCTGCACGGTGCAGGCGCCGCAATGGCCTTCGTTGCAGGCGATCTTCGTGCCCGTCAGGCCGAGGTCCTCGCGCAGGACGGTCGCGAGCGAGCGGCCGACCGGCGCCTCGACGCGGTAGGAGCCGCCGTTGATCTGCAGATCAAGCGCCAACGGTCACCGCCAGCACGTCGGCGAGGTAGACCATCCGGAAGGTGGCGCGCATGTGGCTGCGGCGCTCCTCCGGGTCGTCGATCGCGGCCATCTCGTCCCACAACGAACGAGCGACGGTCAGAAGTTCCCGGATGCGGTCGCGCTCGTCCTGGTAGCCGTCGCGCTCGAGGGTGGCGTTGAGCGCCAGCCCGAGCACGCCGACCGTGTCCGGCTGGCGCGTCCAGAGCAGCGGCGCGGCCATGGAGAGGTACTGGTGGATGCGGGCGAACGCGATCGGCTGCGAGAACGTGTCGTCCTTGCGCGGCGGCGTCAGCCCGGGGGGCTCGTCGCCGTCGGCGATGCGCGCGGCGTTGCCGCCCAGCATCCCGCGCACGTCATCGTCGCCCAGCCCGGCCGTGCGGGCGACGCGCAGCGCGATGATCAGCGACCCGGGCAGCTGGCCGTACGGGTAGTCGGACGCGTAGAGGATCTGCTCCGGCGACACGTGGTGGAAGAGCGCGAGCAGGTCGAGCGGGCTCCACACCGACGTGTCGAAGTAGACGCCCTCGCGTCCGGCGAACTGGCTGAAGAGCGCCGCCTGGTCGGCGATGCCGGCATGGGCGATGATCAGCTGCGTCCCGGCGAAGCGGTCGACGAGGTTCGAGAGGTGCTCGGCGATCGGCGGCAGCCCGCGGCCCCCGTGGATCAGGATCGGCACCTTGCGCGCGGCGGCGAGCTCGAAGACGGGCACGAGCCGCTCGTCGTGGAGCTGGATGCGCTGCGCGCGCGGGTGCAGCTTGATGCCCTGCGCGCCGGCGTCCAGGCAGCGGGTCGCCTCCTCGATCGGCTCCTCGTTGATGTCGAGCCGGGCGTACGGGATCAGCCGGCCCCCGGCGCGGGCGGCGAAGGCGAGCGTCCGGTCGTTGGCGGCGCGGAAGGCGGGGTGCCGGTCGGGCTCGTCGAGGCAGAAGACGTTGCAGCGTGCGATCGCGTAGCGCGACTGGATCCCCTCGAGCTCGGTGTAGTCGCCGCGGAAGCCGTCGATGTCGAGACCGAGGTGGACGTGCGCGTCGACGATCTCCGAGCCGGCAGGCAGCTGGCGGCGCAGCTCGTCGTCGTACTCGGCGATCAAGGCCTGCTCCCGTGCCAGCGCGTCCACGGGGCTTGAGTCTATGCCTGGGCGCAACGCCCCAGGCAGAGACGCACCCCTAAACTCCAAACCGATGCCCGACGTCCTGATCTTCGGCGAGACCGTCACCTCGCCCTCGATGCGCCACGAGGTGCCCGTCTCGATCGGCGACGACTTCGTCTACGTCGAGCGCAACGGGACGAGGCTCGTCGCGGTCGCGTCGCTGGAGACGCCGCGTCTGCGCGGCAACGGGCTCGACGTGCGCGCGTTCGAGGACTTCGGCTACGACGACCTGCTCACGCAGGGCCTCAACCGCGAGCAGGCCGTGGTGGAGATCGCCCTGCGCGCGTGTCGCGAGACCGGTGTGACGAGCGCCGCCGTGCCGCCCGACTTCCCGGTCTCGGTGGCCGACCACCTGCGCGCCAACGGCGTCGAGCTGTCGCCGAACTCCGAGCTCTTCATCCAGCGCCGCCGGGCGAAGAACGCGGCCGAGATCGCCGGCATCCGCCGTGCGCAGCGCGGGACCGAAGAGGCAATGGGCGCGGCACGCGACCTGCTCGGGCGCGCCGAGATCCGCGGCGACGCGCTGGTGCTCGAGGGCGAGCCCCTGACGTCCGAGCGGATCAAGGCCGTCATCGCGCGAGTGTTCACCGACAACGACCTGATCGCGGACGAGTTCATCGTCTCGCACGGCACCCAGACCGCCGTCGGCCACGACGGCGGCTCGGGCGCGATCCTCGCCAACGAGCCCGTGGTGCTCGACCTCTTCCCGCGCGACCGCGAATCGGGCTGCTTCTCCGACATGACGCGGACGTTCGTGGTCGGCGAGCCGTCGGCCGAGCTGCGCGAGTGGCACCGGCTGACCGAGGAGGCGATCAACCGCGCGTTCGCGCTTGTGAGGCCGGGCGCCAACGGCCGCGAGATCCACGTGGACACCTGCCGGTTCTACGAGGAGCACGGCTACCGGACGCAGCTGTCGAAGGCGCCGGGCACGGTGCTGCTCGAGGGCTTCTACCACGGGCTCGGACACGGGGTCGGTCTCGAGGTGCACGAGCCGCCGAGCCTCGGCATGGCCGGCCACAGGGACATGCTCGTACCCGGTGACGTCGTGACGCTCGAGCCCGGGCTGTACAAGCCGGGCGTCGGCGGCTGCCGGCTCGAGGACATCGTCCTCGTCACCGCCGACGGCGCCGAGAACCTCACCGACTTCCCGTACGACCTGTCTGTTCGGTAGCTAAGGCAGAGAATGCGCGGGTGATCGACCCGAACACCCGCTGGCGCGCGTACGGCGAGAAGCCCGACTACGCCGGTCTGCTGACCTTCGGCGGCCTGCCCTACACCGAGGATGCGGCCGAGCTGGAGGGACTGCACGCCGCCATCATCGGTGCGCCGTTCGACGATCTCGTTTCCGATCGCCCGGGCGCCCGCTTCGGGCCGCGTGCGATCCGGGCCGCCTCGTGCCCGCCGGGGCCGCACCTCGAGGCCGGCATCGATGCGTTCGCGGAGCTGCGGATGGCGGACTTCGGCGACGCGCCGGTCGTGCCCGCCGATCCGGAGCTGTCGCACCACGCGATCGAGGAGACCGTGGGCACGGTTCTCTCGGCCGGCGTCGTCCCCGTGATGCTCGGCGGCGACCACTCGATCGCCGAGCCCGACATTCGCGCGTGCGCGCGGGCGAAGGGCCCGGTCGGGCTGATCCACTTCGATACGCACACCGACACCGGCACCGAGGTCTTCGGCGTCGAGCGCTCGCACGGGACGCCGATGTACAGGCTCGTGGAGGAGGGCGCGATCGCGCCGCGGCGCTACGTGCAGATCGGCCTGCGCGGCTACTGGCCGGGGGAGCGCGAGTTCGCCTGGCAGCACGAGCGCGGGATCACGAGTCTGTTCATGCACGACATCCGCCGCCAGGGGATCGAGGCGGTGGTCGAGCGCGCGCTCCGCGCCGTCGGCGACGGCCCGGTCTTCCTGTCCGTCGACATCGACGTGCTCGACCCCGCCTTCGCGCCCGGGACGGGCACGCCGGAGCCGGGTGGGATGACGAGCGGCGACCTCCTGTGGGCGGCACGCACGGTGGCCGCTGCCGTCGATCTCGTGGGCGCCGAGGTGGTGGAGGTCTGCCCGACGGCGATCGGGTCGGCCGATCCGACCGCGCTGGTCGCGGAACGCACGGTGCGGGAGATCCTGACCGGGCTCGCGCAGCGTTTGAAGCCGCCGTAGCAGGCAAGGTCGCCCCGGCCGGAGAGCCTGTGCGGGGAGACCGCCCTGTAGTGTCGCGGCGTACGTCGCCAATGCCGCGCCGGACGGAGGTAGCGAGTGGCCACTGAGACCCACCAGGCGATCGAGACGATCTTCCTGGAGGAGCGGCGGTATCCGCCGCCGCCCGACTTCGCCGCCCAGGCGAACGCCAAGCCGGACATCTACGACCGGGACCCGGATGAGTTCTGGGCGAGCGAGGCCCGCGAGCGGGTCACGTGGTTCGAGCCCTTCACCGAGCTCGTCCGGTGGGAGCCGCCGTCCGCGCAGTGGTACCTGGGGGGCAGGCTCAACGTCACCTACAACTGCGTCGACCGGCACGTCGAGGCCGGTCGGGGCGGGGCCGTCGCCTACTACTGGGAGGGCGAGCCCGAGGGCGACCGCCGGGCGCTCACCTTCGCCGATCTCCAGCGCGAGACGACGAAGCTC
>DASTZE010000156.1:0-12935 GCA_035764425.1 Gaiellaceae bacterium
GCGATCCGCATCCTCGGACGGGCCTGGCTCCGCATCATCTGGCGCCTCTGGCAAGACCAAACCACCTACGACCCCAACCGGCACGGCAGCCTCAACCGCCTCCTCGCGGCCGAGGGTTGACACAGGACGTCTCACGCGAGCACCTCCTCGAGGATGGACAGCGCCTGATCGGCTTCGGTAGCCGTCAGCGTCAGCGGCGGGGTGATGCGAATCGCGGTCGGGCTCGCCGGGCCGACGAGGAGCCCGTGCGCGAGGCACGCGGCGATCACGTCGCCGGCCGGGCGGTCGAGCTCGGCGGCGAGCAGGAGCCCCAGCCCGCGTGTCTTCAGCACGGCCGGGATCGCGTTCAGGCCGGCGGTGAACTGTGCGGAGCGCGCGCGCACACCGGCGAGCAGCTCGTCCGTGAGCTCGTCGAGCACGGCACACGCGGCGGCGCAGGTGACCGGGTTGCCGCCAAAGGTCGAGGCATGATCGCCGGGCACGAAGCCCGCCGGCGCGTCGTCGCCGACGAGCAGCGCGCCGATCGGCAACCCGTTGGCGAGGCCCTTGGCCAGCGTCAGCGCGTCCGGCTTGACGCCCGCCTGCTCCCAGGCGAAGAACGAACCAGTTCGCGCAAGGCCGGTCTGTACCTCGTCGAAGAGCAGCACCGCGCCGTGCCGATCGGCGAGCGCCCGGGCCGCCTCGAGGAACGCCGGCGGAAGCGGATGGACGCCGCCCTCGCCGAGCACCGGCTCCAGGATGATCGCGGCGGTGTTCGTGCCGACGGCCGCCGCGAGCGCGTCGGCATCGCCCGGCGCCACGAACGTCACGCCGGGCAGCATCGGCTCGAACGCCGTGCGCTTCGCGGGCTGACCGGTGACGGCGAGCGCGCCGAATGTCCGCCCGTGGAACGAGCCCTCCAGCGCGACGAGGCCGGCGCGCCCGGTCGCCTTGCGCGCGTACTTGAGCGCCGCCTCGTTGGCCTCGGCGCCGGAGTTGCAGAAGAACGCGCCCGCGCCGCCGAAGCGCTCCGAGAGCCGCGAGGCGAGCGCCTGCATGGGCTCCGTCCAGTACAGGTTCGACACGTGCCACAGCCGCTCGAGCTGCGCCTGGGCGGCGGTCAGCGGAGCGGGGTGGAGGTGGCCGAGGCCGACGACGGCGATGCCGGCGACGAGATCCAGGTAGCGCGTGCCGTCCTCGCCCGTGAGCCACGCGCCCTCGCCGCGCACGAAGGTGACGTCGGCACGCGCGTAGGTCGGCAGCACGTGCGCTCCCGGCATGGTCTTCACGCGACCACCGCCGTCCGGCCGATCTCTGCGCGCACGCCCTGGCGCGCGGCGGCCACGGCCGCGTGCAGCTTCGGCTGGATGCCGCCCTGGAGCGCGCCGGCGTCGAGCAGCTCGGCTGCGTCGTCGGCGGCGATCCGTGACACGACGGCCCCGGCGAGCAGCAGCCCGGGCACGTCCGTGAGGAAGAGGATGCGCTCCGCCCCCAGCCCGATCGCGAGCGCCGAGGCGGCCTCGTCGGCGTTGACGTTCAGCGGCCCGGCGGCGAGCGGCGCGATCACCGGGATCAGGCCGGCGGCCAGGGCGCCGAGCACGGCGGGCGGCGCGACCGGAACCGGGTCGCCGACCTCGCCGAGCTCCGGCACGCGTGTCGCGAGCAGGCCGATCTCGTCGCCCATCAGCCCGATCGCTCGCGCGCCGATCGCCTGGCACAGCGCAGCATTGACGGTGGCCATCGCCTCCCGCACGACCGCCAGGCCCTCGGGCGTCGTAACGCGGCGGCCGCGGACGAACTCGACGGCGAGCCCGCGCCGCTCCATCTCGGCGGAGATCTGCGGGCCGGCGCCGTGCACGACCACGACCGGGTTGCCCGCGTCCAGGAACGGCCGCACGAGCGCGACCGCCTCGCCGGCGACTGAGCCGCCGCACTTCACGACGCACGCCGGCACCGGCTTCACGTCCGGTAGTCCGCGTTTATGCGGACGTAGTCGTAGGACAGGTCGCTGGTGAGATAGCGGGCCTCGCCGTCGCCGAGCCCGAGGTCGAGCTCGATCCGGCACTCCGAGCCGTCGAGCTCCGGCTCGACGTTCTGTGGGGTGCCGTGGTCGATCACGGTCGCGCCGTTGAAGGTGAGGGTGAGCATGGAGGCGTCGACGTTCGCGTAGCCGCCGTTGTACGGCGCAGAGCCGGCGGCGGCGAGCACCCGGCCCCAGTTGGCGTCGCGGCCGAAGAGCGCCGTCTTCACGAGCGGAGAGGTGGCGATCCGGCGCGCGACCGCCTTGGCCTGCGCGCGGTCGACCGCGCCCTTGACGTCGATGGCGGCGAGGAAGGTGGCGCCTTCGCCGTCGGCGACGATCTGCGCCGCCAGCGCGCCGCACACGGCGTGGAGGGCCTCTGCGAAGGCGGCGTCGTCGCGCACGGCACCGCTCGCGCCGTTCGCGAGCAGGACGACCGTGTCGTTGGTCGAGCACTCGCCGTCGACGGAGATGGCGTTGAAGCTCTCGTCCGCGGCCGCGCGGAGGAACTCGATCGCCTCGCCGGGCTCGAGCGGGTAGTCGGTCGTGACGACCGCGAGCATCGTCGCGAGGTTGGGGTGGATCATTCCCGACCCCTTCGCCATGCCGCCGACGATGAAGCCGCCGCGGGAGACCGCCGCCTGCTTGGCGTGGGTGTCGGTCGTCATGATCGCGGTGGCCGCGTCCTTGCCGCCCGCCGTCGAGAGCGCCGCCGCGGCCTGCGGGAGGCCGGCGCGGATGCGGTCGAGGCGCAGCGGGAGGCCGATGACTCCGGTGGAGAGCACGACCACCTCCTCCGCCTGGATGCCGAGGAGCCGGGCCGTCTCGGCCGCGGTCGCCCGCGCGTCGAGCTCGCCGCGCAGGCCGGTGGCCGCGTTCGCGTTGCCCGAGTTCAGCACGACCGCCTGCGGCTGAGCGAGCGCCAGGTGCTCCTTGCTGACCTTGACGGGCGCGGCCTGGACGCGGTTCGCGGTGAACATCGCGGCGCCGGTGGCCGGCTCCGCGGAGTGGACGAGCGCCAGGTCGAGGCCGTCCTTCTTGAGCCCGCACCGCACCCCGCCGGCGACGAAGCCTCTCGCGGCCGTGACGCTCATACGAGCACCCCTGCAAGCCGCAGCCCGAGCGTCTCGTCCAGCCCGAGCGCCACGTTGGCGTTCTGGACGGCCTGGCCTGCGGCGCCCTTGCCGAGGTTGTCGATCGCGCAGACGACGATCGCCCGCCCGGTCGCCTGGTCGGCGAAGAGCGCGACCTCGGCGCGATCCGTGTGCTGCACGCGCGCGAGCTCGGGCGTCGCGCCTTCCGGCAGGACGCGGACGACCGTGCCGGCGTAGGCCTCTTCAAGCCGCGCGCGGAGGTCGTTCTCGGTCGCCTGCGCGTAGCAGGTGACGAGCAGGCCCCTGCGGATCGGCAGCAGGTGGGTCGCGAGCGCGACCGGGAAACCCAGCAGCTGCTCGATCTCCGGCTCGTGCTGGTGCGCGCCGACCTTGTAGGCGGAGACGTTCTCGAGCACGAAGCCGGCGTGCGAGGTCGGCTTCAGCGAGCGGCCGGCGCCCGAGACGCCGGACTTGCCGTCGACGACGACGCCGTCCGGCTCGATTGCATCGGCGAGCGGCGCGAGCGCCAGCAGGGCGGCGGTCGCGTAGCACCCGGGGTTGGCGATCAGGCGGCCCTCGGCCGCGTGCAGCTCGGGCAGCGCGTACTCCCAGCCGTCGAGGCCGCCCGGGTGCTCGAAGCCGTACCAGTGCGCGTAGAGCGCGGGGTCGTAGAGCCGGTGCGCTCCGGAGAGGTCGACGACGACGCCCTCCGCCGGCGGCGCTAGCGTCGCTGACTCCTCGTGTCCGAGGCACCAGAAGGTGACGTCGGCGCCCGCCGCGGCCGCCTCAGCATTCGTGACGACGGGCGGGAGGCTCCCGTTCGTTGGCGTGAGACGCACGTCGAGCGCCGACGCGCCGTTCCCCGCCAGTGAGTCGGAGCCGAGCGCGACCACCGCCAGCTCCGGATGCGAGAGCAGGCGGTCGAGCGTCTCCAGGCCCGTGTAGCCGGAGCAGCCGAGGATCGAGGCGCTAGGCACACTTGCATGTTATGCAATACTTCGCATTTCATGCAAGCCAATCTCGTACTGGAGGACGGCACCGTCTTCCCGGGTCGCTCCGTCGGCGCGGAGGGCGTCGCGGCCGGCGAGGCCTGCTTCACGACGGCCATGGCCGGCTACGAAGAGGCGGTCACCGACCCGAGCTACGTGGCGCAGGTGCTGTGCTTCGCGTACCCGCTGATCGGCAACTACGGCGTCGACGAGTCGCGGCTCGAGTCGGAGTCGGTGCAGGCCGAAGGCGTGGTCATGCGGACCGCGCGCCCGGAGTGGGCGGCCTGGCTGCGCGGCCGCGGCGTCGTCGCCGTGGACGACGTCGATACACGCGCGCTCGTGCGCCGGATCCGCGCGAACGGCGTCCTGCGGTGCGCGGTCGGCGCTGCCCCGGTGGACGAGCTCCACGCGCGCGCGCTGGCCGAGCCGCCGATCGACGGACGCCCGCTTCGGCGCCACATGGGCACGCGGGAGCCCTACACGGTCGGCAGCGGGCCGCGCGTCGCGCTGCTCGACCTCGGCTGCAAGCGCTCGATCCCGGCGCGGCTCGCCGCGACCGGACTCGAGGTGCTCGTCGTCCCGTCGAACTGGGACGCCGAGGCCATCCTCGAGGAGCAGCCGCGGGCCGTGCTCGTCGGCAACGGGCCGGGCGATCCGGCGGTGCTCGAGGGGCCGATCGAGACCGTGCGCGACCTGCTCGGCGAGGCGCCGCTCTTCGGCATCTGCCTCGGGCACCAGCTGCTCGGCCTCGCGCTCGGCCTGGAGACGTACAAGCTGCCGTTCGGCCACCGCGGCGCGAACCATCCGGTGCGCGAGCTCGCGACCGGCCGCGTGCTCGTGACCGTCCAGAACCACGGCTACGCCGTTCGCACCGACGACGAGGAGCTCGTCAGCCACAGCTCGCTCAACGACGGCAGCGTCGAGGGGCTCGCCGGCGACGGCTTCGCGAGTGTCCAGTTCCATCCCGAGGCGGCCCCCGGGCCGCTCGACGCCCTGCCCTTCTTCGACGGGATCGCCGCAGCGTGCCGAAGCGCACGGACCTTCGTTCGATCCTGATCGTCGGCTCCGGGCCGATCCGCATCGGTCAGGCGTGCGAGTTCGACTACGCCGGCGCGCAGGCGTGCCGCGTGCTGCGCCGCGAGGGCTACCGCGTGGTGCTCGTGAACTCGAACCCGGCGACGATCATGACCGACCCCGAGTGGGCCGACGCGACGTACCTGGAGCCGCTCGACGTGGATACCGTCGCCGAGATCCTCGACCGCGAGCGGCCGGATGCGCTGCTGCCGACGCTCGGCGGGCAGACCGGGCTCAACCTGGCGCTCGCACTGTCCGAGGCCGGGTTGCTCGGCGACGTCGAGCTGATCGGCGCCGACCTCGGCGCGATCCGCCGCGCCGAGGACCGCGAGCTGTTCCGCGAGACGGTCGTCGCCGCGGGGCTTTCCGTTCCGGAAAGCCTGGTGGTGTCCGCCGGAGCCGAAGTTGAGGGTTTTTCCGTTCCGGCGATCGTGCGGCCTGCATTCACGCTGGGCGGGACGGGCGGGGGTATCGCGACGAACCAATCCGAGCTTCAGCGTCAGGTGGAGCTCGGATTGGCCGCGAGCCCGGTGGGCCAGGTCCTGGTGGAGCGCTTCCTCGCCGGCTGGCAGGAGCACGAGCTCGAGGTCATGTCCGACGCGGCCGGGAACTGCGTCGTCGTCTGCTCGATCGAGAACCTCGACCCGATGGGCGTGCACACCGGCGACTCGTGGACGGTGGCGCCGCAGCAGACGCTCCCGGACGGCGAGTACCAGCGGCTGCGCGAGGCGGCCTTCGCGTGCGCCCGCGCCGTTGGCGTCGCCACCGGCGGCGCGAACGTGCAGTTCGCCTACGAGCCGGGGACCGGCGAGGTACGCGTGATCGAGATGAACCCGCGCGTGTCGCGCTCGTCGGCGCTCGCGTCCAAGGCGACCGGCTTCCCGATCGCGAAGCTGGCCGCGCTGCTGGCGGTCGGCTACACGCTGGACGAGCTCCCGAACGACATCACGGGCCAGACGACGGCGGCGTTCGAGCCGGCGCTCGACTACGTCGCGGTCAAGGCGCCGCGCTTCGATTTCGAGAAGTTCCCGGGCACCGAGCCCGTGCTCGGCAGCGAGATGCGCGCCGTCGGCGAGTCGCTCGGGCTCGGGCGGACGTTTCCGGAGGCATTCCTGAAGGCGCTCGAGGGGCGGGAGGGGGCGCTGCGCGTCGAGCTTGACCGGCGCGGCGAGCCGGTCGCGGGCCGCTGGGAGTCGCTGCTGGAGGCGGCGCGGCAGGGGTTCGACCTCCCGGGCGTCCACCCGTATTGGGCCGACGAGCTGCGCGCGATCGCGGAGGCGGAGCACGAGCTTGCCGGCGGCGGCGACGTGGCCGCGGCGAAGCGGTTCGGGCTCACCGATGTGCGCATCGCGGAGCTGCTCGGGGTCTCCGCCGCGGACGTTCGTGGGCGCCGCCCGGCGCCTGGCCGGCTGGCCGTCGACTCGTGCGCCGCCGAGTTCGACGCGCGAACCCCCTACTACTACCTGTCGTACGAGGCCTCCGACGAGGAGCCCGCGCCGACGGGGCGCGCCGTGGTCGTGCTCGGAAGCGGCCCGAACCGCATCGGTCAGGGCATCGAGTTCGACTACTGCTGCACGCACGCCGCCCAGGCACTGCAGAAGCTCGGCTACGAGGCGGTGCTCGTCAACTCGAACCCGGAGACGGTCTCGACCGACTACGACACGTCCGACCGGCTCTACCTGGAGCCGCTGACGCTCGAGCGGGTGCTCGGCGTCTGCGAGCTGGAGCAGCCGCTCGGCGTCGTCGTCTCCCTGGGCGGCCAGACGCCCCTGCGGCTTGCGCCCGGGCTGGCGGAGGCGGGGGTGCCGTTGCTCGGCGATCCGCTCGACGCGATCGACCGGGCGGAGGACCGCGGCGCGTTCGGCGCGCTGCTCCACGAGCAAGGGATCGCCGCGCCGGCGTGGGGGGTCGCGGCCGGCCGCGAGGAGGCGCTGGCGGTCGCCGAGCGGATCGGCTACCCGGTGCTCGTGCGGCCGCACCACGTGCTCGGCGGCCGCGGCATGCGCGTCGTCCGCGGCCCGGAGGAGCTCGTGCTCGACGAGCCGTGCCTGGTCGACCGCTTCCTCGAGGGCGCGCCCGAGCTCGACGTCGACGCGCTCTGCGACGGCGAGGACGGGTGGGTGGCCGCGATCCTCGAGCACGTCGAGCCGGCAGGGGTTCACTCGGGCGACTCGGCCTGCGTCGTGCCGGCGCCGTCCGTGACGCCGGCGCTCGAGACGGAGATCCGGCGTATCACCGCCACGATCGCGCGCGCGCTCGGCGCGCGCGGCCTGCTCAACCTGCAACTCGCGCTCGCCGACGGACAGGTATACGTCCTTGAGGCGAACCCGCGGGCGTCGCGCACGGTGCCGTTCGTGGCGAAGGCGACCGGCCTGCCGCTCGTCGACCACGCATGCCGACTGCTGCTCGGCGAGCCGCTCTCCGCGCTGGGCCTGCCCGAGCGCGCGGTGCCGACACGGGCATGGGCGAAGGAGGCGGTCTTCCCGGCCGAGCGCTTCCCGGGCGCCGACGAGCGCACGCCGGAGATGCGGTCGACCGGCGAGGTCATGGCTGGCGCGGACGATGTGTCAGAGGCGTACGCGCGGGCGCTGCGCGCCGCCGGGCGCATGCGGCGGGGCGGGCGCGTGGGGGCGCCGCTGCAGTCGCGTAGTACGATTCCGGCGTGAGCATGCAGCTCCTCGCGTAGCGCAGGAAGCATCGCGGCACCCGCCGCGTTAGCTTCCCCAGCCTCTCTTCCCGAGAGGCTTTTTCATATTTGGGGGCGTGGTGGATCCGTACGACGCACAGGCAATCGAGGCGAAGTGGCAGGAGATCTGGGAGCGCGAGCGCGCGTTCGAGGTCTCCAACGACCCCGTGCAGCCGAAGTCGTATGTGCTCGAGCAGCTCCCGTACCCGTCCGGGACGCTGCACATGGGGCACATGCTCGTCTACACGATCGGCGACGTCGTGGCCCGCTTCCGGCGCCGGAACGGGATGCACGTCATCCACCCGATGGGCTGGGACTCGTTCGGACTGCCCGCCGAGAACGCGGCCATCCGGGGCGGCGACCCTCCGCGCGTGTCGGTCGAGCGCAACATCGAATCGATTCGCGCGTCGATGAAGCGCATCGGCTGGTCGTACGACTGGACGCGCGAGCTCTCGACGCACGACCCCGACTACATCCGCTGGCAGCAGTGGCAGTTCCTGCGCTTCTTCGAGAGGGGTCTCGCCTACCGCAAGCCGGCGCCCGTGAAGTGGTGCCCGGTCGATCAGACCGTCCTGGCGAACGAGCAGGTGACGGCCGAGGGCCGCTGCGAGCGCTGCGGCACGCTGGTCGAGACCCGGCTGATGGAGCAGTGGTTCTTCCGCATCACCGACTACGCGCAGGAGCTGCTGGACGATCTCGACCGCGTCGACTACCCGGACTCGATTGCCGGCCGCCAGCGCAACTGGATCGGCCGCTCCGAGGGCGCCGAGATCGACTTCCGCATCGAGGAGCTGGACGAGGACGTCCCCGTGTTCACGACGCGCCCGGACACGCTCTTCGGCGCCACCTTCCTGGTGCTGGCTCCCGAGCACGAGCTGGTCACGCGCATCGCCGACCGCTCCGACCGCGCCGGCGAAATCCACGAGTACGTGCGCCGCGCCGCCACGAAGAAGACCGAGGAGCGCGCCGCCGGCGAGGACAAGACCGGCATCGATACCGGGCTGCACGCCGTCAACCCCGTGAACGACGAGCGCCTGCCGGTCTTCATCGCCGACTACGTTCTGACCGACTACGGCACCGGCGCGATCATGGCCGTCCCGGCGCACGACACCCGCGACTTCGAGTTCGCGCAGGCGTACGAGCTGCCCATCCGCCAGGTCGTCCGGTCCCGCGACGGCGAGGTCGACGAGAGCCAGGCGTACACCGAGCACACCGACGACGAGGTGCTCGTCAACTCCGGCGCCTTCGACGGGCTGCCGGCACCGGAGGGCGGCCGGAAGATCGTGGAGCGGCTCGCGGCCGAGGGCCGCGGGAAGTTCACCATCAACTTCCGCATCCGTGACTGGGGCTTCTCACGCCAGCGCTACTGGGGCTGCCCGATCCCGGTCGTCTACTGCGAGCGCGACGGCATCGTCGGCGTCGACGACGCCGACCTGCCGATCCTGCTGCCGGAGATCGAGGACTACCGCCCGAAAGGCCAGCCCCCGCTCGCGCAGGCCACGGAGTGGGTGAACACGACCTGTCCCCGCTGCGGCGGGCCGGCACGGCGCGAGACCGAGACGATGGACACCTTCGTCGACTCGTCCTGGTACTTCCTGCGCTACTGCGACCCGCGCAACGAAGAGGAACCCTTCTCGAGCGAGGTCGTCAACTACTGGAACCCGGTCGACCTGTACCTGGGCGGGACCGACCACGCGACGATGCACATGATCTACGCGCGGTTCTGGATCAAGGTCCTGAACGACCTGGGCTGCGTCGACTTCCGCGAGCCCTTCGACGCGTTCTTCGCCAACGGGTGGGTGACGCTCGGGAACCTGAAGATGTCGAAGCGGGCCGGGAACATCGTCGGCCCCGACGTGTTCGTCGAGCGCTACGGCGCCGACGCCTGCCGGCTGAACATCATGTTCCTGGGGCCGGCCGATCAGGACATGGAGTGGACCGAGGCCAGCGTCGAGGGAATGGCGCGCTTCATCCGCCGGCTCTGGCGGGTCGTGCACGAGGTGGCGGAGGCGGAACCGTCCACTGACGGCGGCGCCGAGCTGGCGCGCAAGGTGAACGAGACCATCGCCAAGGCGACCGACGACATCGGCCGACGCTTCGCGTTCAACACGGCGATCGCCGCCGTGATGGAGCTGGTCAACGAGCTGTCCCGCGACACGGCCGGCCCGGATTCGCGCTTCGCGGCCGAGACGGCGGTCTCGTTGATCTACCCGTACGCGCCGCACGTGGCCGAGGAGCTGTGGGAGCGGCTCGGCCAGGAGGGGCGGCTGTACCAGGCGCCGTGGCCGGCCGTCGACGAGGCGGCGCTCGAGCGCGAGACGTTCGAGCTGGTCGTGCAGGTGAACGGCAAGCTCCGCGACCGTTTCGAGGTGCCCGTCGACCTGCCGGAGGACGAGCTGGTCGCGCGGGCGAAGGCGTCGCCGAAGGTGCAGGCGTTCGTCGACGGGCAGCAGATCCGGCGGGCGATCGTCGTCCCGCGCAAGCTCGTGAACCTCGTCGTCTAACGGATTCCGGTGTCGATGAAGAGGTTCACGTGCACGAAGCGCGTGGCCGGGACGCGGATGCTCCCGGGGCGGATCGAGCCCGGACCTGCGTATGTCCTGCTCACGGCGTAGCGGCCAGGCTTCAGCCTGACGCGGTACTGGCCGCGGTCCCCGGTGCGCACTCGAGTCGTCGTCCCGTTGCCGGTGAACTGGATGAGCGTGTTCGACGCCGGCGCGTCGCACGGGTACCCGACGCGGCAGATCGGGGTGATCGGGCCGCGCCTCACCGTGCCGTAGGCGCCGGTCGCCGGCGCCTTGGCCGCGGCGGGGGCGGCCAGGGCGAGCGCCGCGACTGCGAGCAGCGGGCGGATCATGTGCTCCCCAGCAGTCGGTCGTCGGCGCGGCGGCGTGCGACGCGCGCGCCGAGCCAGATCAGGAGCGCCACCAGCGCGAAGGGCGCGGCGACGATCAGCGCGTAGAGGCCGTACGCGAGCTCGAGCGCCAGGATCGAGGCGGCGTCGCGGAGCGTCCGCTCGACATCGCCCTGCTTGCGCGGAGCCGCGGCGGCCGCCGCGCGCGTCGTCAGGTTCAGCGTGACCGTGGCGAAGCTCGCCGTCCGGGCGAGCTTGGCCCGCTCCCCGCGCAGGTACCCGCCCCGGGCCTGCGCCCGGGCGAGCCTGGCCTCGAGCGTCGCGCGCTCGGCCCTGGTCAGGTTCGGGTCGAGCAGCTCCGCCCGGGTCTTCGCGATCAACTTGGCGACGGAGGCGAGCTGGCGGGTGTAGTCGTCGAGGCGACCCTGCACGTCACGAATCGAGACGTCCTGCGCGGCCAGCGTGCCCAGGTTCGAGAAGCGCTGGATCGCGGCCTGGACGTGCTGCACCGGGATGCGGACGACCAGTTCTGCGTCGCCGTTTCGGCCCGGAACGTCGTACCGGGCCGAGACGACGTAGCCGCCCCAGCGGCGCGTGGCGTTGATCGCCGCCTTCATCGCGTCGGACATGCGCCCGACGTTCGCGACGCGCACGGTCAGAGTCGCGCGGTAGTCCTGCTTGCGGCCGCGGGCGGCCTGGGGCGTCCCCGCGATGCCCTTCAGCGCCTGCGCACTCGCACCACCCCCGCCGGCGCGATCGAACGCGCCGGACCGGTGTGGATTCGTCGGTGCCGGAACGCGCGCCGGCCTCGATTTGGCTCGCTCGGCGGACGGCGGGCTCGGGGCGGCCTCGTGCTGCCCCGGGGTCTCGAAGACTCCATGTGCGACCGCAACCGCGAGCATGGCGGCCAGCGCGGCCGGTGCGATGACCAGCACTGCGCGCCGCGGCTGGAGCCACTCGCGCCAGCTCGCGCGGGCGCGCGGCTCGTGCGCGGCGATCGCCTCCACGCGCTCCCGCAGGCGCTCCGGCGCGGGCGGCGCTGAGGCACGGAGCTCGGCGAGGAAGGCGTCAGTCATCGGTTCCCATCTCCCTTCTCAGGTGGTCCAGGGCGCGGCTCAGCCGGGTCGAGCACGCGGATTCGCGAATGCCGAGGACGCGCGCTGCGGACGGGCCGTCGAGGTCGAGCACGACGCGCAGCGCGATCACCTCGCGCTCGGCCGGCGACAGGCGCGCGAGGGCGGCCTCGAGCTCGGGCGAGAGCCCGCCCGCGTGATGCTCGGCGGCGACGGGCTCGTCGCGCGCGTAGCGCTCCTCGCGGCGGTGGCGGCGCTGCTCGGCGCGGAAGTGGTCGAGCGCGCTTGTTCGCGCGAGCTGGCAGAGCCAGGTCCTCGCGCTGCCCCGGCGGGGGTCGAAGCGGGGCCAGGCGCGGAGGGCGCGCTCGAAGGTGTCGGCTGTCAGGTCTTCGGCCAGCGTTCCGTCCTTGGTCAGGTAGAGCAGGTAGCGGTAGACGTCGTCGAGATGTGCGCGCGCGGCGGCGGCGAACGTCGGCCGTGCGGCCGTTGCGTTCGGGTGGCGGGCGGGCAGTTCGACTGCGCTCACGCACCCGGTATACGCCGCGGGGCGGCGGTTTGTCACACCGATGTATGACCCTCCGCCTCCCCCGGTAGGCTCGCGGCCAGCGTGGCGCCTCTCGCCTACACGTTTGGTACGGGGATCGCCGCCGTTGCGCTCGTCGCGTGGATCGTCGTATGGCTGCTCGTCGCCGTCCGCGTCGTCCGCCGCCCCGATCTCGGATTCGGCGGCAAGTTGCTCTGGCTCGTAGTCATTCTTGTACTCCCGCTCGTAGGACTCTTCGCCTATTTCCTGTGGGACGCGGCGAGGCCGGCCCGAACCTGAGCCGGGCTTCGGCGGAACCCGCACACGCAGCGACGCCCGCTCGACCGCCTCGGCTCAGTGCGCTTTCGGGACGGATCTGGCACAGACACGTGACGGGTCTGCCGCCACGCTGGATGCATGCCCGCCTGGCTGACCGTGGAGCGGCGCCGAGCGATCGCGCTCGGCCTCGTCGTCGTGCTCGCGCTCGTCGCCGCCGCCCGGCATCTCGCCGGGGCGCGGGCGCCGAGTGCGGACACGGCGCGCGCGGCTGCTGCGCTCGCGCAGCCGGCCGCCGCCGCGCCGGCGAACCGGCTGTTCGTCGACGTCGTCGGCGCCGTCCGCCGGCCAGGGCTCTACCGGCTGC
>DASTZE010000157.1:0-11984 GCA_035764425.1 Gaiellaceae bacterium
GTCGGCGAAAGGCGGTGTCGCGGTCGCGATCGCCCACGACCTCGGGCTGCCGGTCAAGCTCGTGGGCGTGGGGGAGACGCTCGACGACCTCCGCCCGTTCGATCCGCACGACTTCGCGCGAGCGCTCGTCGGCGCCTAAAGGGGGCTTGCGAAACACCCGCAGTGTCCCCGACGAGGGCCGTTCCCCAAGCCCCTTTAGAGCTCGGTCTCCCGCGGGACGTACGGGCTGAACTCGGGCTGGAGCGGGGACGGCCCAGCGGCGGCCGGGCCGCACGCGAGCAGGGCGAGTGCACCCTCGGCGTAGCCGTCGACGCCGAGCTCCTCGTCCACCTCGGCCGCGTTGACGGCGGCGGTGACCATCGCGCCGATGCCGCGCTCGGTTGCGAGCAGCTGGAAGGTCTGGCTCAGGTGCGCCGCGTCCATCAGCACCGCGATGAAGGCACGGTCGTTGTTGCGGTACTTCCAGAACGTGCGCTCGAATCGCGCCGTCAGGAGGACGACCGCGGCGGCGTCGCGGAGCCACGGCTGGCCCGCCCCGGACCGGACCGCCAGGTCCTCGGCATCCGCCACGTCGAGGCGGCGGAGCTCGGTCAACGCGTGCCGGCCCACGTCGTAGTGGTAGAGCCCGGGCTCCGCGCCGTCGACACGGACCAGCACCGGGTACGCCTCCACCGGGTGGAGACCGCCCGCCGATGGGCTGGTCTTCGCGACGCCGACGAAGGCGGCACCGCCACGCGCGTAGCCGTGCGCGCCGAAGGTCCAGCGCAGCAGCGCGGCCAGCTCGGGCAGCACGATCGCGCGGTCGCGGTCGAATACGCGAATCGTGCGCCGCCGGGCGAGCAGCTCGGTGAACGGGCTCCCGTCGTCGAGGGGCAGTTCGATACGGGCACCGGGGCGCTGGTTGAGGGCGGTCGGCGGCGCGCCGTGGTGCTCGACGAAGGCGGCCAGCGTGGCGTCGAGGATGCCGCTGTCGAGCTGGACGGCGTCCTTCCCGACGCCGCGCCAGCGCGTCAGCGTGTGGAGCAGCAGGGCGTACGGGTGCCAGTTCGCAGCGGCGATCGCCTCCTCCCGTTGCCGCAGCTCGGCCGCCTCGCCGTCGTCCGCGTCGCTGACGAGCAGACCGCGCCCGACCAGTTCGGTGACGCGCGCCTCGTCGAACGAGCCGCCGTCGGTCCAGCTCGTCCCGTCGACGCTCGCGAGGAGCTCGAGATCGGCGTCGTGCAGCGGATAGGCCGCTCCACGCAGCACCGACAGGGCGACCGCCTGCGGGGCGACGCCCAGGCGCACGTCGCCGCGCAGGAACGCCGCCAGGTCGAGCGTCGGGGTGTCGGTGAACGTGAGGAAGAGGTACCGGGCCCGGCGGACCCGCGCCGTCACTCCGATGAGCTCTCGCCGCTGCCGAAGAGCCACGGGAACCACGGCAGCATGAACCACGGGAAGAACTCCGTTCGGAAGATCCAGGGGAACCAGGGGAAGTCCGCGCGGTTGACCGCGAGCACCGCCAGCGCCTCCTTGATCTCGACGATGCGCTCGGCTGACGGTAGCTCGACCGTGTCCGGGAGCAGCTCCGGCGGCATGTCGATCCCGTGCTCGGCGAAGACCGAAGCGGGGTCGGTGCGGAGCCGCTCGTTGAACTCCGGATCCTCGAGCTTGCTTGCGAGGTCCGGGATCTCGGTCAACTTGATGAAGAAGCCGGGCTCCACAGCAGGTTCCTACGCCTTCGTGGTGCGGGAGTCAAGCCGGGCGTGCGCCAAGGAGGCCAGGTCGCGTTTCGCCGCGAACCGCTCACACGCTGCGCCGAGCGCCTCATCCGCGCCTTCGCCGTCGAGCACGAGCGCGAGGTCGAGGAGGGCGGTGCCCTGCAGCGAGAGGCCGTCGGTCTCGTGCGCGAGTGCCACGGTCTCCCGCGCCAGCGTGACGGCAGCGGGATCGCCGCGGACGGCGAGGATGCGCGCGCGTGCCCCGCGCGACAGCGTGCGCGAGTAGACGTCCTCGGCCGCCGCCGCGTGCTCGCTCGCCTCGACGAGGGCCGAGGCCTCGTCGACGTCGCCGAGCTCGAGCCGGACGCGCGCGAGCAGCACGGCAACCGTCGAGAAGGCGCCTTTCTCACCCATCGCGCCGAGGCGCTCGACGGCCGCGCGCAGCTCGCGCTCCGCCCCGGCGAGATCGCCGGCGTACTGCTCGACCGGCCCGGCGTAGAGCGCCAGCGCGGCGGCGTAGACCGAGTCGCCGAGGCGCTCGACCGCGAAGCGCGCCCGCGCGTACTCCTCCCGCGCCTGCGCGTCGTGGCCGAGCATGGCGTGCAGCCGTGCGATCAGCGCCCGGGTCACGCCCTCGCCGACCATGTTGTGCCCCATCCGCGGGAGGATGTCCTCCACGCGCGCGAGCGCCGCGTCGGCGGCCACTGGCCCGAGGGCGAGCGCGATGCCGAGGCGCCAGAGGAGGACCACCTGCTCACGCTCGACGCCGGCGCGGTTCGCGTGGGCGATCGCACGGTCGAGCGTCACGGTCGCGTCTGCGAAGTGGCCACGTCCGAACTGGCCGCCGGCGACGACCCGCCAGGCGCGTGCCAGTCCCGCGTCGTCGTCGAACCGCGTGAAGACGTCGACGGCGGTCTGCGCGACTCCCTCGAGCAGCGGCAGCGCGCGCTCGGGCTCCGAGTACATCCGCACAAAGGCGTGCTCGAGCTCGGCATGGGCGAGCAGGCGGTCGTCGCCGAGACGCGCCGCCGCGACCTCCGCCTCCGTGAGCACCAGGTCGGCCCGGTCGAACTGCCCACCGGCGTGGAGCGCCGTGCCCAGTTCGACGGCGACGGCGACCCGCCCGGGGTCGTCCGAGTCGAGGAGCGCGGCGGTGCGCTCCAGCAGCCCGATGGCGGCCGGGATGTCGCCGCGGGCCTGCGCGCGTACACCGGCCGCGCCGAGCAGCGCGGCCGCGCGACCGGCAAGGCGCTCGCTCCGGGCGTCGCGTGGGCCGAGCTCGGCTCGGAGGCCCACCGATTGCTCGAGGTGGTAGCCCGCGATCTCCTCGAGCTCCAGCGCGCGGTCGCCCCCGTTGCGCTCGATCCAGTCGGCGCACCACTCGTGGAAGAGCGCACGCGCCTCCTTGGGCATGGCCTCGTAGGTGACGTCGCGGATGAGCGCGTGCCTGAAGCGGAAGCTGTCCTCGCGGGAGGACGGGGAGGCGTGGGGCCGGATCAGCTCCTTGCGGACGAGCGCGAGCAGGTGGCGCCCGACGTCGCCGCGCAGCTCCGGCGGACAGAGGTCGGTGACGATGCGGCGCGAGAACTCCTGGCCGACGACCGCGGCGCGCTCCAGGATCGCCCGCTCGTCCTCCTGCAGCCGGTCGATCCGCTCCGAGAGCAGCGCCTGGATCGTCGGCGGAACGACCACCTCGCCGCTGCCCGCGAGCGCGGCGAGCTGCTCGACGTACAGCGGGTTGCCTTCCGCCGAGCGCAGGACGCGCTCGCGGGTCGCGTCGTCCAGGTCGGCCCCGAGCCCGGCGAGCAGCGTCTCTGCATCGCTCGCCGAGAGCGGCTCGAGGACGATGACCTCCGCGCGCTCCCTCGGCGCCGTCCACTCCGGGCGCCGCTCGAGCAGCTCCGGCCGCGCGGGGCACACCAGTAGCACCGGCGCTCCTTCGATCCGGCTCAGGAGGTACTCCACGAGATCGAGGAAGGTGGGCTCGGCGCGGTCGATGTCCTCGAGCACGAGCACCACCGGCACGTCGCCGGCGAGCGACTCGAGCAGGCGCCGGGCGGCCCAGAACAGCTCGTCGACCGGTCCGGGCGCGTCGCTCGTCAGGGCGCGCAGCCGCTCCTCGACCGCGTCGCCGTCCTCCGTCCCGGCGAGCGCCGCACGGAGGCCATGGTCGCCGAGCGAGCGCAGAACCTCGATCAGCGGCCAGAAGGTGATGCCGTCGCCGTAGGGGAGGCAGCGGCCGGTGAGCACGCGGGCGCGGTCGGCGACGTGATGCACGAGCTCCTCGGTGAGCCGGGTCTTCCCGAGCCCGGCCGCCGCGACGACGGTGACGAGCCTGCTGGTGCGCCCGGCGGCCGCGGCGTCGAAGGCGCGCTCGAGCTGCGCCAGCTCGAGCGTGCGGTCGACGAGCGGCGTGTCGTGCCGGCGCGCGACGCCCGGCGCACCGGCGTCGACGTGCTCGACGCGGAACGGCGCGACCGCCTCGCGCTTGCCCTTGACGCGGAACGACTCGAGCGGGCCGGCCCGCACGGCGTTCGCGACCAGCGGGTACGTGGCCTTGCCGATCAGGATCTGCCCGGGGTCGGCGGCCTGCTCGAGGCGCTTGGCGAGGTTCACGGGCGCGCCGGTGATGAAGGTGCCGCCCGTCGACGGGTCGCCGACGACCACCTCGCCGGTGTTCACGCCGATGCGCACGGCGAGGCGGACGCCGTAGGCCTCGTCGAACTCGTCGTTCAGGGCATCGAGCCGGTCGCGCATCGCAGAGGCGGCGCGCACGGCCCGCAGTGCGTCGTCCTCGTGCACGACCGGTACGCCGAAGACGGCCATCACCTCGTCGCCGATGAACTTCTCCACGGTGCCGCCGTGGCGCTCGACGATCACGCGCGCCTCCGCGAACCAGCGGCTCATCACGCGCTGCAGCGACTCTGGGTCGAGCTGCTCGCCGAGCGGCGTCGAGTCGACGACGTCGCAGAAGAGGATCGAGACCGTCTTTCTCCCCTGCATATCGGGCGAGTGTAGGCCCGCGTTGCCCGGTTCGAAAAGGGCAGGCGCGACGCCGGCCATGCCCCGGAAGGACGACTCGTTTCGGGCTAGTCGACCGGCGAAAGCACCACCTTGTAGTCCGTGACCGGGTTGCTGCCGACGATGATGAGCTCGTCGATCTTGAAGCTCAAATGACCAGTAGCCCGCTCCTTGGCCTGGTCATACGCGTGATCGATCGCCTCCTGGAGGGTGGGCGGCCGACTGCGCTCGAACGTCAGGGCGGTGTCGACGGTGAGCGGCTCGTCGGTTGCTTCGAAGATGGCCACAGCGTCCTCCTTGTGGGGTGTCGGACGACCCTACACCGCCGGCCGCGGGCTCCCCAAGGGAAGGTCGAGCACGCGGGCGGCCGCCAGGTTCCCTTTCCGTTCGAACAGCGCCCGCGCCGCTTCGCGCAGCGCCTGTGCGCCCGCGTCGTCGCCGACGCTTGCCCGGACATCCGCCAGCGCCAGCCGCGCGTCGGCCTGGAGCGCCAGGAAGTCCGTCTGGTCGATTCGCCCGAGTGCCTCCCGCGCAAGCGCCTCGGCCTCGTCGCCACGTCCCTGGCGGGCGAGCAGGCGCGCGAGCACCGAGCGGCGGACGACCTGCGCGAAGACGTCGTCCTCCTCCGCGAGCTCCTCGGCCACGGCTGCAAAGGCGGCCGCCTCGGCGTCGGCCCCGAGGCGGCAGAGGATGTCGGCAAGCACGGCCGCTGCCACGCAGCGGACGCCGTTCTCACCCATCTCCTCGAGCGTGCTGTAGGCCTCGCGCATCTGTCGTTCGGCGTTCGGCACGTCTCCCGCGAGCAGCTCGATCTCGGCTCCGTCGAACGCGCGAACCGTCCTGCGGAATCGGAGACCGAGCTCCTCGTACAGCGAGACCGCGTCGGCGAAGAGCGTGCGGGCCTCGTCGAACTCACCCCGGGCCGCCCGCAGTGCAGCCATGCTCGCCGTCACCCCGGCGCGCGCGCCGCGGTCGCGTTCGGCGGCGGCGAGCAGCTCGCGGCAGCGCCCGATCGCCTCCGGTGCCGGGGTGGGGCCGTAGTGAAGGGTCTGCGCGAGCTGTCCGATGATCGCGCTGAGCTCCTGCCTGGCTTCGGGTGCGCGCCGGGCGTGGCGAAGCGCCTGTTCCAGTGCCTCTTCCTTCGCTCCCCACTGGCACGACGTCGCATGCGCGTCGCTCAGCAGGCGCCACGCCTTGGCGAGACCGAGGTCGTCACCGAGCGCCTCGAGCTCGGGGATCACCGCTTGGGCGACGCGGATGTTCTCCTCGCTCGTCTGGTTGGGCGCCGTGAAGAAGCGCATGGCCTGGCGCTCGACGGTGATGCGCAGCGCCGATCGCCGGTCCCCGACCCGGCTCGCCTCGTCGGCACCGAGGGCGAACGTCTCCTCCGCAAGGCGGAAGTCGCCGCTTTTCGCCTGCGCGCTGGCGAGCGTTGCCAGCAGCGCTGGACGCTCGGAAGCGTCCGGCGCCAGCAGCGCCAGTGCGCGCGCGAGCAGGTTCACGGCGGCGGGCAGGTCGTCGCGGCCGAACGCGCGGCGTCCCGATGCCGCGAGCCGTTGAGCTCCGCGGCGGGCGAGCCGGTGAGAGCGGGCATCCGTCGGGCCGAGCTCGGCGCGCATCCGGACGGCCTGCTCGAGGTGGTAGCCGACAATCTCCTCCAGTTCGGTGGCGCGCTCGCCCGCGTTGCGATCGAGCCAGTCTGCGAACCACTCATGGAAGAGCGCCCGGGCCTCCTTCGGCATGGTCTCGTAGGTGACGTCGCGGATGAGCGCGTGGCGGAAGCGGAAGCCGTCCTCGGTCGTCGAACCGGACGCATGCGGGCGGACGAGCTCTCGGCGGACGAGCGCCAGCAGGTGCCGGCCCACGGAGCTCCGGAGCTCGGGCGGGCAGAGGTCGGTGACGGCGCGGCGCGAGAACTCCTGGCCCACGATTGCCGCTCGCTCGAGCACCGCGCGCTCATCGTCCCCGAGCCGGTCGAGGCGCTCCGACAGGAGGGCCTGGATCGTCGGCGGGACGACCAGCTCGCCCGTTTCGGCGAGCGCAGCGAGCTGCTCGACGTAGAGTGGATTCCCCTCCGCCGAGCGCAGCACGCGCTCGCGGGTCGCGTCATCCAGGTCGGCTCCCAGCCCGGCGAGCAGCGCGTCGGCGTCGCGCTCTGCCAGGGGTTCGAGGACGACCACGTCGGCTCGCTCGCGCGGCGCCGTCCAGCCCGGCCGGCGCTCGAGCAGCTCAGGACGGGCCGGGCAGACGATCAGCACGGCCGCGGAGTCGATGCGGCTGTGCAGGTACTCGACGAGATCGAGGAACGTCGGCTCGGCGCGGTGGATGTCCTCGAGCACGAGCACCAGCGGCCGGTCGGCGGCGAGGGACTCGACGAGCCGGCGCGCGGCCCAGAAGAGCTCGTCCACGGGGCCGGGCGCGTCACTCGTCAGGGCGCGCAGCCGCTCGGCCACCGCGTCGCGGTCGTCCGCGCCGGCCAGGGCAGCACCGAGCCCGTCCTTGCCGAGTGCGTGCAGCACCCCGATCAGCGGCCAGAAGGTGATGCCGTCGCCGTAGGGGAGGCAGCGGCCCGTGAGCACCCGAGCCCGGTCGGCGACGTGCTGGACGAGCTCGTCGGCCAGGCGCGTCTTGCCGAGCCCAGCGGCCCCGACGAGCGTTACGAGCCGGCTTGTGGTCTCCGCCGCTGCGGCCTCGAACGCTTCTTCAAGGCGTGCCAGCTCGGCCTTGCGATCGACGAGCGCCGTGTCCCGGCGCCGCGCCACCCCGGGAGCGTCGGTATCGACGTGCTCGACACGAAAAGGCGCCACCGCCTCACGCTTCCCTTTCACGCGGAACGACTCCAGCGGGCCCGCCCGGACGGCGTTCGCAACCAGCGGATACGTCGCTTTCCCGATCAGGATCTGGCCCGGGGCGGCCGCCTGCTCGAGCCGCTTGGCCAGGTTGACCGGCTCGCCCATCACGAACGTCCCGCCGCTCGACGGGTCGCCGACCACAACCTCTCCGGTGTTGACGCCGATCCGCACGGCGAGCCGTACGCCGTACGCCTGCTCCAGCTCGTCGTTCAGGCTCGTGAGCCGGTCGCGCATCGCCGATGCGGAACGCACGGCGCGGAGCGCGTCATCTTCGTGCACGACCGGGACGCCGAAGACGGCCATCACTTCGTCGCCGATGAACTTCTCGACCGTCCCTCCGTGGAGCTCCACGATCGTGCGCGCCTCGGCGAACCAGCGGCTCATCACGCGCTGGAGCGACTCCGGATCGAGCTGCTCGCCCAGCGGCGTGGAATCGACGACGTCGCAGAAGAGGATCGAGACGGTCTTCCGTCCCTGCATGGGCCGAGTCTAGGGTCGTGCGGCCTTGTCGAAAAGGGTGCTGTCCGCGCCCTTGACAACACGTCGGCCCGCACCCGGGGCGGGCAGGCGGCTCACGCCGCGCGTTCCCATCCTCTGAGCCGCGCGGGGAACGGGACCGGTCGCCCTACACTTTCCCGACCGTGTTCGACACCCTGTCCGACAAGCTCAGCGCCGCCCTCGGCGACCTGAGCGGCAAGCGCCGCCTCGACGAGGAGTCGATCTCGCGCGCCATGCGCGAGATCCGCCTGGCGCTGCTCGAGGCGGACGTCAACTTCCGCGTCGTGAAGGACTTCGTCGCGCGCGTGCGCGAGCGGGCGCTCGGCGAGGAAGTGCTGAAGGACCTGAACCCCGGCCAGCAGGTGGTGAAGGTCGTCCACGACGAGCTGACCGAGCTGATGGGCACGGGCGACTCGCGGCTCGCGTTCGCCGGCCGCCCGCCGACCGTGATCCTCATGGCCGGCCTGCAGGGCTCCGGCAAGACCACCGCCTCCGCCAAGCTCGCGCTGCTCCTGCGCAAGGAGGGCAAGAAGCCCGCGCTGGTGCCCGCCGACCTGCAGCGCCCCGCGGCGATCGACCAGCTCGAGCAGCTGGGCAAGCAGATCCAGATTCCCGTGTACCGCGGCGAGGGCGACGCGGTCGCCGTAGCCAAGGCGGGCGTCCAGCGCGCCCGCGACGAGGGCCGCGACGTCGTCATCGTCGACACCGCCGGCCGCCTGCACGTCGACGAGGCGCTCATGGACGAGCTCGTGGCCGTGCGCAACGCCGTCAAGCCGACGAACGTCCTGCTCGTCCTCGACTCGATGACGGGCCAGGAGGCGGTCGCCGTCGCGGAGGCGTTCCAGGAGCGCGTCGCCTTCGACGGCGTCGTGCTGACGAAGCTCGACGGCGACGCGCGCGGCGGGGCCGCGCTCTCGGTCAAGGCGGTCACCGGCCGGCCGATCAAGCTGATCTCGCTGGGCGAGAAGCTCGACCAGCTCGAGTACTTCCACCCCGACCGCATGGCGTCGCGGATCCTCGGCATGGGCGACGTCCTGACGCTGATCGAGAGGGCGGAGCAGGCGACGTCGGAGGACGAGCAGCGCCGGCTCGAGGAGCAGATGCTCCAGGGCGAGTTCACCTTCGACGACCTGCTCACGAGCTACCGGATGCTGAAGCGGATGGGCTCCTTCAAGTCCGTGCTGGGGCTGGTGCCGGGCCTCGGCAAGCAGCTCCAGGACGTCGAGGTGGACGAGAAGGACATGGCGCGGATCGAGGCGATCGTGCTCTCGATGACGCCGCGCGAGCGGCGCTTTCCGCACGTGATCGACCTCTCGCGGCGCCGCCGGATCGCGGCCGGAAGCGGCACGTCCATGGAGCAGGTCAACCAGCTCATGAGCGCACGCAAGCAGATGCAGAAGCTGATGAAGGGCATGTCGAAGGGCAAGCTGCCGGCACTGCCGGGGATGGCGCCCGACGGCGGCGGCGGGCTTGCGGCGCCGGCGCCGCCCCAGTCCGCGCGGCCGGGGGCGAAGGGCAGGCGCAAGAAGCAACGGCGCGCCAAGCGGTAGCTTGTGACGCTCACGCACAAGGCAACATCGGAGGTCAGATGGCAGTCAAGATGAGGCTCACGCGGGTGGGCTCGAAGAAGAACCCGATCTACCGCGTCGTCGTCGCCGATTCGCGCTCGCCGCGGGACGGCAAGTTCATCGACATCGTCGGGCGGTACAACCCGCAGCTCGAGCCGTCGCTGATCGAGTTCGACGAGGGCAAGGTCCGCGACTGGCTCGGCAAGGGCGCGACGCCGACGGAGTCGGTGCGCCGCCTGCTCAAGACGCAGAACCTGGGTTGAGCGGGCTCTGAATTGAGCGAGCAGCTGCTCGAGTACCTGGCGCGGCAGCTCGTCGATGCGCCGGACGCGGTGCGTGTCGAGCGGGTCGAGCGCGACGACGCCGTCGTGCTCGAGCTGCACGTCGCGCCCGACGACGTCGGCAAGGTGATCGGCCGCCAGGGCCGGATGGCCCGCGCCCTGCGCACGGTTGTCCGCGCCGGCTCGGCCGGCGATCGCCGCCGCATCGTGCTCGAGATCGTGGAGTGAGCGACGCAGACTGGGTGTCCGTGGGGCGGGTGGGCCGCCCGCACGGGCTGGCCGGTGCGTTCGCGGTCGAGCGGGCGTCCGAGGACCCCGGGCGGCTGGCCAAGGGCGCGGTCGTCCACGTCGGCGGGGAGCCGGCGACGATCATCGAGTCGAAGCGGTCGGGGGGGCGCCTCGTGATCCGGCTCGACCGGCGCGCCGAGCGCGGCGCCGACCTGCTCGTCCTGCGGGCGGAGCTGCCGCCCCCGGACGAGGACTCCTACTACGTGTTCCAGCTCGTCGGCCTGCGGGCCGAGGAAGCGGGCGGGCGCGAGCTCGGCCGGGTGGAGGACGTCGAGCCGGGGATCGCAAACGATGTGCTCGTGCTCGATTCCGGCCTTCGCCTGCCGCTCGTCGACGCCTGCGTGGGCAACGTCGACCTCGAGGCGGGCACGATCGAGGTTAACCCCGGCTTCGCAGGCGACGGGTAACCTCGCTGGCCGCCGTGCAGGTCGATGTCTTCACCCTGGTTCCGCATGCGTTCGCGAGCGCATTCGAACTGCGGCCGCTTTCGGCCGTGCTCGGCTCCGAGCTCGAGGTGCGGCTCTTCAACTACCGCGACACGACGCCGCTCCGGGCGGGGCAGGTCGATGACGAGCCGTACGGCGGCGGCGCCGGGATGGTGCTGCGCGTCGATGTGGTCGCGGCGGCGCTCGACGCCGTCTACGGCGGACAGCCGCAGCACCGTGTGGTCGCGCTGACGCCGCGTGGGCGGCCGCTCACCCAGCGCGTGGTCGAGGAGCTCGCCGAGGACGCGCACGTCACCCTGCTCTCGGCCCGCTTCGAGGGCTTCGACGAGCGCGTGGTCGACCACCTCGCGAACGACGCGATCTCGATCGGCCCCTACGTCCTCTCGGGCGGCGAGCTGCCCGCGATGGTGATCATCGACGCGGTCGCGCGCCGGCTGCCCGGCGCGCTCGGCAACGAGGAATCCGGGGTCGAGGAGAGCTTCTCGCCGGAGCTCGAGGGCGGGCTGGAGTACCCGCACTACACGCGGCCGGCGGAGTTCCGCGGCTGGGGCGTTCCCGACGTCCTCCTCTCGGGCGACCACGCAAAGGTCGCCGAGTGGCGGCGCGAGCAGAGCCGGCTGCGGAGCGCTGCGTGAGGGGGCCGATCGACCGCCTCACGGAGAACCTGCCGCGCCCGTGGCGGATCGCCGTGGACTGGATCGTCACGATCGTCGGCGCGGTTGTCATCGTCCTGCTGATCAAGGCGTACGTCGTGAACCCGTACCGGATCCCGTCGTCGTCGATGGAGCCGACGCTGCACTGCGCCAGGCCGGGGCTGGACTGCGAAGCGTCGTACTCCGACCGCGTGCTCGCGAACCGGTTCATCTACCACTTCACCGACCCCGCCCGGAAGGACATCGTCGTCTTCCACACGCCCAAGTCGGCGCAGGAGCAGTGCGGTGCGGGCGGGACGTTCGTGAAGCGGATCATCGGCCTGCCCGGCGACACCGTCACCGTCCGCGACAACGGGAAGGTGGTGATCAACGGCAAGCCCCTCGACGAGTCCGCCTACATCCAGCCCGACCGCCTCGGCGGCGAGAGCGGGACCTGGCATGTGCCGAAGCACCACATCTTCGTGATGGGCGACAACCGGCGGCAGTCGTGCGACTCGCGGGTCTGGGGCGCCCTGGACGAGAACGAGCTGATCGGCAAGGTTTTCGCCATCTACTGGCCTCCGCGGCGCATCGGCTTCCCGTAACACCCCGGCTCGTTCGCCGCTACGCTACGATTTCGCGCCGGGCCCGACCGGGCTCTTTCTATGCCGAACGTGATCGACAGCCTCGAGCAGCGC